>NZ_KI912608.1:1483581-1783581 GCF_000519265.1 Desulfonatronum lacustre DSM 10312
TAGGCTACTCTTCTTTCGAACAGGGGGCGTGGCTCAGTTGGGAGAGCGCTGCCTTCGCAAGGCAGAGGCCGGGGGTTCGAATCCCCCCGTCTCCACCAGAACTTCAAGGGGCAGAGGAGCTATCTTCTCTGCCCTTTTTGATTTTCGCCGGACGCACTCAGCAGACATACTCACCAGGCACACTCATAGGACACGCTCACCCAAGCTGTTCCTAGCATTACCGTGGTTCTTGAATACCGATCCAGCGAGCCGCCCATTTCGATTTCGCGGAAAGCAGGCAAGACTCCATGAGCTTCCAAGACGACCCCAATCCGCATCGTCGCTCCTTTCCGCGAGGACTGGTCCAGCCGAAGCAAGGCTTTCGATTTTCCATCGACGCCCTTTTGCTTGCCTGTTTCGCGGCCGGTCGCCAACATCGAAAGGTCATCGACCTGGGGACCGGGTGCGGCGTGATCAGCCTGGGCCTCCTCCTTATTGATCCGAAAGAGCGTTCCCCAGGGGAATCGTTTCATGTTCTCGGGGTAGACAGCAACCGAGAGATGGTCGCCGCGGCCCAAGCCAATACCGAGAAGCTCGATTTCGGGACCCGCTTCACTCCGGTTATCGGCAACGTCGCGGCCATGAACGAAATTCCGGGATTCCGACCCGGCAGCTTTGACGCAGCGCTCTGCAATCCTCCATATCGGCCGGTCGGCCATGGACGCATGCCGTCCAACCCGGCAAAACAATCCGCGATGTTTGAAACCGGCACACGCATTGAGGACTTCCTTAAAGCGGCGTCACTGGCCTTGGCGACCAGGGGGCGGCTCTACATGGTCCATCTGCCGGAGCATCTCCCACGGCTCCTCGGCCATCTCGCGGCCGCCAAGCTCGCACCGAAACGCCTGCGCCTGGTCCATCCCCACCAAAACAAACCGGCTTCCTTGCTTTTGCTGGAAACCAGAAAAGGGGGCAACCCTGGTTTGTCCGTCGAGGCCCCCTTGATTTTGTATCACCGCGACCGCTCTCCAGCTGGACACGTCGTCCATCGAACCACCGCCGAGGCGCTGGAGTTTTGCCCTTTCCTGGCCTCCAACAACTCACGCCCCGCATCAAAGCCGTCGGAGCGCCCGTGATCTCCGCATCTATTTTACGGGATGCAGATTTTCCCTAGCCCAGTACAACAATTCGAATTGTTTCAATTTCTCCAACAAGGCGTCCAGGACGTTCTTTTCAAGGTCTTGAATCCGGACGTACACCTGTCGATAGCCTTCTTCCTCCTGCTGACCGTAAGAGGTCAGGATGCTGATGATCCGAGCCTGTTCGTGGCGCAACGCTTCGAGCACTTCCTTGAGACTGCCCTCAGTGTTGGGCAGCTTGAACGCCAGCAGAACTCCACCGAAATGCGCTCCGGTTATGGCAATCAGCACCTTGAAGATGTCGCTCTCCGTAATGATCCCGGCAATCTTGCCCTGAGCGTCGACCACGGGTAGGCCGCCGACCCTTTTTTCCATCATGACCAGGGCCGCTCGTTCGATGGTGTCCTCCGGCAGGACGGTGAAGGGCTTTTTGGTCATGATGTCTTTGACCTTGATCTCCGAAAGGAGATAGTACAGCTCGTGGATGTCAAGGGTGGTGGCCTTGGACGGCGAGGCTTCCTTGATATCCCGGTCCGTGACGATGCCGAGCAATTTCTTGTCGGCATCCACCACGGGAAGGCGTCGGATGCGCTTTTCCTTCATGATCTTGGAAACCTTCATCATAGAGACGTCCGGTTCCACGGAAATGACCTCCCTGGTCATCCAGTCACTGATCAGCATGGATAGTTCCTCCTTGGAAGATGAGACATTGAGATCCGTGTCGTCGGGACGCCGTTGTTTCACGGACTGCGCGTCGCGCCCGCCACGGGCCGAAAGACCGACATCAACCGCATGAAAAGACATACCAGTTCAGCCTTGGAAAGGAAACCATGAAAGCACTGTATTTAGACTGCCCCAGCGGGATCAGCGGTGATATGCTGCTCGCCGGTTTGATTGATCTTGGATTGGGCATCACCGACCTGGAACGGATTTTTCACCAGGCCGGAATGGACGTAGACCTGCGCACGGTGCACGATGTCCGGTGCGGACTTGCCGGGAAACGATTGGAAATACGGTCGAATGCCACGCAGCCGTTGCGCCGTCTCCCGGAAATCCTGGAGCTTCTGGACGGCTTGGCCCTGCCTCCGGATGTGGGCCGACGCGCCAGGCGGGCCTTTGAGCGGCTGGCCGAAGTGGAGGCCAAGGTTCACGGCGTTGATCCGTCGGTCATCCATTTTCATGAAGTCGGCGCCGTGGATACCGTGGTCGATGTTGTCGGGACCTTCTGGGGACTGCACGAGTTGGAAATAACCACCGTTCATGCCGGACCGCTGCCCTGGTTTCGAGGCCAGGTGCGCTGCGCCCACGGCCTCTTGCCTTTGCCCGCCCCGGCGGTGGTGGAATTGCTCCACGGTAAACCCGTTTTCAGCACGGACCACACAATGGAGTTGATCACCCCCACCGGGGCGTTGCTTGTGGACCAACTGGTGGACGAATTTCGTCCCGGGCCTCAGGGCACACTGCTGCAATGCGGCATCGGGCTCGGCACCATGGACTTGCCCGCCCAGCCCAACGCTTTGCGCTGCCTGCTCTACTCCCCTTCCCTTTCAGGCAATGGGAAAGGATTGCCGAACGCGGGATTGGAGCGCACGGAAGAGATCGTCCAGTTCTCCACGAACATCGACCATCTGACCGGAGAGGAATTGGGGGGCTGTTTCGAGGCGTTATTCCAGGCCGGTGCGCTGGATGTTCTGTTTCTTCCGGGAATGATGAAGAAAAATCGTCCAGGCGGGCAGCTTCAGGTGCTCTGCCGACCAAAACACGCCGCCGCCGTGCAGCAAGCCGTTTTTCGGCAGACACTAACCCTGGGCGTACGTCGCCAACGCCTGGAACGGGTCGTCCTGGCCCGGCGCGAGGTCGTTGCCGAGACGCCCATGGGCGCGTTGCCGGTCAAGCAAGTGGGAATGGAAGGTGAACGATACGAACGGCCGGAATTCGAAGCTCTCCAGGAACTGGCTAGGCGGACGGGACGATCCGTAGCCCAGTTGCGCTACTTGCTGGGACCGGTCAACGCCGTGGATCAACACTGCGCGGAAAAAACTCTCGCAGGGAAGGACGATCGGAACGAAGGCGAAGAACGAGGGGAGTGATTATCCGCCGGATTGAGACGGCTTCGGCTGCAACGGGTAGCGGCCGCAGGTAAAGCGCTCCCCTTCAGGACAGTATCCCAGACCGACGCAGCGTGCCCCGGCGTGCTGGAACACGACCGGCAACTGCTCTTGGCAAATGACCAGCATTTTCTTGGCCATGGCCCGAATTTCCCACTGAGCGCGCTCGCAGCACCGCAGGGCGAAGAAGTGCAGCAGGCTGCGGCAGTTCATGGTCAGGACGATTTTGCTCTCCGCGGCCTGGGGCAGAACGAACCGGGCATCCTCGTTGGCCTTGGCCCCCTTGCGGCCATGGGCCTGGAGCAGTTCCCGCAAGCGCCCGTAGGTCTGGGCGGTCCGGGCCATGAATTCCTCGAACAATTCCCTGGCTTCCGGAATCTTGGCGATCTGGGGCGGCAGAACGTATTCGAACCCGCTCTCGTTCACGTAGCGCTGGCTTTGCTGGGAATAGGAGGCCAGCCGGTGACGCACCAGTTGGTGGGTCAAGGCCCGGGAAACCCCTTCCACGGCAAAGGTGAAGCTGACGTGCTCCACCGGGCTGTGATGGCCGGACTCCATCACGTCCGCGACGAAACGGGCCTGCTCCGCGACATCCACCTCCCCACCCACCAGCCTCGGCCAAAGCTCACCCACATACCCAGGGCTGTAACACTGCCGAAACGCGGCGTAGATCACGGACAACGCGTCGGGGGTCATGGACAGTAGGCGGACGTTAAGTCGGGCTTGAGACATGAATTTCCTTTATTCAAAATCCAGCGTTCCCTGCTCACGAGCGGCGAAGGCTTGAGGGACGCGTTCCTTGAGGTGGGCGAAAGCCTGGGCCGTGGCTACGCGGCCGCGGGCCGTGCGTTTGATGAACCCGCATTGGATCAGGTACGGCTCGTAGATGTCCTCGATGGTCCGGACCTCTTCGGAGCAGGCCACGGCCAGGGTCTTGACCCCCACCGGACCGCCCTGGAACTGCTTGATCAGAGCGCTGAGGATGCGCCGGTCCATCTGATCCAGGCCATGGGCGTCCACGTCCATCCGGCCCAGGGCCTCCTGGGCTAACCGGGCGTCGATTTGAATGCCGCCCTGCACCGAAGCGAAATCCCAAACCCGACGCAGCAGGCGGTTGGCGATCCGGGGCGTACCCCGGGCGCGGCGGCCGATCTCCAATGCGCCGTCGTCGGTGATCGTCGCGGACAGCAGGGCCGCGGCCCGCCGGATGATGGTTGCCAGCTCCGCCTCGTTGTAAAAATTCAGCCGGGAAATCACGCCGAAGCGATCCCGCAGCGGAGAGGTCAGTAATCCGAGGCGGGTCGTGGCCCCGACCAGGGTGAAGGGTTCCAGATCGATCTTCACGGTACGCGCGCCCGGCCCTTGACCGATGATCAGATCCAGCTTGAAATCCTCCATGGCCGGATAGAGAATCTCCTCCACGCTGGCCGGCATGCGGTGAATTTCATCGATGAACAGCAGATCCTGACGCCCCAGATTGGTCACGATGGCGGCCAAGTCCCCACTGCGCTCCAGAACCGGACCGGATGTGGTCACAAGATTCACCCCCAGTTCGTTGGCCATGATCTGGGCCAGGGTGGTCTTGCCAAGCCCCGGAGGACCGTAAAACAAAGTGTGGTCCAAGGCCTGTCCGCGATCCCGGGCCGCCTGCAGGAAAACCCGCAAATTAGCCCGCAGATCGTCCTGCCCAATGAAGTCATCCAGTCGCTTCGGACGGATGGTCTCTTCAACGGGCAACGTTTGGGGCAAGGCTTGAGCCTGGGTCATAGTGCTTCTTTGCGCGTCTGCCGCGCCTCTCCATAGTCGCCCCGGAACCATTGCAAAACGGTTCGGGAGCCTTCACCGTTGTTTCGGGTTGATCTCGAATTCATTTCTTGGACGCCATCCCTTTCAGCACAACCCGAATCACCTCGCCGGGAGCCAGGTCCGGTTCGTCCCGCAAGGCCGCGTCCACCAGCGGAGCGACTTCGGCTTCGCAGTAGCCAAGGTTGACCAACCCGGCCAGGATGTCGCCCCGAACCCAGGATGGGCCGGAAGCCGCTTCGGCTTGGCGCGGAGCCGCGGGCAGGATCTTCAGTTTGTCTTGCAGTTCCAGGAGAATGCGCTGAGCGGTCTTCTGGCCGATGCCCGGAACCTTGGCCAGGGAATAGCCGTCCTGCTTGGCCACGGTTTCCCGCAGGGAGGCCAGGTCGAAGTGGGAGAGGATCGCCAGAGCGGTTTTCGGACCCAGCTTGGAAATGCTCAGCATGACCTCAAAGGCGGCCCGCTCTTCCCAGGTCGCGAAGCCATACAGTTCCAGGGCGTCCTCACGGACCAGCGTGTAGACGAAATAGGCGGCCTCGTCTCCAGGGGCGGGTAGATTTTGAATCTCCCGCACCGGCAAAACCAGGGCGTATCCCACCCCTCCGGAGGTGGCCAGAATGCAGCCCTTAGGAACTTTTTGCAGAACCCGGCCTTGCAGGTATCCGATCATGAATGCCTCGAACGGGTGAAAAGAAGAAAAAAATGACGAAGAAACCGCCGAGGGAGGCGGCAACCGCGAACTGCTCAGTAGCCGGGCAAGCATGATCTGGATGCCCGCCTTCGCGGGGATGAAGAGTATGGGATTCAGCCATGAACTCGACTCCCGTCGGCCAGACGCAAAAAGCGCTGCTGGTTGACGTGACAGATGGCCACGGCCAGGGCGTCGCTGGCGTCCACGGCCCAGTCCGGCTTGGACACTCCCAGAAGCCGCGCCACCATGAAGGCCACCTGGGATTTTTCCGCCCGGCCCACGCCCACGATGCTCTTCTTGATCATGGTCGGCTCGTAACTGAACACCGGAACCCGTCCCTGGGCGCAGGCCGCGATGGCCACGCCCCTGGCCTGACCGAGCTTGAGCGCGGAAGACGGGTTGCGGGCCTGGAACACGTTCTCAATGGCGCTGTTGGCGGGCCGGTGCTGGGAGATAATCTCCACGAGTCCAAAAAAAATCTGGCCCAGGCGAACATCCATCCCAGCGTCCGCGATGGTCCGGATAGTCCCGGCGTCGACCAGGGAAAGCCGGCCGGAAACCTCGCGGATCAATCCGTACCCGGTGATCCGCGATCCGGGATCGATCCCCAGGACGATCAATCCCATTCCTCCTGATCCGACACGGGAATCGCCCTTGGTCGGCTATTCATCCTGCATTAATTCTTCCGGAAAGTCACAGTTGACGTGGACGTTCTGAACGTCGTCGTAGTCTTCCAGGAGATCCATCAGCCGGATGACCTTGCGTCCGGTCTCCACGTCCACCGGAACCAGATTCTGCGGGACCATGGTCACTTCTTCGCTGAGCGGGGTCAGTCCGGCCGCGGCAAAAGCCTCCTGCACGGCCTGAAAATGCTCCTGAGACGTGCTGACCTCCCAGACGTCGCCATCTTCGCGGATGTCCTCCACCCCGGCTTCCAGCCCGATCTCCAGCAGCTGTTCGTCGGTATGGTCGGCCCGGTTGAAGGTGAACAGGCCCTTCTTGTCGAACATCCAGCCCACACAGCCGGATTCGCCCAGGTTCCCGCCGTTCTTGGAAAAGATGTGCCGCACGTCCGCCACGGTCCGGTTGCGGTTGTCCGTGGCCGCGTCCACGAGAATAGCTACCCCGCCCGGCCCGTAGCCCTCGTAGGTGATCTCGTCCAGGGCCTCGCCGCCCAGTTCGCCGGTTCCTTTTTTCAAGGCCGTGTCGATCTTGTCCTTGGGCAGGTTAACGGCCTTGGCCGCGGAAATGGCCGTTCGCAACCGGGCGTTGCTGTCCGGATCACCGCCGCCCTGCCTGGCCGCGAGCATGATTTCCTTGGTCACCTTGGTGAATACCTTGCCCCGCTTCTTGTCCTGCACGGACTTGCGGGCCTGGATGTTCTTCCACTTGCTGTGTCCTGCCATGGAGTATCCTTCTCTAATCGATTGATTTGTGGAATGAAGTCTGCCGGGTAGCTGCCAAGCCCGCTTTGCTCTCTGCAAAACCTCTATAATTTCAAAGCTGTAGATTGCAGCATGTTCAAAGAAAACATCCAAGGGGGGCCAGCAATCATCCAAATCGAAATCACTATCGAAATCGGAAAGTTACCAGAAATCGATTTCAATCACGATTTCGATCACGATTCAGAGCGCCCGTAGTGAAAGGACAAAAATGCCCTGGGATAGCTGCAAAAAATCTTGAGATGTCACGAAAGGCCGCCTACTTCTTCCCGGTGGCAATGTAGAACATTTCCTTGCTTTCCGCCCGGGAGCTTTTGGGTTTGAAGCCTTGCACCCGCGAAAAGACGGTCCGCATTTCATCCAACAATTGCTTGGCTTCCTGGGCTTCGAAGAACTTGACCACGAACGAGCCGCCCTTTATCAGGCAAGCTTTACACAGTGCAAGGGCCTGATCGGCCAGGTCCAGGGAGCGGGCCTGGTCCGCGAACTTGACGCCCGTGGTGCGGGGCGCCATGTCGCTGAGCACCACGTCGAACGGGGCCGTTTCCAGGATCAGGCGATAGCCGTCCCCGGACTCGTCGAAAACGTCGCCCTGCATGAACAGCGCCTGTTCGGGCAGGTCGATGGTCAGCGGGTTCAGGTCCAGGGCCAGCAAACGGCCCGAGGGACCGACTTTCCCGGCGGCGTACAGCGACCACGACCCCGGCGACGCGCCCAGATCCAGCACCTTTTGACCGGGACGCAACAGCTTGAACCGTTTGTCCGCTTCCTTGAGCTTGTACACCGAACGGGCCGGGTAGTTGTCCTGCTTGGCCCGTTGAAAGTAGTGATCCCGATACGTTTTCATCCTGCCCACCTCTGTTTCCGCCGGGCAGCCTACCCGAAACCCGCTCCGGAGCCAAGCGCCCCCAATGACCGGCAAACCGACGCAAGACCGAAAGACACGCCCTCAACGCATTCAGGTCCTGGACCAGTTCGGACGCCGCAAATCCCTTCCCGGTGATCCAAAGCAGTATCGGATACTCTACGCTGGAGACGGGGCCGCAAACTCCGGCGTTCTCCTGCTGGGCATCGGGCCGGACCCGGACGTTGTCGTGGACATGCTTCGAGATCAAGGCGACGTGGCCTACCTGGAGTGCCCGGAGCTGCAACGCCAAATGCAACACCAGGCGCCCTCCGGTCACCGAGCCGCCCTACCCGCCCGGTGGCGGCCCGTCACCCTCCACGACCTGGACGATCCGGACCTGATCTCCAGGACCATCCTGTTCTACGGGCCGGGACTGACCCTTTTCCCGGATTTCTGGTCCCCGGCCCTGGCCCGGATCGCCCTGCGACGCCTTTCGCCTCCGACCGCCCAGGACAAAAACCTCGCCTGGCTGCCCGCTTCCGAGCACAGGTTGTTGGCCCGCGAACTGACCCGGGCCTTCACCTCCCAGGGCTTGACCGTACGGTTGGTACCGGAATCCATGTCGCCTCGGGAAACGCTCGGACGACTGAAGGAGGAGCGGCCGGACCTGTTCTTCAGCGTCAATTTCCAGGGGCTGGACCCTCAGGGCCAAAACCACGCCCTGCTTCGGCACGCCGGGGTTCAGGTCTGCGTCTGGTGCGTGGACAATCCGTTTCACCTGCTGACCGGGCTGCGCTCGGCCTATTGGAAACAATGCCGGTTGTTCGTCACGGACGACTGGTTCATTCCCCGCCTGCTGGAACAAGGCGCGACCCAAGTCGCTCATTTACCTCTGGCCGCGGCCGAACATTTTCTCCATCCGGCAACACCTTCTCCTTCGAAGGAAGACTGGTCCGAACTCCACCGAAGGGTCGTGTTCGTCGGACGCTCGGCCTTTCCGGGAAAAGAGCGCTTTTTCGCCGGTTGCGCGGTTCCGGAAAATCTGGAGCCAAGGGCCGCGGCCTTTATGGCCCAGGGCGGGCGTCCGGACTTTTCCTGGTGGTGGAAACAATTGCGCTTCCCGGCCTTATGGCCGGGACAAGCGGCGCGCCAGGTGGGGTTCGCCGCCGAGGAGTTCAGCCGACGTCGCCGCGCGGCTTATCTTCAGGCAGCGGGCCGGGATGGAAATCTGACCGTATTCGGAGACGCGGGCTGGAACGACCTGCTTGAAAAGAGCGACGTCCGCCCGGAAGTGGACTACTACGGCCCCCTGGCTCAAATCTATCGCCAGGCCCGTGTCACCCTGAACCTGACCAGCCTGCTCCTGCCCCACGGCCTGACCCAGCGCAACTTCGACGTCTGGGCCGCGGGAGGCTTCCTGCTCACGGACCACACCCCCGGCTTGGCGATCTTCGACCCGGAGCTAATTCGGGAAGTCACCTTCACGACTCAAACGTCCCTGCACGATCGTATTCGTCGCTTGGACGACGATCCGCCCCTGGCCGGCCACCTCAAACACGCATGGCGCGACCACATCCTGACAAAACACCTCTACACCCAACGGATCGTCACGGTGCTGGAAGCCGCCGCAAGCCGCGAAGCTCGGGCGTTCCTCCCATCATGACGCCTGGGACGTCGTCTTTTTCGCCACCAGTTGACTGCGTCGCTGCCGGGCCAGCTCGCGCATGTCCACGACCTGGTCGGTCTCGTCCACGATCTCGCTGCCCAGGATCTCCTCCAGCACATCTTCCAGGGTTACCAGTCCGACCAAGCCTCCATATTCATCCAGGACAATGAACAGGTGCATCCGAGACTCCAGAAAGCGCACCAACAGCTTGTCCAGGGTAATGGATTCCAGAACGAACTGAACCGGCTTCATCAACCTGCCCAGCACCAGATCGTCCTGGTCATTGGCCAGGGCTTCCAGTAATTCACGCCGATACACGATTCCCACGATATCTTCCTGGTCCTCGTCCTCGTAGACCGGAATACGACTGTGCGGCCACACGGTCTTCAACGTTCTGGCCTCGCCCACGCTCAGTTCAACCGGAAAGGAGAAAATCACCGTGCGCGGGGTCATGATATCCTTGACCATCTTGGTGTCCAGGGACAAGATGTTGCGGATGGACATCTCCTCATAATGTTTGATGACCCCGGCCTTTCGGGTCAGGCTGATCACGGCCCGCAGGTCGTCTTCCGTGGCCTCTGGTCCGGCTTTTTTCCGCCCGATCAATCGGGTTATCCGGTCCATCAGCCAGATCACCGGGCTGAACAGCACCACCAGAAAACATAAAGGCTGGGCCAGGAAACCGGCAAGTTGCCGATTGTACATCACGCCCATGGTTTTAGGAAGGATCTCGGCGAAGACCAGGATGATCATCGTGAAGACGGCGGAAAAATAGATCAGACTCTCCGTGCCGAAGAGCGCGGCGGCGAAAGCCCCGGCCACAGCCGCCCCGGCCGTATTGGCCACGGTGTTCAGGGTCAGGATCGCGGCGATGGGCCGCTCGACATTATTCCGGAGGTCAAAGAGCAGCACGCCGCTCTTTTTTCCGCTCTTGCGCATCTGCTCCAGATGGCTCCAGGGAACGGAATAGAGCACGGCCTCGGACAACGAGCACAGCCCCGAAACCAAGGTCGCCAGACCGACCACCAACAGCAACTCGAACATCGCGCCATCCTGACGTGAGCGAAGCGCAAAACAGCGTTTTGCGTCCCGCTCGTTGAAGATTGACGGTTGATCGTTGATGGGTGATCAACGAAACATCCGCATTCCAAATTACCAAACCCGACGCACTACAACCAATGAAGCGACAATCCATGTACGAACAAATCCACAACATCCTTCTGGACCGCGACGGCACGGTCATCGAAGAGCGCCATTATCTGGCCGCCCCGGACGGCGTCCAACTCATTCCCGGAGCCGGTCCGGCCCTGCGCGCCCTGATGGACTCCGGACGACGCCTTTTTCTGGTCACCAACCAATCCGGCATCGGGCGGGGCTATTTTTCCCTTGCCCAATATGAAGCCGTGCAGGGGCGCTTGCTCCAACTTCTGAGCGAAGAGGGCGTGGAACTCACGGCCACCGTGATGTGCCCCCACGGCCCGGATGACGGCTGCGTCTGCCGCAAGCCTCTGCCCGGCCTGTGGGAGGAACTGCGGGCCACGCACGGTCTCGACCCGGCCCGGACCATCATGATCGGCGACAAGGTGGCGGACATCCGCTTCGCGCGATCCGCGGGCCTGGCCGCCGCGGCCCTGGTACTCACGGGCCACGGCCGACAAACGGCGATAGACCAGGACCTGGGCCTGCCGCATCCGCTCGCAAAGGCCGTGGCCCTGCACCCGCTGACAATCCCGGACCATCCGGACATTCTGGCACCGGACTTGGGCGCCGTGGCGGATCTGCTTCTGAAAACCTGACGCTTCCTGATGCCAAGTCCTACAACGCCGTATCCAGCATGTCCGCGATGGCGTAGAGCTTGCCGGGCTGTTGACCGGACAACCACTTGGCGGCCCGCAGCGCGCCCTGGGCGAAGGTTTCTCGGGAATGGGCGCGGTGGGTGATCTCGATCCGCTCCCCGGGGCCGAAAAAATAGACCGTGTGATCTCCGACCACATCCCCGCCGCGCAAGGTCTGCACGCCGATCTCCTCGGCCGGACGAGCGCCGATGATGCCCTCCCGGCAGCACTGCTTGACCGTGTCGTACTCCCAGCCTTTGGCCTCGGCCAGACACTGGGCCAATTTGACCGCGGTGCCGCTGGGCGCGTCCTTCTTGGCCTTGTGGTGAATTTCCATCAGTTCCAGGTCGTAGGCCGGACCCAGCAGGGCCACGAGCTGGGGCAGGATGCGCAACAGCACGTTCACACCCACGCTCATGTTCGGGGCCCAGAGCACCGGCGCGGCCTTGGCCGCCTCACGCAGTTCCTCGGTTTGCTCCCGGGTCATGCCCGTGGTCCCGATCACGGCCCGATGCCCGGTCTTGGCCACGGTCTTGGCCGTAACCACCGAGGCTTCCGGCGCGGTAAAGTCGATGACCACCGCGTCTCCCAGCCCGTCCAGCACCTGCTCCAGACTGTCGCCATGCACGCAACCGTGCGCTTCCAAGCCCTGCTCATGTCCCGGACGTTCCACCACTCCGGCCAGAGTCAGTTCCGAATCCTCTCGCGCCAACCGGGCCAACGTCGCGCCCATCCTGCCGTTGGCTCCCATAATAACCACGGAACATACACTCATGATTGTCTCCTGTTTTGTCTGTTATCCCATTTCCAATTCAAAGCTTCTCTTTCGGTATCAGAATCGAGGTCCGAATCGGGGTCGGCGTCGGTATCGGTATCGGTATCGGGATCGATACTGTTTGTTCGCCAATAATTCTCATTCGATCCCGATTCGGATACCGATACCGACCCCGATATCTGCATTCTCTCAAGTAAATAACGCATTGCCCAAGTAGAACTGGCAGTACTTATGACGGACTGCCCGGGGCGCGCAGTCGCATATGAATCAGCGCGACCCGGCTCCCACTCTTATCACGTCGTTCCTCCACGGCATAGGGTTGGAATTCCAGCCGGGGATACAGCAACAACCCGGCAACGTTGCGGTTGAAGCACGATACCGTCACCTCGGCCGCCCTGTATTTCGTGAAAGCAAGGTCAATCATTCGCTCAACGAGGTACCGACCCACGCCCTTTCCTCGCGCCGTCGGGGAGACGATGACGTTGCCGATGGAACAGCATCCTTCCGTTTCCCAGCGATAAAAATTGGCGAACGCGACGACGTTTCCGTTATCCTCCACCACCGTGGAATCCGAGCGTTGACGGACGGCCTCCAGCAGTTGAGGCGGCGTCAACGGATACGTGGCCTTGGGATACGCGAAGAACAGCTCGTCCTCGTTGCGTGGGAATGAGCAAATGGCGTGGAGGTCGCTTTCAGCGGCGGGGCGGTGGGTCAGGATCATGATTCGACGGCATTCCCAAAGGAGGACGGTTCCCGGCCCGAACGGCGTGCAATCATCGTGGTCCGGCGTGCCAGTCCCAGGCCGTCCGGACAATGTCCTCCAATCGAGGAAGGCTCGGTTCCCATCCCAAAACGGCCCGGGCCTTGTCCGCCACGGCCACCAGGGCCGGAGGGTCTCCGGCCCGCCGGGGGGCGTCCAGAGTCGGCACCTCTCGTCCGCCCACTTCCCGGACCATGTCCACGACCTGACGTACACTGTGCCCCGAGCCGGTTCCCAGATTGAACGCCTCGCTGCGATCCTCGTCCAGCAGGAATCGCAACGCGGCCACATGGGCCCGAGCCAGATCGGCGACATGGATATAATCCCGAATCGCCGTCCCGTCCGGAGTCGGATAATCCCGGCCAAAAACGGACAACGGCCCGCGCTTGCCCTGGGCCGCGAGCACGGCCAGCGGGATCAGGTGGGTCTCCGGATCGTGCTCCTCACCCAGTTCACCGTCCGGATCGGCTCCGGCCGCGTTAAAGTAGCGCAGGGCCACGTGACGCAGACCATAGGCCGCGTCGAAGTCCCGGAGCATTTGTTCGATCATCAGCTTGCTCCAGCCATAGGGGTTGACCGGATGCTGGGGATGGGACTCGGGAATGGGAATCTCCAATGGTTCGCCGTAGGTGGCGCAGGTGCTGGAAAAGACGATCCGCCGACAACCATGTCGGAGCATGGCCTCCAGCAAGCTGAGCGACCCGGCAACGTTGTTGCGGTAATATTTTTGGGGATCGGTCACGGACTCGCCCACATAGGCATAGGCCGCGAAGTGGATCACCGCCTTGGGCGCATGAGTCGCGAACAACGCGTCAAGAACGGCCCCGTCCAGGATGTCCCCCTTGACCAGTTCTCCCCAGCGCACGGCCCACTCATGGCCGTAAACCAGGTTGTCCAAGGTCACCGGTCGATATCCGGCCGCGGCCAGGGCCTTGCAGGTCTGGCTGCCGATATACCCGGCCCCGCCGGTTACCAGGATGACGTCGCTCATATCCTCGCCCCTTTTTGACTATCGCTTGGCTGCTTTTTATCGAAATCGCAATCAAAACCGCATTCGATTCCGATCAATCTTCGACTCAGTGGCCATTAAGACCAAATCCACCCTGCTTTCCTTCTCCGACCGCTTGCGTCCCCCGCTGTTGCCAACTACAAAAAGAAACCCGTGCGAGGCGACACATCAACTTTTTTCCTATTTCCTTCAGCAATGCAATACCATCCGACACCAGTCACCCCTCCCCCTTCTCAGGACGTCCGCATCAAGGGGGTCTTTTCCACCACCTCCCGCATCACCGTGGGTTTTGGGCACACCAAAAAGAAAATCAGTCAAAACGTTCTGGTCTTTGCCGTTGAGGAAGAAGACGGCAATATTTCCATCCAATCCCTGAACGCCCATTTCGTTCCCACGGGAACGGCCAAGGTGATCACCCGAGAGAATCTGCTCAAAAACTACCTGCCCGAGCCGGACGTCTACCTTTCCAAGGTCTTCCCCATGATGCGCACCGTGGAAAAGTCCGTGGCCCGCGGCGAACGGCATCTGCGCAACAACGAAACCTTCAGCGCGGAAATGGAGTTCAAGACCGCCCTGCGCATCGACGAGGAAAACATCCGGGCCACCTTCGGACTCGGCCTGTCCTATCTGGCCCGAGGCGACACCCAGCGAGGGGCCATCGTGTTTCGTCGCCTGGTTCGCCTGGAGGCGGCCTTTGAACCGCGACACAAGCACATGTTCAACCAGTTCGGCATCTCCCTGCGCAAGAACAAGATGTACCCCCAGGCCCTGAAGTACTACGCCAAAGCCAGGATCATCAGCGGCGAGGACGAAAACCTGATCTTCAACATGGCTCGCACGTTTTATGAAAAAGATCGCCCGACCTTGGCCTTAAAATTCGTCGACAAGGCTCTGGCCATGAACCCAAACCTGACCGAAGCCCGAAAATTCAAGACGTTTCTGGAAAAACGCATCGGCTCGTCCTCTCCAAAAGCTTCGAACACCCCCAAACCTACCAAAACTTACAAATTTCTATGACCCGAACACCGGCGGCGAACCCAAACCCCATTTTCTTCGGCCAGTACCTGCTTCAGGCCGGGATCATCACCGAGGCCCAACTCCAAGAGGCCCTGGCTTTGCAGGAACGGCACAACCAGTTGCTTGGCGAACTGGCCCTTTCTCGGGGTTATCTGAGTGAAGATCAGATTCAGGAGACGACCAGAGAACAAAAACTCTTGGACTTGCCCTTCGGCGTGATCGCTTTGCGGAAAAATTTCCTGACCCCGAAGCAATTGGACGACCTTCTTTTTTCTCAAATCGTGGCCACCACCCATATCGGCGAAGCCCTGGTGGAACTGGGCCACCTGACCGCTTCCGACCTGGGGCGATTGCTGAACGCATATAATCTCCATGCAGAGGACCGCCAACGCAAAATCGAGGCCGGGTTGCGCTCTCTGCCTCAATCCTCAGTGATCGTCGCTGGAATTGAGGCCCTGCACCGGACTTTTCTGCGATTCGCCCACTCCCCCACGACCATCGCGGGCCTTAACAAGCCGCCTCTCACCGATCTCTCCTGGACGTTTCTGGTCTGGCTGGAGACCATCGACGGAACCTGGGTCGCCATGGCCACCAGCCTCAGCGAACGCAACGCCCTGAAAATCGCGGCGAAACTGGCGGTTTCCGAAGCGGATGTTCATTGTGATCTGCGCTGCCAGGGCCGAAACAGGCTCTTCTTCACCATTGTCAAACGCTACTTCGTTCACCTGCTGAACAAGCAGGGCATCCAGGTCGCCCAGGCCGGGATGCGCAAGGGCGACATCGACGCCTCCCCTCGCTTGTCCTCGACCCTCCCCCCGGAAGGCCGACAGGACGTCAGAGTCCAACTGGTCTCTCCCGTAGGCCCCATCGAAGCGCGCTTCTTCCTCTCCGGCTGGAAGCAGCCGGTTGCTGACGCAGAGCCCTGAGGTCAACCGCCGAACTCCATGCGCTGCCCCCACTTCCAGCCCTCGGGCCAAAACTCGACTGACCAAGACTCGGCTTCCCGCCCGCGCTGAGTCCGGTGAAGGCGTCGTGCTGGTTTCCATCGTCATTCCGGTCTTCAACCGCTCGGAGCAGATCCTCCGGGCGGTCCGCTCCGTACTGGCCCAGCGCGGCCGTCACAGCCCCTGGAGGGGATTGGAAGTATTGGTGGTGGACGACGGGAGTACGGAAGGAATCCCGACGGCGCTGCGCGAAATCCGGGATCCGAGAGTGCGGATTCTGCGCCACGATCAAAACCAAGGCGTTTCCGCTGCTCGCAACACGGGGCTGACGGTGGCCCAGGGCGAATACCTGGCGCTGCTGGATTCGGATGACTGGTGGTTGCCGGAAAAACTGGCGACCCACCTTGCCTACCATGAAGCCGGAGGCTGGCGCATTTCCCAGACCGACGAAATCTGGATTCGCCGAGGACGTCGGGTCAACCCCATGGTCAAACATGCCAAACCCGAAGGCTGGTTTTTTGAAGACGCCCTGAAGCTGTGCCTGATCAGCCCGTCCTGCGTACTGTTCGACCGCCGGTTCTGGGAAGAGGTCGGGCCCTTCGACCCTGCACTCCCGGCCTGTGAGGATTACGATCTCTGGCTACGTACGCTGATCCGCCATCCCGTGGGCTTCTGCCCTGAAAAGCTGGTCCACAAGACCGGCGGCCATCCGGACCAACTCTCCAGAAAAATCATCGGCCTGGATCTCTTCCGGATCCAGGCTCTGGTCAAGCTGCTGCGAACCCAGGTCCTCTCCTCGCTGCAACGCTTGGCCACGATCCGGGAACTCCGAGCAAAGGCACGGGTCTACATCAGCGGCTGCCTCAAGCACGACAAGCCTGAGGAGGCTGAACGGATCAAGCTGTGGCTCAGCCCGTGGCTGGAATCTCCCGCTTGCTGACGCCCTCGGCCTTGATTCGCTCCAAAAGCTCTGAAAGAACGGGCTTGACGTGCTCGCGCACGTCCCCGGCCACGATAATGAACAGCAGATCGTCGCCGGGCTGGAACAGTCCGGACCTGGCCTCCACCACGATTCGAAAAATGCCCGGTTTGGCGGAAAATTCCCGGACCAGTTCCTGAATTTTTTCCTGATCCGGGGTTACTTCCAAGGCCTGGACCTGTTGCTTGTCCTTTCTGGACCAGCTACGAACAGTACCGTTATGCACGAGCACCATGCCGACGTTGTCCACGAATCCGGGTTCCTGTTTCAATTGCCCGATGGCCTTGCTGATATCCATGCTCCCATCCTTCATTTATGAGTTGACGACAACGGCTCCGCCCATCTGTTTTGCCTTCAAATGGCGGTATCAGGTCTTGGCTCTGGAATCGAAATCGGTATAGAAATCGAAATCGAAATCGAGAAGAACAAGCGCGTCATTGAATGACGGCGATACCGATTTCGATATCGATTTCGATCCCGGGCATGCCCGGGCTGCTTCTGTCATCTGAACATAAAGCGGAATCAAAACCGCCGATTCTCCCGAGGAAGTCATGTATCTGCTTTCCGATATCTTGAAAAGTCTGCCCAAAGTAACCAACCCTCGTCTGGTGCTGTCTGGGTTCGGCGTCTGGGTGCTCTGGCGTAACAAGGCCGGCAGCACCACTCACCAGACCTTGACGCGCTTCGGCGGAATCAAGATCAGCATCGGCTCCAATCAAAGTCTGTGGTACTTTCCAAACTCCCAGGTTTTTCCGGCTCTGGCGCGAATGCTGCTCTGGACCAAGGTCCACCCCGAACCGGTACTGAGCCAGGTATTGCCGGCCAAACTGATCTTGGGAGAATCAAACAGCGAACTCTCGTTAAGCATCTCCAACCAACTCGCGGAGCAAAAAATCACTCCAGGGGAGTCCTTCGACGTCTGGGTCCATCCGGACTTGATCAGTCACGTTTCCACCTTCCCCGGTCTGGGAGTCGAACAACGCCCGCCGATGTTCGGGATGACGCCCATCAACTGGCATGCCATCAAGGTTGATCCCGGCTTTTCCTTGGACGCGGATCTTGGATGGTTTTTTTTCATCAAGCCCATGCAGGACAAGGAAAGCGAAAACTACGTTCTGCGTTGGAAAAATTTCTACATGCGCCTGAAGACCATTCTGGACCGTCTGGGCATCCGCTACATCTATCAAGACAACTTGCTCTTCTTTAAAATCGACGGGCTGAACCAACTCTCTTCCTGGATTCGAGAAATTCTGGCGACCATCGCGCATCACAAATCCGACGAACCGGACGCCTACTGGCCTTGCCTTTACTGCGCCGTTCAGTCCCAAGGCCTGAACTTCAACGACGAACTGCCGACCAAAATCCCGATCACTTGGGACCGCCTCGCCCCGGACACCCCTCATCTCCCCCTCAGCACGGGACTTCTGCTGCGCGACGAATTCGCGATTACTTTCTTGGATGCGGCGGGCGACCTGCCTCTGGATTCTCTTTGCCAACTCGGTCTTTCCGACCACGATTCCCCTGAACGACGCAGGGTGGATTTTCCGGCCTCAGCTTCCCTGTCCGCCGGAAAAAAAGCGCCCTGCTTTTATTGCGGCATGAAATCTCACGAATCGTCAAATTGCCCCAGTCGACAGATCTTCAACGCGGAACCGGGAGTCTGGGACAAAGTCGGGGTCATGGACATCAAGGAGCTGGCCAAGGCCGTCAAAACCCTAGACAAAACCGTCGGCAACGGAGAGCTTGCCGCCATGCCGGAACTGCTGCTGGCCGAGGGACCGGAACATACTTTTCTCAAAGCTGTTTTTGAAATCAATTGCCCGACTCAGCACCGGATGATGCGCATGGTTTGGCGCAGCCGCGGCAAGGAATTGCCTGACGGACTGCGCCAACTCTCCCCGCCTGAGGGCGAATACGTCTGGTCGGCCTTGGAAAACACCCGCTCACGCAACTATTCCCAAGCCGAGCGCATGATGCAGCAGGCCATCCTGCGAACGTCGAAAAACTACCAACCTCATGTTCTGCTGGGATTCATCGCCTTGGAGACGGGAAATCCACGCCAGGCCGAGGGACATTGGAAAAATGCTCGGAACCTGTGCTATACCCCGTTGCAACAAGGGTACTTGCTGTTTCTCAAGGCACGGCTGCTCGAGATCCAAGGGACATACGACCAAGCCCATGAAACATATTCAGACTCCCTGCGCTATTCCCCAAAATGGCTGGAGCCCCGCTATCGCCAGGCGGTTTGCCTCACGAAAAAAGGCTTCCTGGATCAAGCCTGGACAATTTTCGTCGACCTGATCATCCAGGAGCCGCACATTTTCAACCGCATTCTCTTCGACCACGAGCTTGAGCGTGGGCGCTCCTTCTTGCTTTCGGCCCTGGCCGGTCCATGGACGGCGACCATACAAAAAGCCGAAAAAGAGCAGGACGCGCTCAAGCAACTTTGCTCGAAACTGGAGACGTGGTTCGGACCGGATAACCAGTTTCGCAAGGATACTGAGGAACGTGCCGCGACCCTTCAGAAAAACAGCCAAGTGGAAAACTATGTGTCCTTCACCAAACTAGCCGAAGTCACCGAAAAACTGCATAAGGAAACTGACCGTGAGATCAAGGAGGCCGTAGCTTCCTTAAAAAAGGAAGCCCAGAACAATATTGAACGGGCTGGCGCCATTTTTGATGAAATCGCCTATTTCCCTTTTCCAAAACTGATCAGCAAAATCAACCGCGATTATAACCAGGCAGGCCGTATTCTTCAGCGCATTGCCAAGTCGGATCTGAGCAACGGCAGTTCCTTTCGGCAAGCCACCATGGAAATGAAAGAGGCGGGCGACATCCTGGACAGGATGGGCAAGCGCATGAGAAGTTTGGTAATCCTCAGAGAAGGGGCACTCTTTTTCTTGTTTTTAAGTAAAACGTTCCTTTGGCTGGCCATGTTCGGATTGCTGGCTTCAATCATCGCGGTTCCGGCCCTGTTGTACGCGATCCAGGAGTCCGGCTCCGTCTGGGCCACGGAGTGGATGACGACTCAACGATGGCAGGTCCAACGTACCGTAAGCATGCTCATGATTCTCATCAGCGGAGTCGTCGCCGCGCTCTGGACCACCGCACGGTATGCCAAGACGAAACAAAAATATTTGGCAAAGGCAAGGCAGAAGCGAAAAAAATGACCCCTGACCGCGGTTACCTCATCAAAATCCAAATCGCGATCGAAATCGAAATCGGAATTATGCTGTGCATCACCTTGTGATTACGATGTTCGATTACGATTTCGATTTCGATTCAGTTAGCGGGTGGGGATCGAGAACAAATCTGCCCTGAGGTTTGGTATCCTGCCACTTTACCAACCATGTCCTTTTGGACTAAATTGCAATACCCCCTGGCATATCGACAACCATGGACACGGCGTTTTTTTTCGCCCCATTTCAAAATAGCACCAGATAAGGAGACCACGATCCATGCCCGTTCTCGTCGTCAACGTCGACCATGTCGCCACCCTGCGCCAAGCCCGGATGGGCCGCGAACCCGACCCGGTCACCGCCGCCCATTTGGCTGAATTGGGCGGAGCCCACGGGATCATCGTCCATCTGCGCGAGGACCGTCGGCACATCCAGGACCGGGATCTGGCCCTGCTCAAGGAAACCGTGCAGACCAACCTGCACCTGGAAATGGCCGCCACCAAGGAAATGCAT
Organism: Desulfonatronum lacustre DSM 10312; assembly: GCF_000519265.1. Lineage (NCBI taxonomy): Bacteria > Pseudomonadati > Thermodesulfobacteriota > Desulfovibrionia > Desulfovibrionales > Desulfonatronaceae > Desulfonatronum > Desulfonatronum lacustre. The sequence continues at coordinate 1,504,268 of NZ_KI912608.1, forward strand.
GCCATTGCCCTGGCCACTCATCCCCACATGGTCTGCCTCGTCCCGGAAAAACGGGAAGAACTGACCACAGAGGGCGGACTGAACCTGATCGGTCGAGAACAGAACCTCCGGGACTACCTGACGGACATCCACGCCGCCGGGATTCTCTCCAGCCTGTTCATCGACGCGGACCCGGAACAGATCCAGGCCGCCAAGGCTATTGGCGCGGAGTACATTGAAATCCATACCGGCCATTACGCGGATGCGCCGAACCGGGGACAACGCGAAGCCGAACTGACCAAAATCCTCCACGGCATCCAACTCGCCCAGGACATCGGGCTGAAGGTCAACCTCGGCCACGGCCTGAACTACACCAATGTCCTGCCCTTTGCCCAAGCGCCCGGCATCAAGGAATACTCCATCGGTCACAGCATCATGGCCAGGGCTATTCATGTCGGCCTGCGCCAAGCGGTTCGCGAAATGACGGACATCATCCAGACCTTTTCCGCCTGAAAACCGGAACCATGCCGTCTTCACAAAACAAGCCGCGGAAAGCCCCATGCCCATAGTCGGCCTGGGGCTGGACGTGGTGGAACTGGACCGGATCCGAAGAATCTGGGAACGTTTCGGCGAAACGTTTTCCCGGCGCGTGCTTACGGAAACCGAACAAACCCATCTATCAAGGGCCCATGCCGGACCACCGGTTCCCTATCTGGCGTCCCGGTTCGCGGCCAAGGAGGCCGCGGTCAAGGCCCTGGGCACCGGATTCCGTCACGGCATCACGTTCCAACAAATCGAAGTTTCCTCACGCTCTTCCGGTCAACCGGAGCTGAAATTCTCCGGCGCGGCCCAAGACGCCGCCGCCAGGCTCGGGGCGCATCGCGTCCACCTCAGCCTGACCCACGGTCGGGACACCGCCGCGGCGGTGGTCATTCTGGAAGGCGACACGCAGCCCTGGTGAACTAACCACGACCATGAGAACCTCCATCACTGAACAACGCGTCCACAGGATCCGGGAAGTCCTGGCCAAACGACAGAAAGATCTGACCCTGATCCTGAACAACATTCACGACCCGCACAACGTCTCCGCCATCCTGCGCAGTTGCGACGCTTTCGGGGTGCACGGCGTGCAGTTGTACTATACCCGCGAATCTTTTCCCCTGGTGGGCAAGCGCTCCTCGGCCTCAGCCAAGAAATGGGTGGACCGGGTTCGGCACCATGACGCCGCGACCATGATCAACGGACTCCGCGCCCAGGGCTACCAGATCATCGGCACCAACCTGACCGTTGACGCCAAACCGCTCCCGGAGTGGGACTTCACCGGCCCCACGGCCATTCTCCTGGGCAACGAGCACCGCGGCCAGGACCCGGCCCTGGACGCCCTGATCCCGGACAACCTGTTCATCCCCATGCAGGGCATGATCCAGAGTCTGAACGTCTCCGTGGCCGCGGCCGTGATCCTCTACGAGGCTTGGCGGCAGCGCCAAGCCCGTGGCTGTTACGACCGGCCCAGTTTTGATTCCGAGGAAATGGAGGAGTTGGTTTGCTCCTGGATGACCCGATGAACTCGAAAGTGAACGGGCAACACCGTCAGCGGGAACTCATCCTGGCGGCAAAAGCCATCACCCAAGGGGAACTGGTCGTCTATCCCACCGAAACCCTCTACGCCCTGGGCGCGGACATTCGATCCGAGGACGCCGTCCAGCGGGTCTTCCGAGCCAAGGGTCGGCCCCAGGGCAAGCCGTTGCCCGTGCTCATCGGCGCACCGGAGCAATTGGCCATGGTCACGGACCATCGCGACGCCCTTCTTGACCGACTGATCCGCGATTTCTGGCCCGGTCCCTTGAGTATTCTTGTTCCGGCCCGGGTCGGACTGTCGCCGCTTTTGCAGGACCACAACGGCTTCATCGCCGTGCGCTGGACCTCCCACCCCACGGCCCAGGCCCTGGCCGTCCAGAGCTCCACCCCGCTGACGGCCACCAGCGCCAACACCAGCGGCCAATCCGCGGCCTCCCGCCCGGAGCACCTGGATCCGAAACTGACAGCGACCCTCTTCCTCGAAGCATGTTCCTCGCCGTCACCACCATCAAGCCAAGACGAGTCGAATTCCATCAAAGGCATGATCCTCAAGCAACCACCCTATCCGGCCGGAGGAGCGCCTTCCACCGTTGTCCGTATTCTGCCCGACGGACGCTTGAAGATTTTTCGCTTGGGAGCAATCAGTTTGGAGCAGCTTCAACAGGTCGGCTGGGAGGTCGGTTGAATTTTTTGAACCAGAATTTACCGGAAACCGCGCCGTTCAATTCTAGGGTATAATTTTTTGTACGCCTTTGACCAAATTTTTCGATCCGCGACCTGACTCCAAGGGGTCGAAGGGACGAAGCGTTGATCCGGGAGAAGGAGGCCAGGACAGGGTTTTCGGCTCGAAGAGCTTGTTCGCTTAACCCAAAATTGCCGAAAATATGAGTTTGGCATCCTGCTTGCTATAACTCAATCACCTTCCTCCTTTTGCAAAAGCCGGTTTTGTTTTTGGGCAGCCCACCCTGAAGCAAAACCGGTTTTTTTGTGCCCGCTATTCGGATAAAGCAAACAAACTCTTGGCCTACTCACCGAGCCAGGAGAGCGCCCACTTCCCGGCGAACCATATTCTGGGGAATCTCTAGCATGCACCGGGGATCGGCGCAGGCTATCCGTCCGGTTCGCGTGCATGGGCGACAAGCCAAGTCCAGACCGATGGTCCGCAATCCCACGGGGCCCCACTGCGTTTCCAGAGCCGGCCCGAACAAGGCCAGACCCGGCACGCCCAGCATGCCCGCCAGATGCACCGGCCCGCTGTCGTTGCCCACCACCAGACGTGCGCCCAAAAGCAGCTCTTGCAAGACATCCAATGAATGCGGCCAACTGACGGGATAATCCCTGATTTCCATCCCCCGATCCCGCTCCGCCGGGCCGAGCACGAACCGAACGCTTCGGCCCTGCCCCTGGAGCCACCGGGCCAGTTCAAAAAATTGTACAAGCGGCCACTGCTTGGCCGGATGCCCGGCTCCGGGAAAGAGCAGAATCTCGGCATCCCCCTTCCTCCCCTGTCCGCTCCCCCACGCCCCGAAAAGCCCTCGCCAACCAGCCGGCCAGTCGGGGTTCCAACCGATACCGAGTTCGCGCAGCCCCTGGGCATACGCATCCCTGGGCGACGTGGTCGGAACGCTCCCGGAACCGACAATGCCGCGCAACACATGCAACCGGGAGTGCGCCGGAACCGGCGGGTCCGTATCCAGCACGAACCAGAAAACCCGCGCGTCCGCCAACTCCACCGGCCACGGCTCACGAAGGAACAAGGCATCCATGCCCCGTCGCATCTCCAAAGGGCAGGGCTCCACGCCCAAAGGCCGCAACCAGGGTAAACGGGTGGCGGAACCAGCCCAAAACACGGCCTGATCCGCAAACCGTTCGCGGATGGCCAGCATGGACGGCCAAGCCATCAGGAAATCCCCCAATGCACCGCGATGAACCAGGAGAATGGAACTCACAGCTTCTTCATTTTCTGGAACATGTTCAGAAGCCCTGGGTCCGCGTGGCAAAACCCGCAGATGGCCTCGGAGAGGGAAATATACTGGTTGTGACGCAAAAGGGCATGTAATCCTTTGGAGTCGCCATACAGGGGCTCCAGGGATTCCACCAAAGGGGCAACGGGTACGAATCGCCGCTCGCACAACCCGCAGGTCCCCAGGCAATTGACCACGGCGGCCACGTCGAGCAGAGACTCCGGATTCTCGTCAAGGAGTTCCCGCAAGGCGTCCAGGTCGGAGGGCAGGATGAGATGCAGCATGGATTTCCCGTGTGGCAAAGCAAGACAGAGTGCGTACGCATCAACGCAGAAAACGCGGTACTTCAGCTTGTCCGGCTGAAGTACCGCGTTTTCATTACACAGAGCAAGAGGTTGTCCAGCTACAGGACATTCACCCAAATGGGGTTGCTCATGGCCCAATTCCCTTGACCATCTTCAATGATCAAAGCGTACCAGGTATTCTTTTTCGGCGTGAGAGGCACGGAGACATATTGTTCGTCAACACCGTCATAGTTTTGCTGGAAGGCAAATCCTTCGATTTCACCGTCGTCGTTGAATCTGGCCCCTTCGGTCACGACCGTGATCGTATCAACTCCATGAACGGAGACCGTCTTGAAGTTCAGATCAAACCCACTGGCGGGAACATGGATGGTTTGGCCGAAGGCATGCTCGGGATAAACCAGCGGACCGAAGGAAACATAGGAATTGCCCTGTTTCAAAGCCTGGTAATACTTCTCCAGGGTGAAGTCGCCGTCGACCCGCGCGATGGTCCTGGCATTGCCGGACCGGTATCGCCACACGTCATGGACGTCGCTTCCACCGGCAAGATAGTATTTTTCCTGATTATTCCAAAACTCCCAGGTTCGCTGCAGAGCCTTGTGGTTATCCTTGGTGGAGATGGCGCCGTTGATTTCGATCAAATCGAAATCCGCGTCCCAGCCTCCGGGAACCATGTCGCGTTCCGCGCTGTGGAAATACCCGTACGTGATGTAGGGATGCGCGACCATCACCAAAGCGTCCAGTTCTCTGGCCCTGGCAAAAATCTCTCCCGCCGTGGCGCCGGGATCAATGGACACGTCCCGCCCATCCAAGGGAATCGGCAAAACATTGATGTGTCCCCAGTTCGGAGAAACCTCGATCCCGGAGATGAAGGAAACGGACCTGGACTTGGCCATTTCAGCGATCTGTTCATTGTTGGCAATGGAGTCGTGATCGCTGACAAAGACGATATCCAATCCGCCGGCGAGCTGCGAGCGAACAAGATAATCCGGGGGCGTCACACCGTCCAGAATATCGGAATGGTGGTGCAAGTCCGCCGCATACCAGCCTGAACCGGGCAGGTCGATCAACTGCTCGATGGCTTGAACCAGTTCGTGACGTCCTTCGGACACAACGGACAGGTTGACCATCTCCTCTCTGGCCGTAAAATCGGCGCCACTGGAAACAGACAGGGTGTACTCGCCCTGAGCCAACTGGAAGCCGGCCATGCCCGGTTTTTCCAACTCCGTGAAAAAGGTCCTGGCCCCAACGTACTCCACGAGGATTTCCGGCCCCTCTACCACTTCGATCCGGGCGTCAACGGGTTGTTGCGTCTTCTTGTCCACAACGGAGAGGACAACCTCCCCTCCCGTACTGATGTCATTGAAATCAAGGGGGGTATTCTCCCCCGCGGAGACGCTGATTCGCTGCTTGGCGGTCAGCGAATACCCCTTGGCCACGGCATGGACGGCATATTCCCCCTCTTCCAGGGCGATCTCATAGGCGCCGTTTTCCCCGACGGTCCAGGCGAAAAGCATGTCCCGGGCCTCCGGCGTGGCCTTTTCGAATATCACGACAGGTACGTCAACGGCATTGCCCTCGGTGGATCGCACAACGCCGGAAACCGTCCCAAAAGGCTTTTCGTTCAGCGCAAGGTTGTGGCGCATCACTTCTGCGGTGCTGCCGATATCATCAAACTGGATCCAGGCCGCCAGATCCACGGTATCCCCGGGAGCCAGAGTCTGCTTCCTGTAAAGATCGCGCCATCCGGTTCCCCAGGCAAAATCCGTGAATCCGGGGTAATGCACGGCCATGGCGAAGTGTTCGTCATATCCGAGAACATAGTCCCCAAACCACTCTTCGGCCACCTGGTCGTAGCCTCTTTCCACCGTGCCCCAGGGACCGAACATGTATCCGCTAAGCGTACACAAGGAGTATCCCGCCAGAAGATCTTCGTAAGTTTTCTCTCCGCGATTCGTCATCCGCGTGGAAACATCCAGGATATTGCTTCCAGATGTAACCGTATACGTCGTGATCAGTTCAATGTTCGCGTCGTAGTCCCTGGTGATCTGGATGACGACCCGGTCAGGGCTCTGCTCCACGATACGCGTCTGCTGGGATTCACTGGGCCAGGCGGACCAGCCGTGGGGCAGGAAATCGATCAATGCGGTTCGATTGTCGGTCCATTCTCCGTCCACGAAAAGAGCGGAGTCCACGATGGAGCCATGCGGAACGCCCCAGGGCGGGGTGGTTCCAACGGCAAAGGCTATTTTAAAGAACTCGTTGGAAATGGTGATGTCTTCGTCAGCCAGGGCGATGCCGTTGACGATGTCCGTCGGCCCTGTGCGCACCTGAACCCCTGGCTCGGCGGCCTGGAGGTTCAGGGAAAAAACAACACTCAACAAAAACGACCAGAAAACGATCCTTGCATATTTCACTTAGACCTCTTTTGTTACGGTTTCTGAACCGCGGACACCGTCATCACGAATCGACGATCCGTCACGACACCGGTCCGCTCCAAACATTCCTCAGATGGACGACCCCGCTCGTCCCAACCTCTGACCCGGTAGTAGTCCGTCAGCAGGGTTTGCATATCCTGTTTGGTAATTCGGTGTCCCTTGTGGGGGCCGCTGGGCAGAGATTCCTCCACGAAACGTCGGGGCAGGCGCTCCTGGGACACGTCCATTCCTTCACGCAGGTTGAACAGCCGGGTGGTATTCCAGATCCGGCGGCCCAATTCGTCGAAAAAGCCCGACTCCACCTCGCGGCCCGTGGCCGCGTTCAGCAGTTCGGCATAGGTTTCCGGCGTCACGCCCATGGCTCCGAAGTCGCATTTCACCAGACAATCCGTGCCCGCCAGGTAGTCCTGCAAGGCCACCACCAGCTCGGCCTTGCCCTCCAGGTCCAACGCCCGGACCGGCTTGCCCCGCCACTCCATGCCCGTGGCCTCGTAGCCCACGGGAAAGCCGCGCTGGTGGCAGGCTCCCCGGTCCGCGGTCATGTAGGCCAGCCCCATGCCCGGCGCACCGCGTGGCCCCCAGGCGGGCATTTCCAGGCCCTTGACGTGCTGGGCCAGACTTTCCGCCTCCGGTCCCAGGGCCGCTGCCGCGGCCTTGACGCCTCGGGACAGAAGACCTCCCAGCTTGCCCTGCCGACCGGCGATCATCCGGATCAGCCGCTCCGCCGCCGCGACGCCGCCAAACTCCAGGTCCGCGATGTCTTCGGGAGCTTCCAAGTCGGCCAGAAGCCCCTTTACCTTGGCCTCCATGGCAAAACTCACACACGCACCGGTGGAGATGGAATCCAGACCCAGCAGATCGCAAAGCTTGGTCAGATGGGCCACGGCCCGCGGGTCGCCGATGCCCAGGTTGGTGCCGAGCATGGCCGCGGACTCGTACTCCACGATGTCCGTGACCATCTGGGCGTGGGCCCCGGTCCGGACCGCGCCCATCTGGGTGCAGGCGATGGGGCACCCGAAACAGGCCGCCCGGCTCAGCCACAAGGCCCGGGACTGGCCGCCCTCCCCCAGTTTTTTGGCCAGGGGCGACGTCCCGTCGCTGAAGTTGTTGGCCGGGATCAACCCGGCCTCGTTGGCGAATTCCACCGAGGCCGCGGTGCCGGAAGCCATCAAGGCCCGGCATTCCGCGCTGTCTTGGATCTCCTGGTTGGCCCGGTCCAGGGCGCGATCGAATCCGGCCTGGTCATGAACCCGGACCAGGCGGTCCCCCTTCAGGGCCAGGGCCTTCAGATTCTTGGACCCCATCACCGCGCCCGCCCCGCCCCGCCCGGCCTGACGGTTGAATTCGCAGCAGATCAGGGCATAGGGAACGTGCTGCTCCCCGGCCGGCCCGATGGTCGCGATTTTGAATCCCTCGTCGCCCAGAGTTTCCTTGACCCGCTGAGTGGCGTCCATGGTGTCCAGGCCCCAAAGCTCTCCTGCCGACCGCAACCTGGGACCGTCCCGGTCCAAGACCAGAATCACCGGTTCCGAGGCACGGCCGGTAATCACCAGCCCGTCGTATCCGGCGTACTTGATTTCCGGGCCGAACATTCCGCCGAAATAGGAGTCCAGGAACAGATTGGTCAGCGGAGACTTGGTCGCCACGCAGGCCCGCATGGCCGGGGCCGGGGTTCCGGTGAGCGGACCGGGCAGGAAGAGCAGGACATTGTCCGGCCCCAGGGGATCAGCCCGTTCCGGAACCAGGTCCAAAAGCAGCTTGGCCGCATACCCCTTGCCGCCCAGGTATCCCTCCTGGAGCCAGTCCGGAAGAAGCACATCCTGAAACGTGCCCGTGGTCAGATCCGCATGGAGCATCACGCCCCAGGCCGCACTGCTCATGATCGGCCCTCCCCATCGCTTGTCGGCATTTCCGACGATGCAAACAATTCCAGAGCCCCCGTGGGGCAGGCCTTCACGCAATTGGGAGTGCCGTCACACAGGTCGCACTTGAAGGCCTTGCCGCTTTCCGCATCCAGATGGATCATGCCCAAGGGGCAGTACCGACCGCACAACCCGCAGGAAATGCACGTCTCCCGGTCAATGGCCACGACTCCGGTCTGCTCGTCCCGGGAAATAGCCTTCACCGGACAGGCCCGCAGACACATCGGATTTGCGCACTGCTCGCAGACCACCGGAATATGGGCCATATTCTCCCACATTCGCCGAATGGTCAGCATGGATCTACGCGGATTGTACCCGCCGAACACATGCAGGGAACAGGCGGCCTGACAGAGCTGGCATCCGGTGCAGGCATCGAAATGGGTCCGGATGAATATGGGGGGACGGGTCTGTTGCATGGGAGGCTACTTTGCCATCACCGCTTCGATCACCGGCAGGGCGGGCTGGCCGTCAGCCGTGGTCACGCCGTCCATCCAGCCGCGATAGATTTCCGGGTTGGCGCGCAGCCAGGCCAGGCCGGCTTCCAGGGGTTCCATTGCGTTGTCTTCATGAAGCATGTTCATGGCCTCGTTGACCATCGCGATGGGCACCAGGTAGTTGTTCAAGAATGTGGCTACGTTGGGCTGCTCCTGGTCGAATCCGGTGCGGATGTTGATGTACACCGTGGCCGTGCCGTCGTTTTCGCCGAAGGTGGTTTCATCGCTGCCCGTGAGGTAGGACATGTCGATGATCTTGTTCATCCAGTGCGGAGACCAGCCCAGAAAAACAATCCACTGCTGGTTGCGGGCAAAATTCTGGACCTGGGTCAACATGGCCGTCTCGCTGGAGGGAATCAGTTCGAAATTCCCCAGGTTGAACATGTTTTCATTGATCATCAGCTCGATGACTTCGTTGCCGTCGTTGCCTTCCTCGATGCCGTAGATCTTGTACTCCAGCTTTTCCCCGAACCTGGCGATGTCCGAAAAGTCGCGCAAGCCGCCCTCGTAGGCATAGGTGGGCACGGCCAGAGTGTATTTGGCGTTCTCCATGATCACGGAAAACGACTCCACCTTGCCGCTCTCAAAATGGGGCTCGGCGATGCTCTGCATGGTGGGCATCCAGTTGCCCAGAAAGACGTCCGCCTGGTCCGAGGCAATGGCCTGATAGGCGATGGGCACGGAAAGCAGCATGCTGGTCGCATCGTAGCCCAGCTCATTCAGAAAGTACTGCGCCACCTCGGTCTTCACCGTGACGCAGGTCCAGGGCACGTACACGAACCGGACTTCCTTGGAAGCCAGGGCGTTGCCGGCCAGACTGATCACCACGGCCATAACCATGGCCGCCATCATGTTGCGCATTGTCTTGTCCATCGTTCCTCTCCTTGGTTGGATGGTTTGAATATCCTGTTATACCATTTCTAATTCAAAGCTTCTCTTTCGGTATCGGTATCGATATCGGCATCGGGGTCACATTAGGATTATTGGCGAACAAACTGTATCGATCCCGATCCCGATACCGACGCCGACCCCGATAACTGCATTTCCAAGCGAAGAAAGCATTGCCGAAGTAGAATTGGTATTATTGCTTGACTGTCGGCACATGCCGATAAAAGTCCACGCTGGACGGCGGCAGGGGCGTGTTGCCCAGGATCGCGTCCGCGGCCTTTTCCGCGATCATCAGCACCGGGGCGCAGATGTTGCCGTTGGTGATTTCCGGCATCACCGAGGCGTCCACCACGCGCAGATTCTTCAGGCCGTGGACCTTCAAATCCTTGTCCACCACGGCCATGTCGTCGTAGCCCATCTTGCAGGTGCAGCTGGGGTGATACGCGCTCTCCCCTTCCCGGGCCACGAAGTCCAGGACCTCTTCTTCCGTGGAGACGTGCTCCCCGGGGGAAAGCTCCTTGGCCTTGAACTCGGCGAAAGCCGGCTGATTGAAGATCCGGCGGGCGCATGCAATGGCCTCGACCCACTCCTTGCGGTCCTTTTCCGTGGACAGATAGTTGAACCGGATTCGCGGCGCGGTGCTGGGGTCATTGGACAGCAGCCGGACAGAGCCCTTGGCGTCGCTGTACATCGGGCCGACATGGAGCTGGTACCCGTGGCCCTCGCTGGGCGCGGTGCCATCGTAGCGGATGGCGATGGGCAGAAAATGGAACTGCAAATTCGGGTACGCGACCTCGTCGTTGCTCCGGACAAAGCCCCCGGCCTCAAAATGGTTGCTGGCCCCGATGCCCGTGCGCCGAAACAGCCATTCCAGACCGATCTTGGGCATGTTCCAGGGCTTGAGTGCCGGATAGAGGCTCACCGGCCGCTTGGACGCGCACTGGATGTAGACCTCCAGGTGGTCCTGCAGATTCTCGCCCACGCCCGGCAGGTCCGCGACCACGGAAACGCCCTTGGATAAAAGGTGCTCCGAATTGCCGACCCCGGAAAGCTGAAGCAGTTGCGGCGAGTTGATCGCCCCGCCGCAGCAGATGACCTCCCCGGCGTAAACTTTGTGCAGCTTGTCGCCCTTGCGGTATTCCACGCCCACGGCGGTGCGCCCGTCGAAAAGAATCCGGGTGGTCAGGGCCTTGCAGATCAGTTTCAGATTGGAGCGGTGCAAAGCCGGGTGCAGATATCCGCGAGCCGTGCTCCAGCGATTGCCGCGATAGGTGGTGCTTTCGAACTTGCCGAAGCCTTCCTGCTGAAAACCGTTCACGTCCGAGGTGATGGGATACCCGGCCTGCTGGACCGCGGCGAAAAAAGCGTCGAACAGCGGGTTCTCGCATTTCGGGGTGGTCAGGTACTGCCCGCCGGTCCTGCCCTGATAAGCGTCCGCGCCCTTCAGCCGGTATTCCATCTTTTGAAAATACGGCAGGCAGTGGGCGTAGTCCCAGTTCTCCAGGCCCTTGATCGCGCCCCATTTCTCGTAGTCCATGGCGTTGCCGCGAATGTGGATCATCCCGTTGATGGAGCTGGAACCGCCCAGAACCTTGCCCCGGGGCTGGGCGATCCGGCGGTTGTGCATGTGCTGTTCCGGCTCGGACTCGTAAGCCCAGTTGTAGAAGGTGTTGGTCAGATTGAAGGACAGGGCCGAGGGCATGTGGATCCGGAAATCCATCTTGTGGTCCCAGCGGCCGGCCTCCAGGACCAGCACCCGTCGATCAGGATCCGCGCTCAGCCGATTGGCCAGGATGCTTCCCGCGGTTCCCGCGCCGATGATAATCACGTCGTATGTTGTGTTGGACATATCTTGTTTCTCCTTGGGGTTTGAATTCAGAGTTCTCAGAGTTCATTGGTTCGAAGCGTTTTCTGAAACGCCTCCACCTTCCTGCGCAAAATCATATAGTGAAAGCTGATGTAGGACTTGGCTTTAATGGGGTCGTGACGGGCGATCTCCAGGGCGGTGTGCCGCCAATTGTCCACGATGCACTGCCGGTATTCCGCGTCCTCGTACAGGGCGTTGTCCATGGAACTGAAACCGATCTGAACGGCCTGCATGATCCATTCAAAAATCGGATTATCGGCCATTTTGGCAAATAACAGGTTCAGTTCCCGGTCCAGTTCGGCAAGCAGCTCCATGTTCGCCTCGTCCGCCACGCCCGCAAGGGCATCGGCCTTGTCCTGGAGCCGTTGCTTCTGCTCCACGCTGCCGCGGGCAATGGCCAGGTCCGTGATCACGGAGTCCATGCTTTCCCGAAATTCGATCAGATGCATGGGATCGGTCTGGTTCTGCTTCAGGAACAAGGCGAAGGATTCGCTGATGCTGACCACCTCGATGTTTTTGACGTACGCCCCGCCCTTGGCCCCTTTGCGGATATCGATCAATCCCTTGTGCTTGAGCACCTGCAACGCTTCGCGAATTACGCCGCGCCCGGTCTTGAACAGGACTTGCAGCTCCCGCTCGCTGGGCAGCCGCTCACCGGGCTTGACCTTGCCGCCAAGCACCGCGGCTTGAATCTGCAAAGCGATGTCCTCGCCGGCACGTCCAGCCTTGATGGGAGCCGAGCAGACTTCCTCCAGCCCTTCGGCTTTACCGGCACTAAATGGACGGTCCATTAAGCTGTCCTCCTGACAAGATTTGTCGGTGTCGAAAAGGCAAAACTGAACAAAATCAAGAATAAATCTCCAAAAGGCGCCACCAAATGGCCAGACCAATCTACATGCCAGCGTATGAATGTCAACCCCAAAAGAATCCGAAAACCTCGCTTGTCCATCAGCTCACAAGAGGCCGGACCGTGATCGGACTGGACCTGATTCCGGAATGTGATAAGAACAAACCCAAAAGCATTCGGCTTTCGCGAAACGCCAAACAGCGTGCTTGGCAAACATCAAGGAGGCAGCGTCATGAACAAAGGTGACGGCGGATGGAGCCCGTATTTGGCCGGAGGGCTCAGCGGCCTGGTCGGGGTGATGTCGGTCTGGCTGGCCGGACAGTTTTTCGGTGCGTCCACGTCCTTCGTGCGCACGGCGGGGATGATCGAGCAATGGTTCAGTCCGGAGCGGGTCGGCCAGCTGGAGTACTTCATCCGGGTGGTCCCGCGCATCGACTGGCAGTGGATGTTCGTGATCGGGATCGTCCTCGGCTCCCTGGTCTCGGCCTGGACTTCAGGATCGTTCCGCTGGCAGTCCGTTCCGGACATGTGGCGGGAACGCTTCGGCCACACCCCGGTCAAGCGGGCCGTGGTCGCCTTTTCCGGCGGCGTGGTGGCCATGTTCGGGGCCAGATTGGCTGACGGCTGACCCAGCGGTCATGGGTTGAGCGGTTCGCTTCAACTGGCTGTCAGCGGTTTTGTGGCTTTGGTCTGCTTTTTTATCGGCGGGATGATCATGGCCCGCATCGTCTATGGAGGTGGCAAGTCATGAACATCCTGATCTACGGACTGATCACCGGTTTCCTGTTCGGCTTCCTGCTCCAGAAGGGCCGCGTGCTGCGCTATGACAAGCAGCTCGGCGCGCTGCGATTGATGGACATGACCATCGTCAAGTTCATGCTTTCCAGCGTGATCGTGGGCATGGTCGGGGTGTACCTGCTTCAGGATCTGGGAGTGGCCAAGCTCTCGGTCAAACCCCTGATGCTCGGACCGATCATCATCGGCGGCCTGCTTTTCGGACTGGGCTGGGGTCTGCTGGGTTACTGCCCGGGCACCTCCATGGGAGCCCTGGGCGAGGGGCGCTGGGACGCGCTGTGGGGTATTCTGGGGATGATCGTGGGCGGGGGACTCTTTGCCGAAGCCTATCCCTGGCTGCGCTCCACGGTCTATAACTGGGGCGACTACGGACGTCTGACCCTGCCGGAAATGCTCGGCGTCAATCACTGGCTGATCATTCCGGTATTCATCGTCGGCGCGATCTTGCTTTTTCGTTGGTTTGAACGCAAGGGGCTTTAGCCCTTTCCTTCCCTTCCGGGTGCGCCTCCCCAATTTTGCGCCCGGAAGGGAAAAGGGGTAGGCTCATGCTTCAACACGGCAGATCCCCTTCCACTCAACGTTCGCCCCATTCTTCCCAACACGCATGACCCAATCCTACCACGCCCTGGCCCTCTACTCCGGAGGCCTGGACAGCATCCTGGCCATGAAGACCGTGCTCGACCAGGGACTGCGGGTCCTTGGCCTGCATTTCTGTTCCCCGTTTTTCGGCCATCCGGATAAAATCGAACATTGGCAACGCATTTATGGGCTGGAAATCCACCCCGTGGACGTGCACCAAACGTTTATCGACATTTTGCGCCAAGGCCCGCGCTTCGGCTACGGCAAGGTGCTCAACCCCTGCGTGGACTGCAAGATCACCATGCTCTCCCATGCCAGGTCGTTGATGGACCAGTACGGCGCCCGGTTTCTGATCAGCGGCGAAGTCCTGGGCCAGCGGCCCATGTCCCAGCGCCGGGACACCTTGAACCTGATCAGCAAGCAGGCCGAGGTCCGCGACCTGTTGCTGCGTCCGCTTTGCGCCGGGCATATGCCCTCCACGCCCATGGAGGAGGAAGGCCTGGTGGACCGCACCCGGCTGCATTCCATTTCCGGCCGCGGACGCAAGGACCAGCTCCGTCTGGCCGAATCTTACGGACTGGCCGAAATCCCCACTCCGGCCGGCGGCTGCCTGCTGGCGGAACAGGAATCCGCCAAACGATTCTGGCCGGTCCTGACCCGCATTCCCGAGCCGTCCCCGCACGACTTCGCCCTGGCCAACATGTCCCGGCAATACTGGAACGACGGACTTTGGATGATGGTCGGCCGCAACAAGTCGAATAACGATGCCCTGGCGCGCATGGCCCAGGCCGAGGATCTGCTGTTCAAGACCGCGGACGTCCAAGGCCCCCTGGCCCTGGGCCGTCGCAAGCCGGGCATAATCTGGACCGAGGAGGATATCCGCCGGGCCGCGACCTTCGTGGCCGGCTTCACCGCGAAAAAACGCCCCCCTGGACAAACTCCCCTGATTCGCGTCACCAGTTCCGGCCAATCCTCCACCCTGGAATGCCCCGCCGAATCCCCGTCCGAAACCGGCTGGGCGGAGTTCACCTGGGATCGGACCAAACGAGAAAAGCAGGACTGGATCGACGCCAATTCCCCGTCCTAACACGGCCATCCATGGACACCCTCCTCAACATCGGCCTGATCGTGATCAGCGCCGCGCTGCTCTGGAAAGGGGCGGAGCTGATCGTGGACAGCGCCGCGGCCATTGCCCGGCGCTGGGGCATTTCCGAGCTGGTCATCGGCCTGACCATCGTCGCCGCCGGAACCTCGGCTCCGGAATTCCTGGTCACCGTGACCGCCGCGTATCAGGGCTTGCCCGCCATTGCCCTTTCCAACGTCCTGGGGTCCAACATTTTCAACCTGGGCCTGATCCTCGGCCTAGTGGCCATGATCCGCCCCATTCCAACCCACCCTACCCTGCTCTACCGGGACGGAGGCCTGTTGCTGGGCCTGACCATTGCGATCATGACCATGATTTACCTGGATATTCTGGGAAGGTGGTCGGGCATGATCCTGCTGGGCGGCCTTGTCGGCTACACAACGCTGCTCTTCGTCCGCGCACCGAAGGAGATTGCCCGGATCGCGATGGATTCCGGAACCCAGGCTGGGGAAGGAACGAGTGGAGAGAACGGCCAAGAGAAAAAGGTCGCCTGGCGAACCTACCTGCTGCTTCTGACGGGCTTCATCGGCGTGGCCCTGGGCGGCAGGATCATGGTCCAGGCGGCCACGGAACTGGCCCTGGTCCTGGGAGTGAGTCAATGGACCATCGGCGTGACCATCGTCGCCGCCGGAACCTCCCTGCCGGAGCTGGCCACCTGTCTGGCCGCCTCGCTCAAGGGCCGCAACGACATGATCCTGGGGAACCTGCTGGGCAGCGACATTTTCAACTTCGCCGGAGTCCTGGGCCTGACCATGCTCCTGCGCCCCCTCCATGCCCCGGAAAACGCCCTGCTCTCCATGCTCCTGCTCAACGCCATGATGCTCCTGGTCCTGCTCTTCATCCGCAGCAACTGGGGCATCTCCAGAACAGAGGGAGCGCTACTGATCTGCATGGCCCTGGCCCGCTGGGGCGTGGATATTTCAGGCGCGTGAGCATGCGTCTTCGCGTGGTCCATCACTCGGGTCAATCTTCAATTCCTGGTATCTACTCAGCACATTTTGTATCCGCCCTTGCTCCGGCAATCGGAGTCGGGGTCGCTATCGGAATCGGAATCGGAACAGAAAAAATTTTGAACGCTTCCCAGCGTTTTCGATCCCGATCCCGATACCGATCCCGACTCCGACCCCGACAACGGCATTACTCTATGCTGAATAGTTACAATTTCTGTTTCGAATGAACCTGTCCCGGGCGTGCAGCAGTCCGTTGAATATTGGTTCCGCCACACTGCTCGGGAAATCGGTTGGTACTTGCCGAGCAACACTTGCAATCACGCCATCCAGTCGTTGGAGTATTTCCGAGATGATTGCTTCCATCTCATCCGTGGGAAAGTGGCAGGTTTTAGCTGTACTGATCCAATGCCTGTTCAGAATTTTGAACCAATGATACTGGCGATTTGCTCCGCGCACAGCCATGGCCATTTTTATTTTGCGTTCCTCCAGATTCCGTTTCGCAAGACAGGGATACGCGGAAATGATGTCGTAGAGTGGAGTGAGGTGGTAAATCCCTCCCGTCTGAATATAAATGCTGAAATTTTTGGCATGCCCATCGATCGCGGCCAACAACCAGAAGAGGAAATTCGCCGTGAGGAATGTTTTTCTGTCCGCAAAACTTCTGGATGATCCGAGGAGCAGCTTCATGATGTTTTCAATACCCGGCCCGCCGTCGCTTTCGTATTTGAGAGCTGGAGCGACGCCCAGCGCCTGACACATGTCCTCCTGAGGCAACCGGACGATCCAGGACTGATCCTCTGACGCCCTCCTGTCGAACCGTTTGATGACAAGAGCGTTTACGCCCGCAAACTGCCTCATGCTTGCTTCGGCAACCGGGAGCCCGAATTCCTTGATGATTTGATGGCAAAGCCATTCATTTTCCACACTGTCGGACAAGTCGATGTTTTGATGTTCGAGGCGGCCGATCGGCAGCTTCAGGATATGGGTGGTCGGAGTTGAGCCATGGGGACGATGCCATTTTCCATCGTGATGGAGCAACGCTGTTTTATCCTGCGCTCCAGCCAGTGATATCCGGAAATCATCCTCGCCGGAAATGCCGAGCGGCATGATCCGGCTGTTGCTGAGTATCCCGGCTATCTGATCATCGGTGACAGGAGTGGCGTCAATGTCATGGACTGGTGGAGGGTCTCTTTCGATCGGACAGAGTTGGACCGCACCGATACAGTCACGCCCGATATGCGACAGCAGATCAAAGCTGTTGTCCGAGGGAGTCTGGAATTTCCGTTGGAGATGACGCCTGACGGCCTGGTTGTCCGGGAGGAGATTGTCATAATAATTTTCCACCACTTCCCCGGAATACGGCTCTGCTCGCAACGGCATTGAAAGCGACAGGGGCCGTGCTGAATTTTCGCGCATCCAGTGTTCATGATAGGCAAATTCGAGCTTGCCGCTCGAATGACGCCTGAGCGTCCCCACCCGGAGACCATTCATCCAGACGGAGAGTTCCCTCGAAAGCTTGCGGCGCCCCATCACCATGCATCCTCATCCGGCTTTGCCCTCGGCTGAATCACCAGCTCCAGATCGAGGGCTGCAAGAAGTCGAAAAAGCGTATCCACCCTGGTCGGAATTCCTCGTTCGATGCTCGACACGGTGACTTGATTCACGCCCGCCGGTTTCCCGGCTTCAGTCTGGTTCAGCCCCTTGCCCTTGCGCAGGGCTCTGAGCGATGCTCCAAGAGACTCTGCCGAGGTGACCTTGATTCGTGTTTGCATGGCTGTTGAATAGTGTTTCAAGTTATAAATAAAATTTATTCTTTTTTTGATATAAATATAAAATATTGTCAATGCTGTTAAGAAATGAAGTGGAGATCCGTTGGATCCGGAGCAGGCCCGTCCCGGCGTGCACCGCCCGCGACCCGCAGCGAAGGATTTGGCACGTGGACGCCCTGAAACTGGAGGACTTGGCTCCTCCGGCAGGAAGCGTGAGGCAAAATCCAGAAAGGCGACTCCCGTGATAAGAACGGTGGCGAGCCTTAGAGCGATGATTTTTTGACTCGAGGGTGATCCCAAGGGGTGATGGCACCTCAACAAGTACGGGTGGGAAATCACGCCCCGCAACAGGAGAGGGTATCATTGATCAAGCAGGAGGCCGGTTGTGCGGCCTCCTGCTGTTGTTTCGACGCGTTCCGCGCGGGTTGGCTATTTGCGGAGCTGTTCAAACAGGGCCGCGGCTTCGGCAGGCGGTCTTTGCTCAACACTCAGTTGGATCGGAAGCGGTTCGTGCTGCGTCGGCCAGGATGGCGACGGCTTTTTCCAGCGTGGTTTCGTCAGAATTGGTGAAGTTCAGACGCATGGCGTGCGCGCCTTGATCGGGGTCGGCAAAGAAGAATTTTCCGGGGACGAACGCCACGTTTCGAGCAATGGTCTGTTCGTTGAGCTTCTCGGTATCGATCCCGCAAGGCCCTTGCAGCCAGACGAACATGCCCCCCTCGGGCCGTGTCCAGTGGTATCCGTCGGGCATGTGTCGCGAAAGGGCGGCGAGCATGGCGGTCTGTCGGGGGTGGTACAGGTCGATGATGCGCGGCAGGTGGCGCGTCATATGCCCGCCGACGATATACTCGGCGGCCAGCGCCTGACAAAACGTGCTCGTGTGCAGGTCGATTCCCTGTTTCGCCACGACCAGCCATTGTTGTATCGGCTTGGGGGCCGCGCAGTAGCCGATGCGCAAGCCGGGAGAAAAGACTTTCGAAAAGGTGCCGGCGTAGACGACTTTCTCGGGCGCCAGGCTTTTGATCGAAGGCACGTCCGTTCCCTGGTAGCGCAGCGCGCTGTAGGGATCGTCCTCGACCAATACGACATCATATTTGCGGATCAGACGCGCGATCTCCAGGCGTCGAGCAAAAGGAAGCGTACGACCGCTCGGGTTCTGGAACGTGGGCACCAGATAGATGAACTTGATTTTGGTGCGTTGCAGTGTTTCTTCAAGCGCTTCAGGGATCAAGCCTTCATCGTCGCTTTCCATGGTCACGAACCGGGGTGCGTAGGGCCGGAAAGCCTGCAGCGCACCCAGATAGGTCGGCGATTCGACCGCTATCGCATCACCCTCCGAAATCAGGATCATCCCGATCATGTCCAGCAAGCCCTGGGAACCGCTGGTCACCAGGATGTCGTCGGCATCAGCGTCGATGTGCATTGTTTTGAGCAGGACGCTCAAGTTTTCGCGCAGCGGTCCGAAGCCCTCGGTGGTTCCGTACTGCAGGGCCGACGCGCCGTAGCGGGACAAGACCGCTTCCGTCAACCGAGGCATCAGATGGATCGGAAAACTCTCCGGAGCCGGAATGCCGCCGGCCAGGGAGATCATCCCCGGCTGGGAGACCACCTTGAGGATCTCGCGAATGGCGCTGGCGGTCATATGACGGGTACGCTCGGCAAATACTAACATCATCTTTCCCTGCCTTTATTGAATAGGTTCCGGGTGTGTCGAAATATGTTGCGGAACCATAGCTTGTTCAGATAAACAGGGGCAGATACAAAAAATCATAAATAAATGCAGTACAGATGGAATGGGAGCAAGCTGTGCCGGAATTTCGCTATCTGACGCTGGCAGATGAAATCGAACACAGCATCCGCTGCGGGACCTATCACGCCGGCGAACGGCTGCCCTCAATTCGAAAGTGGCGCGCCAAAACGCAGCTGAGCATTTCCACCATCTGCCAGGCTTTGCTCGAACTGGAGCGGCGCGGCATGATCGCCTCTCGCCCCAAATCCGGGTACTTCATCCGACCGCTACGCGAGCAGATCCTGCCGCCGCCGCAGACACGCCAGACGGAAACCAAACCCGGCAGCGTGACCATCAACAATTTGGCGTTCGCCATCCTGGAAGCGATGGGCGATCCGGAGATCCTGCAACTGGGGGGATCGGTGATGTCGCCCGAGCTGATGCCGGGCAAAGCCCTGGCCCGATGCGTGAAATCCGTCTCCCAGGACCGTTTGGCAGGTTTGATCGCGGTCTACGAACACCCCATGGGGCACCTGGGATTGAGGCGATGCCTGGCGCAATGCTATACGGCCCTGGTCAACGGTATTCAGGCCGAAGACATCCTGATCACCAACGGGTGTTTCGAAGCAGTGGCCACCTGCCTGCGGGCGGTGGCCGAAAAAGGGGACGTCATCGTCGTTGAATCGCCGACATTCCCCTGGTACCTGCAACTGATCGAGGATTTGGGCATGCTGGCCCTGGAGATTCCTACGGATCCCACCGATGGAATTGATCTTTCGGCCCTGAAATCGGCGCTGGACCACAACTCCGTAAAAGCCGCCGTCTTCAACAGCAATTTCCAGAATCCACTGGGGTTCGTGCCGCCGGACGACAAAAAACGCGCGCTGGTGCGTCTGTTCAACGAGCGGCAAATCCCCATTATCGAGGATGACATTTACGGGGAACTCTACTTTGGCCGGTCGCGACCGTCGACCTTGAAGTCCTTCGACACCAGGGGACTGGTGCTCTACTGCAGCTCGTTCTCCAAGACTCTGGCCCCGGGCCTACGCGTGGGCTGGTGCATGCCGGGCCGATTTCTGGAAAAAGTGCGGCGTCTGAAACTGTACCTTTCCATCTCGTCGCCGACCCTCACCCAGGAAGCGGTCTACCGCTATCTGAGTCAAGACGTCTTTGAACGACATCTGCGCAAGCTGCGGACCAAGCTGCAGCGCCAGATGGCCGACATGACTCTCGCCGTGGCGCGCCATTTCCCAAAGGGAACCCGCATCTCCGCGCCGCAAGGGGGCCTGACCATCTGGGTGCAGCTCGACAGAAGGGTCGACAGCCTCGAACTCTTCCGCCGGGCGTTGAAAACCGGCATCGCCGTTCTGCCCGGCATCATCTGCGCCAACACCGATGCCTACCGCCACTGCATCCGCATCAGTTGCGGACTGCCTTTCGATGAATATCTCGACAACGGCGTGCGCAACCTGGGAACGATCATCGCGGAAACCATCAGCGTGAAGCCCGCATCCGTCGGTTCATGACAACCAGCAATAAGGCTGAAAAGACCTGTGGCCGAAAGCCTCGGAGCAGATGCATCCGATTTCCTGGTCAAACCCTTTGATGGGAAGGCTCTCAGCTTCGATCAAGCAAAACTCGCGAAATCGGTATTTGGATCTCAACCGCGACAACTTCGTATCCGGATTTCGGACGCCGGTTCGGTCCCCAAAACAAGAATCGAACCGCACTATGCCTGCTGGCTGAAAATCGTATTCACCAGGTAGGCCGTATAGCCCACGTAACAGGCCAGCAGCACCGCGCCTTCGATGCGGTTTATACGACCCTGCCCCCGCCGCCGGAACCCGTAGCCGATAACGAACAGCGACAGGGTCAGCGCGGCCATGACCAGCATGTCCCGATTGAAGACTTCCGGACCCACCGCCAGCGGATGAATCGCGCCGGCGATCCCCACCACGGCCAGGGTGTTGAACAGGTTGGACCCCAGGATGTTGCCGAGAGCGATATCATGTTCGCCCTTCCCGGCTGCAATGAGTGACGAAGCCAGTTCCGGCAGCGAGGTGCCCACCGCGACGATGGTCAGGCCGATGATCAGGTCGCTGACTCCGAATCCATGAGCGATCTCCACCGCGCCCCAGACCAGGACGCGGGAGCTGACAATCAGCAGCACCAGCCCGACAACAAGCCGGAAGACGGCCCGGCGGAGTGGCATGGCGCTGACTTCAAGCTCCTGCTCCATCTCACTTCCCAACGAATCCTCTTTTTTTCGCAGCCCCTGCCAAATCGTCCAGGTCATCAGCCCACCGAATACCGCAAGCAGCACAACCGCATCGAACCGGGTGATCTCTCCATCCCAAATCTGCCATGCGGCCAGGGCGGTCACGATGGTGAGAGTGGGCAGTTGCTTGCGCAAGACCTGCGAATGGACGGCAATGGGGCTGATGAGAGCCGTGAGCCCCAGAATCAGAGCGATATTGGTGATATTCGAGCCATAGGCATTGCCAAGCGCAATCCCCGGGTTGCCCTGCGAGGCAGCCAGTGCCGAAACCACCATCTCCGGCGCGGAGGTGCCGAAACCGACGATCACCATGCCGATCAACAGCGGCGGCATGCCGAAATGGCGGGCGGTGGAGGCCGAGCCCTCCACAAAACGGTTGGCGCTCCAAAGCAGAAGCGCCAAGCCGGAAACTACAGCGAGTATGGCTGGCATCAACGAACCAAGCCCTCCGGTTCCTTTCAATGTCGAATCCAGGGGCCCGCAACAGGAGAGGGTATCATTGATCAAGCAGGAGGCCGGTTGTGCGGCCTCCTGCTGTTGTTTCGACGCGTTCCGCGCGGGTTGGCTATTTGCGGAGCTGTTCAAACAGGGCCGCGGCTTCGGCAGGAGGTCTTTGCTCGATCCGTGTATACACCCGGCCGTCCGGGGTGCGGGTCACCAACCTCCGATCCACGAGTTCGCGCCTGAGCAGGGCGTGGTCGCCGAAGCAGTGGCGCTCCTGCAGCCAGTCGCTGATCTCCCGCTCGGTCATGGAGGTCCTGGCCGGAAAGCGCGACCAGAGCGCCCACAGGCAGAACATGCGAAGGGTGAACTTCTTGGGCCAGCGGACGAGGCGCCCGTTGTCGTCGAACAGGCGCACCAGTTGCTTGACGAGCCGGTAGTCGACCTCGGCCTGGACAGGAGGAAAGGTTTGCAGGCTCGTGCCGGCCTCGTGCCGGGCCTTGAAGTGCTGGAAGTTGCGAAAGCCCCCAGCCCTGGCGAGCAGGTTCAGCATCTCCACGTGGCTCGGAGAACGTTCCAAACCGTCCAGGGACTTGCGCACAGAGCGGGCGAACGCACCAATGTCGTTCACCCCGAAAGGCAATGGATTTTTTGACATGACATCCTCGCTGACGCGCCTTGCTCAACGTCTTGAGTGCCGGTGGTCGCCGACTTCCGACTCGGCGCGCTGCATAGGTGTCGAGTTTTTGGAAGGATGGATGGCGGGTTTAGCTCCCCAAAAGGGGCGGCGACGCCTGGGTGAACCGCCGACCAGTGGGGAGAAGTACACCCATCCACCATGCCACGCAAGAGCAGGGCCGAACAGGCAATCATATGGGACGATGCCGCCGACGAAGCTCTTGATATGTACTTCAAACGTCGCAACTCCTGATAGACGAACGTTTCCAGAATCCTCCCGAACAGTGAACGGTCCGCCCACAGCGCATCCCCGCTCAAACCCAGCAGTGCGCAGGACAGGCCCAACTTGTCGTCTGATTGTCGATATCCTCATTGGTGGCTATGAATGGGCAACGAAGGGGAGTGTGACCTTACTGCAGAGCCTTTCTCATCATCGAGTTCGAATCAAGTTGACATGGATATGACTCAGAGTACATCAAGCCGAAAAGGGATTGATCCTCACATGCGACAAACACGAGGAATATGACAAAAGCAGAGAGACCGAACGGGTCAGAGAAAAAAATCATCATTATCGCAGGCCCCAATGGAGCGGGAAAGGGTGGCCACAATATTCCGGAAGCTATAATCCGTCGTCGTTATGAAGCAGGCTGGCGGTATTTTCGCGATTTATACCGTGACCGCGTAGACTTCTGGCAGTTTTTTGATCATTCCAGAGATGTGCCGGTCTTGTTGGAGGAAAAAATATGACGGAGCAACAAGCCCCTCGGGACCAGGATATGCTGCATACGGCTGCAGCACTGAAACGGGCTGCGAAAAAAGCTCGTGAACTGGCGCTGCGGACACAAACCCCTTTGGTTGTCTATCGTGACGGCAAGGTGGAAAAACAGATGATTGTTCGGGAGGAGCCGCCATCATGAGAAGGCAATCGGGGGATTGGTCAGGTCTGAAGTTCCTTTGACACCGGCAGGAGAGGCAATAGGGGACATCCTTGGTAAGAAAGTCAAGGGGGAAGACGGAGTTTCCCCGATCATCCCGGGTTGAGTAAACCGCGTGGTAGGGGTCAGGTCTTGTAATTTAATATTTTGACAACACGAGGCGCGTTGGTGCGCTTGTCGGCAGGCAAGTCGCGGCGGGCGGGACGGCGAGGGCGCTGCGCCGTATCGTCGGGCAAACGGCTCGTCAATGTCCTCCTCATGGCCATTCCTCCAAACATTACGCAGGCGTCAGGATGCGCAGCGAGCCGGGGTGCAACTCGCCACAGCCAACAATCCCGCGCATTATGCGTAACCGCCTCAACGGACTGCTAACGTCCATAGCCCGCCCCCGTTACGGATTGATCGGCCTGTTGTTGATATGTCACGCCGAAGATGGTGTCGCCCAGCCATTTCTTGAACGACGGGTTGTCGCTGAACTGTTTGAACAGTTCGGTGTGGTCGGACAAGAGGTCGATCATGACGCGTTGCAGCGCGGCGTCGTGTTCGATCCGGGCGGTCTTCTTGTCGTTGTTCTTCATGGCGTTCTGGTAGGCCGAATCCGCGGCTACCTTGGCCGGGATCTCCTCGGCGATGACCTTGCGGATCTTGTCGCCGTCCTTCCAATCGATATTGCCGAACTGGTCGTTGAACGTCTTGATGATGTTGCTCAGTTGGTCCAGCACCGGTTCCGGCTTGCGGCTTGAGCAGCAGGTCGGCCTTGAGCTGCTGCTGCCTGGCGCGGTTTTTCAGGTCGCGCAGCGTAAATGGCGAGACGTTGTAAAAGGCCTCGCCGGAAGCCTGGCAAAGCGCGGCGTGTTGGTTGGCGATTCCGGCTCCGTCGAGCTGTTTCTTCATGCCGAGGACTTTTTCCTTGCTCGGCTCCAAAAGCGCGTCGAGACGGCGGATGACCGTCATCGGCAGGATCACGTCACGGTACTTGCCGCGCACATAGACATCGCGCAACACGTCGTCGGCGATGCCCCAGATAAAATTCACGATGCTGTTATGGATCACATGGTTCATGGCCCGTCGTTGCTCCTTCGGGTTTTTTGAACAGCCTGCAGAATCTGGCTTTTCAACACACTGTCATGCTCCACGGACGCTTTGCTTGTTGCCACGTTCGCCAGAGGCGAAACGGGAGAGACTGGACGAATCTCTCCCAGGCTAAAAATTTTCTCATTTACAAAGGGATTACGCACGAAGTCAAACGATTTTGCCGATTTGAGCCAAATATACTCGAAACCACTCGACAAACCAGAAGAACTAAGCGACAGGTTCGATATGGTTGACAGGACGCGATACGGCGCTCCTGGATTCCCCATTTGACTTTTTCATTGAAAAATCATACTTGCACTATGAAATTTCAAGGATAACTAGATGATCCAGCGAACCACTGATTCCCAGCGACTGGAACAGATGATGGCGTTGTTTCCTGTCTCCGCCATTCTCGGGGCCCGCCAATGCGGCAAAACGACGCTGGCGAGGACCTTCGCTTCCGACCACTTCTTTGATCTCGAGAATCCCCGCCATCTTGCGCGCCTCGAGACACCGCAACTCACGCTTGAAGGGTTGAAGGGGCTGATCGTGATCGACGAAATCCAACGTCGGCCGAATCTATTCCCTCTGCTCCGCGTCCTTGTCGATTACCAAACCGATCAGCGATACCTGATCCTGGGCAGCGCATCACGTGATCTGATGCAGCAGAGCAGTGAAAGCCTTGCGGGCCGGATCGGGTACTATCATCTTGGGGGATTCCAACTTCAGGATGTTGATGACATGGAAACCCTTTGGCTGCGAGGAGGATACCCTCGGGCCTTTCTCGCTCCGGGTGACCATGAGGCCTTCCTCTGGATCGAACACTATGTCTCCACCTTTCTGGAGCGCGACATCCCGCAACTGGGCATCTCCATCCCCGCACCGACATTGCGCCGTTTCTGGACCATGATCAGCCACTACCACGGCCAGGAACTCAATTACTCCGAACTGGCCCGGTCCTTCGGCATTTCCGATATGACCGTGCGCAAGTATCTGGAGATTCTTGCCGGAACGTTCATGGTCCGTCTTCTTGCACCATGGAGCGAGAACCTTTCCAAACGCCTTGTGAAACGACCAAAGATCTACCTGCGGGATTCGGGACTGTTCCATGGCTTCATGACGATTTTCTCCCATGAACAGTTGCACACGCACCCAAAGCTAGGCGCTTCCTGGGAAGGATTCGCCCTTGAAAACATTGCTTTCGCCCTGAACAAGCGGAACGAGGAGCTTTTCTTCTACCGCACCCACGGGGGAACCGAACTCGATCTCTTCTGGCAGCATGGAGGGCGGAACTGGGGGATTGAGTTCAAGTATGCGGATGCTCCTGGAAGGACCAAAAGCCTGACCACCGCTATGAAGGACCTGAACTTGTCTCATGCCTGGATTATCTACCCGGGGAGAGAATCCTATTCCCTGGCCAAGGACATCACCGTGTGCTCCTTCAAGGACATCCCGGTTCCCTGGAAGTATCCGGATCTTTAGCAGTCCGTTGAAAGGGTGAGCATTCCCGGCTATCTGATCATCGGTGATGGGAGTGGCGTCAATGTCATGGACTGTGGGGGAGGGTCTCTTTCGATCGGACAGAGTTGGACCGCACCGACACAGTCACGCCCGATATGCGACAGCAGATCAAAGCTGTTGTCCGAGGGGTCAGGTCTTGCATTTTATATTTGACAACACGAGGCGCGTTGGTGCTTGTCGGCAGGCAAGTCGCGGCGGGCGGGACAGCGAGGCAGGCGCGCTATGCACCTGCCTGATTATCCTCGGCGTCCAGCCGCTCCAGAATCTCCAGCGCCCGGTTCACATCACCCGTCGCCGCCAAGGCCCGAAAATGGTTTTCCGTATCCCAGGCCGCCAGCGCATGCGCGCTCAACTCCTCAATCAGCTTGTTCGTGCTCAAGCCACGGCTCTTGGCAAGCGCCTTCAGGCGCTGCGCCGTATCGTCGGGCAAACGGATCGTCAATGTACTGCTCATGGCCATTCCTCCAAAC
Organism: Desulfonatronum lacustre DSM 10312; assembly: GCF_000519265.1. Classification (NCBI taxonomy): domain Bacteria; kingdom Pseudomonadati; phylum Thermodesulfobacteriota; class Desulfovibrionia; order Desulfovibrionales; family Desulfonatronaceae; genus Desulfonatronum; species Desulfonatronum lacustre. The sequence continues at coordinate 1,530,910 of NZ_KI912608.1, forward strand.
ATTGCGCGGGCGTCAGGATGCGCAGCGAGCCGAGGCGCAACTCGCCACAGCCAACATCCCGCACATTATGCGTAACAATCGCCTCGGCATTAGCCGCCAAGGCCAACTCGATCAGGTGATTGTCGGCCTCGTCCGGCAAGCTTGGCCGCCAGCCGTAATAAATTGTGACCCAACGGCCGCGTTGCGCCAGAGCCGCCAAAACCCCAAGACGCTCCGTCGCCGAAGTTGCGTCGCCCCACACCGGGCGATCCAGCAAAACGCGATACTCAAGCCACAGCGCGTTGCCGAACAAAGGCTCATAACGCCCCGTCAACGCACGTCGCAACACCTCACGCGAAGCGCCCCGTGCCGAACGCAAACCCGCCACGAAAACATTCGTGTCAATCACCATGGGAATCATGGTGACAGCATAATGCCATCAACTTGTATTGCAAGGAGATCGAGGAAGTTGTCACTGCCAACAAATTTTGCGCAACCAAAGTTGTCGAAGCGAATTGGTGTTTTGACAAGACATTGAAATTATATTGTTTCTATTATGGCATAAAATGTGCTAGATATGCTTTTAAAGCAATCACAAGTAAACGAATAAGGGGGGAAGTTCTGAGAAAAAATGTAGAACGAAGGTGGTGAGTTGTTGAGAACTTTTTTATTTCGGATTTTTTGGAATACTCAAATAGTGTACGAAAAATCTATTAACCAATAAAAGGGAATTATTATGAAAACAATGTCCAGGAATATCTTTGGAACAGCGGCAGTGGCGCTCATTTTCTGTCTGGCAATGCTGTTTATCTCTTCCACATCTTTTGCCGAGCAGTGCGTGGACAACGGAGATGGAACCGTGACGGACAACAATATAGGGCTTATGTGGCAACAAGGTCTATCTGCTGGTGAATGGACTCGTGCAATGCATACTGCTGATATTAAAATTGGTGGTCATTCTGACTGGCGACTACCAAGCAAAGGAGAATTAATCAATCTTTACAATTCAGCTTGTAAATCTATGATGGTTGTAAGAAATGAAGGTTATTGGTCATCTGCGCCATATAAAAATGCTTCTGCATGGGTCATTGATTTCAGCAATGGCAGCATGCGCTATGAAATGGCTTATAAATATCATTTTATACGATATGTTCGTAATGCACGCTAACTCATCAAATATTAATATGCTCAACATGCGCATATTTTCACGAAGACAACTGATACTCATGTAAAAATAAAAAACACACAATTCTTCATAAAAAAGCCTGTCGAATAACAGACAGGCTTTTTTGTAATCCAAATTTCAACAAACGCAGGAACAGAAATTTTGTATTTGAACTTTTGCAGCGACGCAGCACTTGGGATTATCAACGGACTGCTAACCAGCTGGTAATTTCACGGAAAAAAGAAAACCCATCCCCCCGCATGACGCGGAGTGATGGGTTGGCTTTTGGTGAGATGGTGGAGGCGGGGGGAATCGAACCCCCGTCCGAGAACGGTCCGCCAGCGACGTCTACAGGCTTAGGACAGGTTTAAGTTCTCGCCTTGGGGAGTGCCCCTGTCCGGGCGGCCCCGCGGCCAGTTCGTCTGTGTCTCGCTTTGACTCCCGACGAACAAAGGAATCAACGCCAGCCTGAAGTGTCGTCGCTTCTATCGGCTTACCAGGCGATGGGCCGGAGAAACGCTGGCTGTCTTAAGCAGCCAGGGCGTATTCGTGATCGTTGGCAGTTGAATGCCTGCTGCGTGTTTTACGAGGCCTCGCAGCACCTCGGCCTGCAGCCGTGGTTTCATCATCCCCGTCGAAACCAGGGCGCCCCCGAAAGGGAAACAATACTATAGTGATCGCCGTGGATTTAGCAAGGGGAAGAATGGAGACTCGAAAACCACGCCGTGATGATCCACCAGGCGCAGCCTTGCGCAATCCGTGATTCGGGCCTAATTACACGTTCATGCGGCTCTAACGAGTTTTTCAAGCCAAAGACCGCACTCCTCAGCCCACAACCTCTTTACGTCGCATCCAATGGCCAAACCATCGTTCTTACCAAGGGATATTCTAACTGACCTGGGATCGCCCAAGGCCCTGGCCGGCATCAGCATCGGGCTGGTCATCAGCCTGATGGCGATCGTGATCCAAATTTCCTTGGCCGCGATGATCTTTTCCGGCCCATTGGAATCCCACGCCCAGCGCGGCATGGGGTTGACTCTGGCCGGGGGCGCGGTGCTGCTCGCGGTAACGGCCCTGTTCAGCGGTTTTCGTCCCAACGTCAACCTGCCGCAAGATGCTCCGGTGGCCATATTTACCGGAGCGGCGGCGGGGATCGCCGCCACCTTGGGCGCGGGACACACGGAAGAGGCCTTCATCACCGTGGTGGCGGCCCTGATGCTTTCCACCCTGGCCACGGCCGCCTTTTTCTTCCTGGCCGCGAAAAAAAGGCTGGCCGACTACGTTCGGTTCATCCCTTACCCGGTGGTGGCCGGCTTTCTCGCCGGGACCGGATGGCTGCTGACCAAGGGCAGCCTGGAGGTGATGACCGGAATCTCCCTGTCGTGGAACGCCCTGCCGTCCTTGTTGTCCCGAGATATCCTCCCGTTTTGGACGCCTGGGGTCGTCTACGCCGGGCTGCTGTTTTTTGGCCTGCGCCGCTGGTCTCACTTCCTGATCCTCCCCGGTTCCATGGTCGTCGCCTTGGTTCTCTACCATGCGGCCCTCCCGCTCCTCGGCCTGGACATGGCCCAAGCCCGGGAACTCGGACTGTTGTTCGCGTCCTTCTCCTCGACCAATATCTGGCCTCCATTCGCCCCGATGGATCTGCAACATGTCCAGTGGGCCGCGCTTGTCCGAGAAATTCCCACCTTGGCCGTCATCCCGTTCATCGCCCTACTCGGTCTGTTGTTGAACACCGGAGGCATCGAGTTGGCCGCCCGTCGCGATCTGGACCTGAACCGGGAGCTGCTGGTCAGCAGCGGGGGCAACGCCCTGGCCGCCCTGACGGGATCCCATGCCGGGTACAGCGCGTTAAGCCTGTCCATGCTCGGTTTCAAAACCGGCGCGGATACACGCATCGTCGGACTGACCGCAGCGCTGGTCCTGACCGGGACGCTGCTCTTCGGCGGGCAGGTCCTGACCATTTTTCCCAAGGCCCTTCTGGGCGGCTTCCTGCTTCTGATCGGGTTGTTCTTCATATCCGACTGGATCGTGGATACCCGAAAGCGGATGCCTCGGGCGGACTACGCCGTGGTGCTCGCCGTCTTCGCGTCCATCGGCGTTTTCGGCTACCTCCATGGCGTCTTGCTGGGCCTTTTGGCCACGGTGGCCCTGTTCACGGCAAAAATCAGCCGCATCCCGGCCATCACGGCCGACTCCACGGTCGCCCGGAGCCGCAGCCGCAAGTCCCGGCCGATTCCTCACCAGCACCTGTTGAGCGTTCATGGGCACGGCGCCCGCCTGTTCAAACTCAACGGCTTTCTCTTTTTCGGCTCGGTGAACTCCTTGACCACGTCCGTCATGCAAGCATTGCACGATGACGCCACGCACTCCATTCTCGTTGATTTCCGGGATGTTTCCGGGTTCGACGTCTCCGCTGTCAACAATTTCGTCCGCTTGGCTCAACGAATGTCCTCCCGGAACGTCGCCTTCCTTCTCGCCGCCCCGCCGGACCTGTTCACGGACCTGCTCAGGCAAATCGGCGGGGAGGAACTGACCCGGTCATACAGAATCTTTCCCGACGCCAACGCGGCGTTGGAATGGTGCGAGGACGACATCATCCACTCCGCTCACGCCGCCATGACCGAACAATCGGATCAGGCCAAGCGCGACCGGGACGAACTCTTCGACACCGTGGCGGACGATCTGTTGTCTGAATTGGACCGTCAGGAACGAATCGAAAACCTGCTCGACACGATCGGCCCATACCTCGAATCTCGAAACTTCGCGCCGGGCCAAACGCTCCTCAACCAAGGCGATCTTGGTCCGGGAATGATGTTCGTGCGCCAAGGCGCGGTCCTGGAGCGAATTACGGACGCTTCGGGAAGCAGCAGCACGTTGCGGACTCTGGGACCGGGCACCTTTTTCAGCGAACCCGCCGCCTACGGCCCCTGGCGTTCTCCCCACGGCTACCAAGCCGAGTCCGCCGCACAAATCGCTCTGCTTACCCCGAAGGCGTTTCTGGAACTGGAAACAATCGCTCCCGAAGCGGCCCGGACAATCCATCGCCTGGTGGTCGCCGCTCTGGTCGCCACCCTCGGCACGGATATCCGGCCCCAGGAGTGGAAGCCCTGACACGCAAAATCGCAACGCGCCCAACTTCGACGTTATCCCGCTCTTTCAGCCGACCGCTCCAAACCATAACCGCCAACGTGCTCATGACGAAACACAAACCCGAGTCCACCATGCCGCTTGAATTTCAGCAGATCACATTGCAAGCCCAGGAGCGCTACCTGGCTCTCCTGGACCGCTGTCCGCAAAAAACGTCGGACCTCAGTTTTGCCAATATTTTCGGATGGGCCGAGGAATACGGCCTGGAATGGTGGTTTGACGAGAATCTCGTCTGGCTGCGCCAACAAAACCCGGAGCCGTTGCTCTGGGCCCCCGTGGGACCCTGGAACGACGTGGACTGGGCCGCCCTCTGGCCGCGTCTGGCCAACGCCTCGTTTCATCGCGTTCCCGAGGAACTGACGGAAATATGGCGCAAGACGTTCGATGAAAAGATGATTTCGAGCGAGGCACGAGGGCAGTGGGACTATGTCTATTCCATCCCGGAACTGATTGAGCTCAAGGGCAATCGCTTTCACAAGAAAAAAAATCTGCTCCACCAGTTTCAGCGCAACTACCGAGCCGTCTACCATCCCCTGGACATGGACTGCGTGGAACGGGTGCTGGAGATGCAGTCCAACTGGTGCACCTGGAAGGAATGCGTCGACTCCGACGCTTTGGAAGCCGAAAACACGGCCATCGAGCGCGTGCTCAAGGAGTGGGACCGGATTCCGGGACTAATGGGCGGGGCTTTGGAGGTGGAAGGCGAGATCGTCGCGTATACCGTGGCCGAAGCGTTGACCGCCGACACCGTGGTCATTCACTTCGAAAAGGGCAATACGAGGTTCAAGGGCGTCTACCAGGCCATCAACAACCTGTTCCTGGCCGACGCGGCGAGCGGATTCGAATACGTCAACCGCGAGCAGGACCTGGACGACGAGGGCCTGCGCAAAGCCAAACTCTCCTACAATCCGATCCGCTTTCTGAAAAAATACGGAGTCCGCTTCGTCGGCGCGGAACAGTCGGCTTCATGAACATCAAGGGGATAAGCGCCATGCCTGACGACACCACCTCATTGCTCAGCCAAAGCCCGGTTTTCCAAGGACTTCCCGAGAGCCAGATTCAGGCTTTGGCCAGAATTGCCGAGCCCATAACCTATCGTCCCGGTGATCTGATCTTTTCGGAAGGCGATGACGCCGCGGGCTTTTTTCTCGTCGTTTCCGGACAGGTGAAGATCTATAAAATGTCCTTCGAGGGCAAGGAGCAGGTGCTCCACTTTGTCGGACCGGGTGAAATTTTTGCCGAAGTGCCGGTCTATTCCGGCGGCGCCTACCCGGCCAACGCGGACGCTCTGCGGGAAACCCGCACGCTTTTTTTCCCGAGGCGGGCCATCCGCCGCCTCCTGGCCAACGACCCGAACCTGGCCATGATCATGCTGGCCGATCTGTCCAGGCGGCTGCGACAGTTGACCAAGCTGGTGGAAAGTTTGTCCCTCAAGGAAAGTCCCGCCAGACTGGCCGCCTACCTGCTGCATGCCGGCGAGGAACTGACGCACGCGGACCAGGTGGAGTTGGACGTGACCAAAGGCCAGTTGGCCACCCTGCTGGGCACCACTCCGGAAACCCTCTCCCGGACCCTCAAAAAAATGTCGGAAACCGGATTGATCGCGGTTCAGGGCCGGACCATCAAGCTGTTGAATAAAACAGGTCTGGAGCAGATGGCCACAAGTTGATCGCGACCGTCTTTCTCACTCAAGTCCCCAAGCGATTCTGAAGCGCCGTTCCAGCCCACGCAGATAGTCGCCCGCAGCGTCGCTGTCCGCCGCCGGGGTCCAAGGCGCGAAATCCTTGTCCGTCACCGGAGAATAAGGTCCGGGTTTGACCTCATACAGCACGGTGTCCGGTTCCAGGGCCAGGATGGTGTGCCAGACGCCGGGCCGGACGTCGGCTATCAGATCCCCCCGCTCCTGATCCAACAGAATATACTCCTCCGATATATCCGCTCCGTGTTCCGCGAACAGCACGATGCCCGCCACACCTTGCAGAATCACGAACCCTTCGGACTTGGGCGGATCGAGATGGCGGTGGGGTCTGGCGTAGGTTCCGGGTTGCAAGGCATTGAGCATCCGGTGCAGAGGATCGGCATCGCCCGCATGCAGGACATGGATTTCGCGCAGACGGGCGCTTTGGGCCGCGTCTTCGGCCTTTTGCTCCAGGATGTGCCGCCCGATGGCTTGAAAGCGATCATGCCCGGAGATCGTGGCCAGGGACGACAGGCGGGCTAGGGCAACCCGGGTGGTCATCGCGGCTGCTTCCTGGTCCGATCTTGGATTTGGCGCAGAAAGATATCCGAACCGCATTCCGGATGCTCACAGCACAGCACCACCCGTTGCCCGGGATGCGCCAAGCACATCGCGTCTCCCCGCTCATTCTCCAGACCGTACTCTCCGGGCCGCAGCACCGGCCGACGCAAGCCAGGCAGGACCAATTCCACGGGGCCGGTCGCTTCCCAACGATCCAGAACCTGCGTCGTCCAGCGTCCGGGTCCATCCTGCCGTAGCAAATGTCCGACCATGGTCATGTCGCCGCCGCACTCCCAACGCTTGGCCGTCATGGCCGGAGCGCCGGGCAGGAAAAAGCCCGAATCCATGGGCCGGTGCAACGCGGCCCCGAGTTCTCGCAGGTAACGGTCCGGGCTATAACTCCCTCGGCCCAAATCCTCCAAAGCCGTACGGTACACGTCGCAGGTCAGCGCAACATACGCCGCGGAACGCATCCGGCCCTCGATCTTCAGGGCATTGACGCCGTTGCGTTGGAGCCAGGGCAAATATTTGACCAGACACAGATCACGGGGGCTGAAAAAAGCCGTGAAGTCCTCCCCCTCCAGCACTTCCCACAAGACATCTCCGGGCCGAAGCTGCTCTTCCACGGTCAAAGCCAGTGCGCGCGGCCTGTAAGCGAAACGGCAGGGCTGGGTGCAGCCGCCCTTGTTCGCCGAACGGGCGTTCAGGTGGGCGCTGAGGGAGCAGCGTCCGGACAGGGCCAGACACATGGCTCCGTGCACGAACATTTCCAGCTCCATGCCCGGTGCTCTCTCGGACACGGCCCGCCGTACACCGCGAATATCCTTCAGGGTCAGCTCCCTAGCCAGATTGACGCGCTTGGCCCCCAAATCCCGCCAGAACCCTACAGCCGCACTGTTGCCGGTATTGGCCTGGGTGCTGACGTGCAGGGGCATGTCCGGCAAAAACTTCCGGGCCAGGGCGAAAACCCCGGGGTCGGCCACGATCAGTCCGTCAACGCGGCTGTCGTGGGGCATACAGCCAAGCATTTCCAGAGTGTTCCGGACCGAATCCAGGTCGGCCTCCAGAGGAAAAGCGTTCAGACAATAATAAACCCGAACGTCTGCGATCCGGGCAAGTTCCACTGCCTGGGCCAAGACCTCTTGGCCAAAGCCTCCGGCACCGGCCCGGAGGTTCAGGGTCGGACCGCCCAGGTAAACGGCGTCCGCGCCGTAACGCAGCGCGACCTTTAGCTTGGAGAGGTTCCCCGCGGGGGCCAACAGTTCCGGACGGAACGGGGATGATGACATGGATGCAAGGAGGAAGGATTGTCAGGAAGCCGCAAGAACAATGTACCGGAAAAAGTTTCCGTGCCCAAATGCAGACGGGGTGATGACCGGACAGAGGACGGGAACTGAACGACCGCTAAACGGGCAGACCCAGCTTGACTCGGTGTTCCTTCATGGTCGCCAGCAGGGAAGCGGGGACACACAACTCGCCGAAACCAGTGCCCAGCCGAACATTCGGCTTGACCGCGCCGTGGAAGTCGGAACCGCCGGTGACCAGAAAGTCCATGTCCCGCGCAATATCGAGATAAAGCCGTGTCTGGTCCGGCCGATGCAGCGTATAGATGGCCTCAATGCCGTCCAGTCCAAATTCCTTGAGCTGCTTCAACACGCCGCGCAGATCCGCCCCCTTCAGCCCGAGCAGGAACGGATGGGCCAGCACCACGGTCGCGCCCACGGATTTCAAGAGTTCGATGGCCCGGCGGGGACCAAGTTTTTCCTTGGGAACGTAGGCTTTGCCCTCGGAACCGAGGTAGTCCTTGAAGGCGTCGCTCAGCTCTCGAACGTAGCCTTTGGCATGCATAACCTGGGCAATGTGCGGACGGCCCACGGCATCCCCACCGGATACGGCCAGAACGTCGTCGTAGGAAATATCCATGCCCAGGGCCTTAAGCTTGGCCATGATCAGATGGTTGCGCTCATGCCGACGGTCCCGCAAAAAGCGCAACGTCTCGCTCAGCTTGCTGGGTCCGACGGGGATCCAGTAGCCCAGGATATGCATGTTGCCGTTCTGGGAAACCACGCTCAACTCGCACCCGGGAATAAATTCCACTCCCACGGCTTCGGCCGCAGCGGCGGCCTCCTTGAGACCGCCGGTGGTGTCGTGGTCGGTCAGGGCAATGGCTTCCAGATCAGCGTTCTTTGCCGCCTGAATCAATTCCGTGGGCGACAGGGTGCCGTCCGAGGCCGTTGAATGAGTATGCAGGTCGATTCCGGGCATGGATTTTTCCTTATCCTATTCCCGGAGTCCCTACAAGGAAGAACCGTCCAGTCCGAAAGGTCGAAGCAACACGAAATCGACGTTCGAGCCTTCACCGGCACCAAGTTTCAAATGGACGCCCTAAAGCGATCTGTCCACGATCAAGCCGGCCATTTCCTCAATGGACTCGGCCAGCCGAATGATTTCATCCGGAGGAAAACGCCGCAGGACTTCCTTGGTTTTCGGATCAAACACCTCCACCTGAAGCCGCTCGCTCTTGTCCGCGACCTTCAGGCGAACATTCAGTCCGGTTCCCTTCAGATGCTCTTCAGCCACATCCATGGCCTCCATCAAGGCGCTTCTTCCTTTCCGGCGAGCATCATCGCCCTTCTGCTCATCGCGACCCTTGTCATGGTTGAGTGCGCCGAGCTTGTCGCTTTCAGGCACGTTCAACACATGTGCAACGCCAAGGTCGCCCGGCACATATGACCGAGTCTCAAGAGTATTATCCACACGCATGGCTGTATCCTCACATTATATCCTCAAAGGTCGGAAAGAGGCTGTCCAGTCAACCGGGGCGCCAAAAACACCATCTTCCCTTTACCTTTCTTATCGGCCATTGCTCGAAAATCTTTAGCGGGCTCTCGACAAGCCTCAAAAGCGACATGGGATCAAACGAGTTCTTCCCGGCATGCAAGATTTTCAGCCTATTGTCATGACAATGACACGGGAAGACCCCTAGGAAGTGATAACCGCCAGAAGCACAAAAAAACAACCTAACAATCTAAAATAAAACAGTAAAAATTACCACTCCCACCTTTATCATCAGCGCTGGCAAGAAAAACAAACCGTTAGCGCAAACATGTCGCAAGAAGAGCTCTTAGCTCGCAACATAAAAATATAACACTCAGAAAAAAAACAACTAAACATAGTTGGCACTCCCCTTGCTAAAAGCTAGACATCACGATGTCACCCTTTTAGGAGGTTCAGCTATGTCCCTGACAATCAACAACAATTTAATGGCACAGAACGCCGCCAGGAATCTGTCCGCAGCCTACGGCAGACTCGGGACGTCCACGGAGCGGCTTTCTTCGGGATTGCGCATCAACAGCGCCGCGGACGACGCCGCCGGGCTGGCCATCCGTGAACTGATGCGAGCGGAGATTTCCTCCATGCGCCAAGGCATTCGCAACGCCAACGACGCCATTTCCATGATCCAGACCGCGGACGGCGCCCTGGCCGTCATCGACGAGAAGCTGATCAGGATGAAGGAACTGGCCACCCAGGCGGCCACCGGCACCTACAACTCCGACCAGCGCCTGATTATCGACTCGGAATATCAGGCCATGGCCTCGGAAATCACCCGAATCGCCAATGCAACGAAGTTCAATGGCATTTACCTGCTGAACGGCAATCTTTCCACAGGCTCTGGAAACCCAGCGGACTGGGGCGGAGATCATAACGGTGCCGGCCTTATCTCCAGTGGTCCTTTGAAAATTCACTTCGGGCCATCCAACAACAGCGCCGAGGACTACTACTACATTGCCATCGGTAACTCCACGGCATCCGCTCTCGGGGTCGGCAATGCGGCAAACCGAAACTATCGAAGCGCTTCCACCCTTGAAGGAAGGGCAGGTTTTTCCATCTCCACCCAAGAGGGAGCTCAGCTCGCCCTCGACGCCCTGGAAAACGCCATCCTTTCCAAGGACAATATTCGCGCCAGTCTTGGTGCCTTGCAGAATCGCCTGGCCAACACCATCACCAACCTGTCCATCCAGGCCGAAAACCTGCAGGCCGCGGAGTCTCGGATTTCCGACGCGGACGTGGCCTTGGAAATGACCGAATTCGTCCGCAACCAGATCATCACCCAGGCGGCGGTGGCCATGCTGGCTCAGGCCAACTCCCTGCCTCGAATGGCCATGCAGCTCATCAGCGGCTAACCTCGAGCAACCGCTTGAGCCGCATCGGCGAATTGGAATCCCTTGACATCGCTGACCTCCTGAAAAACTTCAGCCCCCGAGACGTGCGTCTCGGGGGCTGAAGTGAGGCTCATGACACGGGGTCACCTTGTTTGAGGAATACCATGGCTTGGCGGGCGGCATTCTGCTCGGCCTTTTTGACGCTGCTGCCCGAATCCCGAAACTCCTCGCCAGTGGGCAATTTAAGCAGGATATGAAACGTTCGCTCGTGCTCCGGCCCTGAACTTCCCTCCAAAACATATACCGGACGGTCCCGGCAATGTTGCTGGGTCAACTCTTGGAGCTTCGTCTTGTGATCCTTTTCCACGGGCAATTCCATCTGCCTGGGCCACAGTCCGACGAACCGCTCCAGAGCCCACTGCTTGGCCACCGCATATCCCCCATCCAGAAAAATCGCTCCAAGAAGCGCCTCAAAGGCGTCGCTGAGCAGCGATTGACGCTGTCGCCCTCCCTGGTTCTCTTCACCATGCCCCAGCAAAAGGACTCGGTCGATCTTCAGCTTCCGGCTCAACCCCGCTAAAACACCTTCATTCACCAGCATGGCCCGGAACGTAGTCAACTGGCCCTCGTTGGCCTCCGGATAGCGAACATACAATTCCTCGGTAATGCTCAGCTCCAGAACCGCGTCCCCCAGAAATTCCAGACGCTCGTTGCTCTGGCCTCTTCCGGGCGACTCGTTTGCATAAGAACTGTGCGTCAGGGCCTCGTTCAATAATTTGACATCACCAAACGCATACCGAATACGCGCCTGCACCTGCTCAATGTCATCCATTTTCACCTCTCAGTCGTGAATGAAAAATGTCGCAATCCCAACCGTCTCTTTCCATCAACGCACCCGACCTCCTTATGCCCCCCTTTTCAGCGTTCAGCTCAGAGCCTGTCTTCCGCCTTCTGACTCCTGACTCCTGACTCCTGACTCCTGACTCCTGACTCCTGACTCCTGACTCCTGACTCCTGACTCCTGACTCCTGACTCCCGCTATCAAGGAAAAAAATGCCCGGTCAAGAGCTTCGAACCGCGTCACCCTCTTGCACCTCAAGCCCGCTCAGAGCCTTTCAAAACCTTTCGTCGAGAAGAACGCGCCTTTTATCTAGGTTGAAGGAGACTTTCTCGAAAAATATTGCGATTGCTCGTGGGCAGGCGTAGTGTACGCCTTCTTCGCCGAACATCTAAAAAACATCTTTCGGCATTTCACGCTAGGCATCATCTTCCTACACGATTACGAACGTACGCAAGGAGGCATCCTATGGTCGGTATTTATGTGGGCTCGACGTCAGGCTATTCAGGAAAAAACCTGATAGCCATGGGGCTTGGTCTCAAATTTCAAAAAGACGGCCTGAACGTCGGCTACATCAAGCCTGTGGGCGCCGTACCCGTGGAAAAAGACGGCAAAATGGGAGACGAAGACGCGTTCTTTGTTCAGGACGTGCTGGGACTGAAGGAAGACCCCGAAGTCGTCACCCCCGTACTGGTCACCGAGGAGTTCAAGACCAAGGCCTTCGGCGGCCTGACCCACGACCTGATGGGCGACATCAAACGCAGCTACGAAGCCGTCAGCAAGGGCAAGGACGTAACCATCGTCGCCGGCTCCGGGAGCATGTATTCCGGCAAATACTGCAACGTGGACGCCGTGGAAGTCGTACGCACCCTGGGCATCAAATCCATCGTCATCGACCGCTGCTCCAAGGAACTGAACTACGACTACCTGGTGGTGCTCAAGGACGCCCTGGGCGATCAATTTATCGGAACGATTCTCAACGACATTCCCGCGGACTACATGGACGAGGTCAAAAACCGGCTGACGCCTTTCCTGGAACGCAGCGGAGTGAAGGTCCTCGGCATTTTGCCCCGGGATCCGCTGCTCGGCGCGGTCCAGGTGGGCGAACTGGCCCAACGGCTCGGTGGACGAGTGGTCACGGCCAAGGACAAGGCCGACCGCGTCGTGGAGAATTTCCTGATCGGCAGTATGCAGGTCGAAAACTTCATGACCCACTTCCGCAAGAACAAAAACACCGCCATCATCATGGGCGGCGACCGCTCCGACGTTCAGTTGGTGGCCCTGGAAGGGGAATGCCCGTGTCTGATCCTGACCGGGAACATCTATCCCAACGATATCATCCTGACCCGGGCCGAGGTCAAGGGAATCCCGATCATCATCGTCCGCGACGACACCTTCACCATGTCCAAGAAGATGGACGCCATTCTCTCCCGCCTGAAACTGCGCGACTTGGTCAAAATCCAGCAAGGCGCCCAGGTGGTCAGCAACAACGTGGACATCCCCTACATCAAGGAACAACTCGGATTGAAATAGTTTTCCGAACCGAATCACGCAAAAAAGGCGTCCCGAACCGGGACGCCTTTTTTGTTGCCCAGCGCCGCGACGCTATCGTACGTACCCGGCGTCCTTGGACAGATTTTTCCCTTGCGCGGCGGCACTGGCCAGTCTATCGCAACACTCGTTTTCCGGGTTTCCAGAATGGCCGCGAACCCAGTGAAAACTTACGTCATGCGTCTGAAGCAAGGCATCCATACGCAGCCAAAGGTCCTGGTTCTTGACCGCCTTCTTGTCCGCGGTCCGCCAGCCGTTGCGTTTCCACTTGGCCAACCACCCTTTTTCAACGGCGTCATGAATGTATTTGGAATCCGTATAGAGTTCCACCACCGACCGGTCCCGCAGAAGGCTCAAGGCCTCAATCACGGCCAGCATCTCCATCCGGTTGTTGGTGGTCAATCCGTAGCCGCCCGACAACTCCCGGCGTTCCCGGTCAGCGAGCACCACCGCGCCCCATCCTCCCGGTCCGGGATTTCCCAGGCACGCGCCGTCGGTATATATTCTCGTCACTTTATCCTCACTCATTGAAGGGTCCTTCGTCGCGCACGACGCCCCGGTACGAACCGCTCCCCTGAGGGCGATCGTCCGCGCCGTGATGATATTCGCCCAATTCGTCCTCCGGGCTGTTCAGGGCGTTCCAAATCAAGCTCAGCGCCTCTCCCAGCCCGCGTTGCCAATTGCCGCTCGCCCAGTATGGGACGAAATGCTCCTCGCGCAAGTACCTGGTAAACCCCTGCCCCAGAGCTCGTTCCACAATGGGCGGCAAGACCACCTGAAAGGTCTCGCCTTCGGGATCAAGGCCGATATGGATGGTCTTGGCGTCCACCGACGGCGGCGTCAACCCGTCCGCGGACACCACCAGCCGCAAGTCCAGCCCGAATGACGATTTCAGGGCCCGAGACAAATCGCGAACGGATTGTTTTTGCGCATCGGTCAGCATGCCGCCGTGATCCACGACCACTTGATGTGCATCCAGCATCTCAATGGTGCGCTGGTTGTGGTTCCAGAACAGCCAGATCACGCCCATGAACACGAAGATCATGCCTAAAGCCCGCAACAGCCCCTCCCAGGGCGCGGCATTTCGTTTTACTCCGAACGGCATCTCAGGACCTCGCGGCTGAAATCTTGAAGTTCAAGAAGCAGTGAACCCAAGCGGCTCACGCTGGCCTCACCCGCCCAACTCGGCGATCCATCGCTCCAGGGGCTCTTCCACCAGAGCGCGGATTTCCTTCAAGCGAGCCTCGGATTCAGCCTCGAAACGCAAGACCAGGATGGGTTGGGTGTTGGAAGCGCGCAGCAGCCCCCAACCGTCGGGAAATACGATGCGCGCGCCGTCCACGTCCACCACGTCGAAACGATCCCGGAAAAAGGCCTGGGCCCGCTCCACGATTTGAAACTTGATTTCTTCGGGACAATCCATGCGGATTTCAGGAGTGGAGAAGATGGGCGGCCATTCATCGAGATAGGTGCTCAGCGGCTTGGCCGGATTTTGGCCGATGATCTCCACCAGACGCATCGCGGCGTACAACGCGTCGTCGAACCCGTAATATCTGTCCGCGAAAAACATATGCCCGCTCATCTCTCCGGCCAGAGCCGCCCCGGTTTCCTGCATCTTGGCTTTGATCAGAGAATGGCCGGTCTGTCCCATAATCGGCTTGCCGCCGTGATCGGCGATGTCCTGAAACATCAGGTGCGAGCATTTTACCTCGCCGATCACGGTAGCCCCGGGCCGATCCTGGAGCACGTGACGGGCAAAGACGGCCAGGAGACGGTCGCCGTAAATCATCCGGCCCTGTTCGTCCAAGGCCCCGATCCGGTCCGCGTCACCGTCCAGCCCGATGCCCGCCTGGGCCCCGACTTCCAGAACCTTGGCCCTGAGATCATCGTTGTTTTCGTCACGGGTCGGGTCCGGATGATGATTCGGAAAATTCCCGTCCGGCTCGCAGTACAATTCCACCACGTCCGCGCCGATCCGGCGCAGCAGTTCGGCGCAAATCTCCCCACCGGCCCCGTTGCCTCCGTCCACGACGACCCGGACCGGGGCTGGGAGTTGGACCTGGGCGGAAAGTTCCTCCAGGTACGCCGGAACCACATCATGCTCGGAAGCGATCCCCTGCCCGGAACTGAACTCGCCGCGAGCCATGATTTCATAAACTTCCCGGACATCCTCGGAATGAATCGTTCCCGCTCCGGACCAGACTTTGAACCCGTTGAATTCAGGCGGATTATGGCTGGCCGTGATCATCACCCCTGCCTGGCGGTTGAACTTCTTTACCGCGTAGTAAAACAGCGGCGTGGGAACCATGTTGATAAACAGCACGTCCACGCCCGTAGACAGGAGTCCTTTAATCATCGCGGTTTGATAACCGGGAGAGCTGTGTCGGCAATCGTGACCGACAACGGCCTGATGCTGGCCTCTCCTGAGGAAAAACGTCCCGCACGCCTTTCCCAACACTTCCACCCACGCCTCGTCGAAATCACGATCCACGACACCACGGATGTCGTAGGCTCGAAATATTTCCCGTTTGATCAGCATCACCTCAGCTCCTCGGAAAAGTTCAATGGTTCACGGTTCAACGGATTACTGCCGGAGCAAATGACCTTTAGGCGGATTTTCGCTTCAAGCCAAGTCCGGACAGCCTGAGCCTTTGACCACTTGGTCCTCAAAAACCTCGCCTTGACCTCAAATCAGGGTTGCTTTAGGTTGACAACCATGAACTGGGACTGGGACAAACTCCAAGACAAACGGAAAAGGAACGGGCCTCCCGGGGCCCCGGATCTCGCGCAACTCAACGAGCAGTTGAACAAGCTGAAGAACATCAAGCTGCCCGGTGGCGGCAAGATCGTCGTGTTAGTGCTTCTTCTGCTGTGGCTTGCCTCGGGGATCTACATCGTCAATCCCGACGAAGTGGGTGTCGTCCAACGATTCGGTGCCTATAACCGCATAACCGATCCAGGGCCGCACTTCCGCATCCCCTTCCCCTTCGAGTCCGTGCAGACTCCCAAGGTGACGCAGGTCCGGCGCTTTGAAATCGGCTACCGCACCATTCAGGCTCCTTCGGCAATGGGCGGGGAGCCTCAGTACCGGATCGTCCCGGAAGAGTCGCACATGCTCACCGGTGATGAAAACATCGTGGACGTTCAATTCATCGTCCAATATCAACTCAATGATCCGGTCAAATTCCTGTTCAATATCCAAATGCCCGACGCATCGGTGAAAAGCGCCGCGGAGGCGGCCATGCGCGAGGTCATCGGCTACAATAAGCTGGATGCTGCCCTGACTGACGGCAAACCGGCCATTCAGGACGAAACTCGGGCTTTGATGCAAAATATCATGGACCGCTACGAGTCCGGAATCCAGATATTAGCCGTCCAGCTCCAGGACGTCCAACCGCCGGAACCGGTCATCGATTCCTTCCGCGACGTTGTCCGCGCCAGGGAAGACGCCGTCCGCATCCAGAACCAGGCCGAAGCCTACCGCAACGACATCGTCCCTCGTGCCCGAGGTGAAGCCGCCGTGATCATCAACCAGGCTGAAGCCCACAAGGAAGCCGTGGTTCGACGGGCGGAAGGTGAGGCCCAACGCTTCCTGTCCATGCTCGCGGAATATAATCAAGCCCCGGATGTCACCAGGACCCGACTCTATCTCGAAACCATGGAAGAGGTTTTAAGCAATCCCGAACTTATGAAGACCTTCATCTCGGACAATGCGCTGAGCCAAGTACTCCCTTACCTACCGCTCGGCGCCATGACCCCCGGGGCGCAACGGCTTGACGCTCCGGAAGCCGCCTCGCAACAGGCCAGACAACCGGCCCAAGCCGGAACCGCGCCGTCCGTACGAGGAGGTCGAGCACAATGAAAACTCCCACATTGACCCTTCCGGTGATTTTGGTCGCCCTGTTCATCGGCTTTCTGGTGGTCACACAAAGTGCTTACATCGTAGACGAAACGGAACGGGCCATCGTGCTCCAGCTTGGAAAGCCCGTGAGTGAGACCAAGGAACCAGGGCTGCACTTCAAACTGCCCTTTGTCCAAAACGTCCTTTTCTTCGACTCCCGAATCCTGGATTATGATTCCCGCCCGGCGGAAATCCTGACCAGGGACAAAAAGAACATGATGGTGGACAACTACACCAAGTGGCGGATCATCGATCCCTTGCGATTCTACACCACCCTGCGCACCCTGCCCATGGGCCAGGCCCGGCTGGATGACGTCGTCTACGCCGAACTGCGTGTCCTGCTCGGTCAGCACACCCTGACCGAGGTGGTCACCACCAAACGTTCTCAGATCATGG
The DNA here is from genome assembly GCF_000519265.1 of Desulfonatronum lacustre DSM 10312. Taxonomy (NCBI): domain Bacteria; kingdom Pseudomonadati; phylum Thermodesulfobacteriota; class Desulfovibrionia; order Desulfovibrionales; family Desulfonatronaceae; genus Desulfonatronum; species Desulfonatronum lacustre. Next base: position 1,548,292 of record NZ_KI912608.1, read on the forward strand.
AAGAGCTGACCATCAAGAGCAACGAGTTGATCCAGGAATATGGTATTGAGGTCATTGACGTGCGGATCAAGCGCACGGACCTGCCGGCGGAAACCCAACGGGCGGTGTTCAACCGAATGATCGCTGAACGCGAACGAGAGGCCAAGACCTACCGCGCCGAGGGCGAGGAAACCGCGGCCAACATCCGCTCTCTGGCCGACCGGGAGCGGGTCGTCCTTATTGCCCAGGCCAACCGTACTTCCCAGCACCTTCGTGGTGAAGGCGACGCCCAAGCCATCAAGGTTTTCGGGGAAGCCCTGAATCAGGCCCCTGATTTCTACGAGTACCTGCGCACCCTGGAAGCCTATAAAAAGACCATAGGTGAAAACACCCAGGTCATCCTGACGCCTTCCAGCCCCTTCTTGCGATTGCTCCAGGAAAACTAAAGAATAGCCGCACCGAAAGCGTACGAAGTTGATAAAAGAATGCGGGGTGTTTCATCCCCGCATTTTTTTTTGCGCCGGAGACCGAACGCTTCCCGCGGTACCGCCCCCTGTACCCGCGTCTTTTACCCTTGCACCACCTTCGACTCCTCCCGGACGATTCCCCGCAGCAGCCGACCGAGAATGTCCGAGCCGGTGATCACGTGCTTTTCCTCGCCCCAATAGAGGATGATGTCGTTGTCGATTACGTCGTCGTCCGTTCGTTCCGGCAGGACCTTCAGGCGTGGAATCACGGCCCCCAGGCTGGTCATGGGGTCGCGGACGATGATCGGCCGGTGGCAGTGGGCCATGGGGTTGAAATTGTCCGGATCGAAAAAGGCCTCCCGCAAAAAGGAGGCCACGTTCACGGCGTAGCGCGGCTCTCCCTCCTGGTCCACGAGGATCACCCAGGTTTTTCCGGAGCTTTGCACGAGATTGAGAAACGGGTCCGTGCTGGACGGCCTGATAAGGGGAAAGACGGGCCTGTCCTGCTCGAACTTCATGGTCAGGATGCTTCGCGGGTCCGCGCTCTCGCCCTCCGCGGCCACGGGCAGGTCGTCCAGGGCCAGGAAGTTCAGGCTGCCCTTGCCCTCCACCTTGTCGATCTCCGTGGAAGGCGACTCCATATGCATCTTGATCAGTTCCCGCAGGTCCCGTTCCCGAAAGTAACCGATTCCCTCGGGGCCCAGCCATTTGTCCAGAAGCACGGCCGTGGGCTTGGTCACGGGGTAGAGGACGATCTGGTAAATCCGGATCACCGGGGCCAACAGGGCCCCCATCCGTAGCGCGTTCCGGGAAAAATAGGCCTGGGGCATGATCTCCCCGCAAATGGTGATCAGCACGGTGGAAAACAAAAACGCGGCCACTCCGGCGAGCACGGATCCGGACAGCAGGGCCAACAGGACGTTCACTCCCACGTTTGACCAGAGGATGGTCACCAACAGCAAGTTGGCGTCCCGACGCAGGGTCAGCACCCGCCGGGCATGCACGTTGCCCCGGGAGGACTCCATCTCCAGATGGAGCTTGCTCACGGAAAAGTAGGCCAGGTTCAGTCCGGAAAGCATGGCCGACTGAGTCAGACAGATCAGGATTCCGATCCAGATGAAGGTGGTCATGATGGCGGGGGATGATGATGACGGCAAAGTTGCCGATGGCGCAGCCGTTGTCGAAAAACGTGGGCGTCGTTGCCGAGCCTCGATTTTGACTTGCCCGGCCCGCGCCGTTACGCTCGGATCCGTCTACACGCTTTCACACGGGTCTTCCAGGGCCTGCCACCCCGGCCAAACGCCATTCCCGACAACACACCGGAGCGCATATGCCTCGACTCATCCTGCCCGACCAGACACGCACCCCTGATGGAGAGGTCCGTCGCGTGGGCGTGGAGATGGAAATGGCCGGACTGGAGCTGCCGGTCATGGCCCAGGCGGTCAAGGACCTGTTCGGCGGCCACATTGATTCCAAAAGTCCTTTTGAAATCCACGTCCTGGAGACGCGCCACGGAACGTTCGCCGTGGAACTGGACGCCAGCCTGCTCAAGAATCACGAATACCGCCCCTATCTGGCCCAGGTCGGCATCGACCTGGACGCCATGGACGACCAACGGGCCTTCGACGCCATACTGGCTCGCCTGGCGGCCAACGTCGTGCCCAGCGAAGTGGTGGCCCCGCCGATTCCGATCACGGCTCTGGAGGACATGGACGCCTTGCGGGACAGGCTGCGCCGGGACGGAGCCAAAGGCACCCGCGCGGCCCTGGTCTACGCCTTCGGGGCCCAGTTCAACGTGGAGGTCGCAGATCTGGACGCGGCTTACCTGCGGGACGTCCTGCGCGCCTACGTGCTGCTCCACGACCGACTGACCGAGCGAGGCGTCGTGGACGTCTCCCGCAAGATCTCGCCGTACATCCGCGCCTTCCCCGGCGGATACGTCCGGCTGCTTCTGGACGAGGCGTACACGCCGGACCTCACGGGCCTGATCCGCGACTACCTCCTGCACAACCCCACCCGCAACCGCCCCCTGGACATGCTCCCGCTGTTCGCGCACCTGGAACGGGATATGGTCATGAGGGCGCCGGTGGAGACCCACCTGATCAAGCCCAGGCCCACGTTCCACTACCGTCTGCCCAACTCCCAGATCGACGAACCGGACTGGTCCCTGGCCAAGCCGTGGAACGACTGGATCATGGTGGAAAAACTGGCCGCGGACAAGGACCGCTTGCGGGAGCACGCCCGGGCCTACCTGGAAAAACCCGGAGAAGTCGTGGGCCGGATGGTGGACGAATGGATGGAAATGCTGGGAACGTGGCTGAAGCGATGAATTGGAAAAGGCCGGTGATCGGCGTCACCGGGCCGGACCACGGCGGCCTGGCCGCCTGGTGGTTCACCCGCTTGGCGGTTTGGCGGGCCGGAGGCCGCGCGGTGCGGATCACGCCCCAGCGCCCCCGCCACGTTCAGGAACTGGACGGCCTGATCATCGGCGGCGGCGCGGACGTGGCACCGGATTTATATGGCGCGGAGCCGACGAGGCCTCCCGAAATAATGGCCGAGGAAATCACTCGGGGAGAAACGGGCTGGTTTCGACGCGGCCTGGCCTTGCTGGCCTTTCCCCTGATGCTCCTGATCCGGAGAATCCTGACCACCCGCAGCCCCGACCGGAACACGGACCGCGACGAACCGGAGCAGAACCTGCTCCGCGCGGCCCTGGAGCGCGACCTGCCCATCCTGGGCATCTGCCGCGGCGCGCAACTGATCAACGTGACCCTGGGCGGCACCCTGCACCAGCACCTGACCGGCTTTTACCAGGAATCCCCCAACATCCGCAGCCTGCTGCCCCGCAAGACCATTCATGTTGAGCCGGACTCCCGCCTGGCCGGCATCCTCGGCTGCGCGACCTGCGGCATCAACGCGCTGCACGACCAGGCCGTGGACCAACTCGGCCAGACCGTGCGCGTCACGGCCCGGGAGCCCAACGGCGTGATCCAGGCCGTGGAAGCCACGAGCAAAACCTTCGTCCTCGGTGTCCAATGGCACCCCGAATACCTCCCCCACCACCGCCGCCAACAACGCCTGTTCCGCGCCCTGGTCCAGACTGCTCGAGAACCACGCCGCTCAGTCTGAAAGGCGACGACCGCTTTCCGAAAAAGAACGTGTCATGTACCAGCAGGGGCACGACTTTCCGCATTTGCAAGAACCGGACAATGGGCTTATTCTGGGAGGACTGGAATCGAAAAGAGTGAACAAATCAATACATTCACGACTGTTCGGCTTTGGGGTGACGAATCGGCTTCGGCCCGTAACGGCTCGTCTCGGGCCATCCTCTTTCCCCGTCATGCAACGTGGAAGCCTCTCGTGGCCCGGCTTCAAGAACCGTCGCCATCCATCAGCCATTTTTGACAATCTTCTTCAGGAGCAACACCATGAACGCGGCTGAAACAGCCTTGAACGGCACGCCCTCAAAACCCAACGGCCCCCGGGTCTGGCCCGGTTCGCCCAATCCTCTGGGGGCCACCTGGGACGGGTCGGGTGTAAATTTTGCCCTGTTCTCGGCCCATGCCGAAAAGGTCGAGCTGTGTCTCTTCGACGGGGACGGCGTTACGGAGACCGCCCGGATAACCCTGCCGGAACACACCCATGAAGTCTGGCACGGCTATCTGCCGGACGCCCGGCCCGGACAGCTATACGGTTACCGCGTCCACGGCCCCTACGAGCCCTTGGCGGGACACCGTTTCAATCCCAACAAGCTGTTGCTGGACCCCTACGCCAAGGTCCTGGTCGGAAATCTGAAATGGGACGACGCATTGTTCGGCTACACAGTGGGCCATCCGGACGAAGACCTGTCCTTTGACGAACGGGATTCCGCGCCCTTCATGCCCAAGTGTCAGGTGGTGGACCCGGCCTTCACCTGGGGCCGGCCCATGGACTTTCGGCCCTGGCACGAAACCGTGATCTATGAAATGCACGTCCGGGGCTACACCATCCTCCATCCCGAGGTGCCCGAGGAGTTCCGGGGGACCTTCGAGGGCCTGGCTTCCCAGCCGGTGGTCGACCATCTCAAGAACCTCGGCGTCACGGCCATCGAGCTGCTGCCCATCCACGCCTTTTTGCAGGACCGTCACCTGATTGATCGCGACCTGAGCAACTACTGGGGCTACAACTCCATCGCCTATTTCGCGCCCAACCCGGACTACCTCCGCCCCAGAAACGATCTTTCATCCTTTAAGAGCTTTGTTCAAAAAATGCACGACGCCGGTATCGAGGTGATCCTGGACGTGGTCTACAACCACACCGCCGAAGGCAATCATCTTGGACCGACCCTCTCCTTCCGGGGCATCGACAATTACTCCTACTACTATCTGATGGGCGACCAGCCGCGGTTCTACAACGACTTTACGGGCACGGGAAACGCTCTGGAACTGCGCCATCCCAAGGTCCTGTCCATGGTCATGGATTCGCTGCGCTACTGGGTCCAGGTGATGGGCGTGGACGGCTTTCGTTTCGACCTGGCCACCACCCTGGCCCGGGTGGAGGGCCCCTACGACGAGCACGCCAGTTTCCTGGACGCCGTGGCCCAGGATCCGGTCCTGGGCCAGGTCAAACTGATCGCCGAGCCCTGGGATACCGGCCTGGGCGGATATCAGGTGGGCAATTTCCCACCCGGCTGGGCCGAGTGGAACGACCAATACCGGGATGCCATGCGCAAATTCTGGAAAGGGGACGAGGGGCTGCTGCCCGAGTTTGCGGGACGCTTCTCGGGCTCCGCGGACATCTTCAACCGCCGCGGCCGACGAACCTGGGCCAGCGTGAACTTCATCACGGCCCACGACGGCTTCACCCTGCACGACCTGGTCAGCTACAACCACAAGCACAACGAGGCCAACGGCGAGGACGGCCGGGACGGCTCGGACAGCAACAATTCCTGGAACTGCGGCGTGGAAGGCGAGACGGACGACCCGGAAATCCTGGCCCTGCGTCGTCGCCAGATGCGCAACTTCCTGGCCACCCTGCTCTTGTCCCAGGGAACGCCCATGCTCACCGCCGGGGACGAATTCGCCCGCACCCAGCAGGGCAACAACAACGCCTACTGCCAGGACAACGAAATCAGTTGGCTGGATTGGACGGCCATCGACGAAGCCGGCCGGGCCCAGATCGACTTCGTCACCCGGCTGCTCGCCCTGCGCCACCAGCATATCGTCTTTCACCGCAACCGCTTCTTCCACGGAGACATCATCCCCGGTACGCGGGTCAAGGACGTAATCTGGCTGCATCCCGACGGCCGCGAGATGATCCGGAACGACTGGCACGACCACGAAGCCCGCTCCCTGGCCATCCGTCTGAGCGGCGAAGCCGGCATCGTCCACCTCACGGAAACCGGGGAGCAAGAACCGGACGACACCTTCCTGCTCCTGGTCAACGCCAGCCATGAAGACGTGGCCTTCGTACTGCCCAATGGAGACAGCGGAGCCTGGGAGTCCCTGATGGACACCGTGTCCGAGGACGGCCAGCCCGAAGGCGACGTCGGCCCCCACTCGCCGGGCGTAAAACTGACCCTGGGAGGGCGCTCGCTGCGTTTGCTGCGCCTAGTGGCGGAGGCTGGGTGAGCCATGGAGGAAATGACGCTGTACCAGCCCAAACAGGACAGGATCACCCCATGAATCCGCTCTACGCCCCCACATCCTTCTACCGGCTGCAATTCCACGCCGGCTTCACCTTTGCCGACGCCCTGGAAATCGTGCCCTATTTGCGGGACATGGGCGTGAGCCACGTCTATACGTCTCCGGTCCTGGCCGCCCGGCCCGGCTCCACCCACGGCTACGACATCGTGGACCACCAGTCCCTGAATCCGGAACTCGGCGGACGGAAGGGCTTCGACGCCCTCAGCGCGGCCTTGTTGGAAGCCGAAATGGGGCTGGTCATGGACATCGTGCCCAACCACATGGGCATCGGCCGCAGCGACAACCAGTGGTGGCTGGACGTGCTGGAATGGGGCCGCAGCAGTCGCTTTATCCATTTTTTCGACATTGAATGGTTTCCCCAGACCCAGGGCATCCACGACCAGGTCCTGCTGCCCGTGCTGGGCGACCTTTACGGCGCGGTCCTGGAGCGCGGCGAACTGCGCCTGCGCTTCGACGCCCAGGCCGGCTCTTTCAGCGTCTGGTACTACGAGCACCGCTTTCCCGTCTGCCCGTCCACCTATCACCGGATTCTGGCCCCCTGCCTGGAATATGCCGGAGAGGAAACAGCCGCGCACCCGGAAATCCGCGCCGCGTTCACCGAATCCAAACGCCTGCGGACCACGCCCCGCTCCGGAACACGGCGCAAGGCCCTGCGGACCCGGGGCGAGACCTTCAAAGGCACTCTGGCCCGACTGACCGCGGATCTGCCGGACCTTCGCCGGACCTTGGAGCATGCCGAGCATCTTTTTTCGCCCGAGAGCCCTGACGGCCGGGGCTTGGAGCGACTGCACAAGCTGCTGGAACGCCAGCACTATCGCCCGGCGTTCTGGCGGGTTGCCGGACACGAAATCAATTATCGCCGCTTTTTCCAGATCAACGACCTGGCCGGATTGCGCGTGGAGGAGCCCGAGGTCTTTGCCGCGGCCCACGGCCTGATCCGGGAACTTGTCGCCGCCGGGCAGGTGCACGGGCTGCGCATCGACCACATCGACGGGCTCTATGATCCCGCCGGATACCTGGACCGGCTGCAAAAGCTGCTCAAGCCCCAGGCCGCAAGTTTGGGCTTCGTCCCCGGCCGTTTTCCGGTCTATGTGGAAAAAATCCTGGAAGAGCACGAAACCCTGCGCAACCGCTGGCCGGTGCATGGAACCACGGGATACGACGCCCTGAGCGAAATCAACGCCGTGCAGATCGATTCCGGAGGTTTGGCCGAGCTGCGCGCCCTGTACGAAATGCGCGAGGGCGCGGGGAGCGCGGACGCCCATGCCGAGGGCGTGCGGGCCAAACGGCAGATCATGGATCAGGAACTGGCCTCGGAACTGGAAGTGCTGGCCACGGAAACCACCCGCCTGCTCAAGCGCGATCCGGCGACCCGGGACTTTTCCCGGGGCGAAGTCCGCCAGGCCCTGCGGGAGATCGTGTCCCGTTTTCCGGTCTACCGGACCTATGTCGGCTCCAAAGGCCCCACCGCGGAGGATGTCCGGGACCTGGACTGGGCCCTGGGCCTGGCCCGGCGAGCACGGGCCGTGAGCCATCCCCGGCTCTTCGACGTGCTGGAATCCCTGCTCAAGGCCTCCTGGCAAAAACGCGCCGACGGTCGCCCCCGGGCCGACGTCCTGCGCCTGGCCCGCAAATTCCAGCAGTTTACCGGCCCGGCCATGGCCAAGGGCATGGAGGACACCACGTTCTACCGGGTCTTGCCCCTGATCTCCATGAATGAGGTGGGCATGGGGCCGGACCGGCGGATCAGCACGGTGGGGGATTTTCATCAGCAGATGCAGCGCCGCGCAGCGGACTGGCCCAGATCCATGGTCACCACGGCTACCCACGACACCAAGCGCAGTGAGGACGTCCGGTCCCGGATCGCGGTGCTTTCGGAACTGCCCAAGGCCTGGGCCGAACGGGTGGAACGCTGGCAGACCCTCAACCGCCGGGCCCGTCGCGAGTCCGCCCTCGGTCCTCTGCCCTCCAGCCGGGACGAATACCTGTTCTACCAGACCCTGGTCGGTGTCTGGCCTCCGGAAGGACTCGGCCCGGACCTTCCCGGAGCAACGACTCTTTCCGCGTTGCAGGACCGGCTGCGGGCCTACATGATCAAGGCGGCCCGGGAAGCCAAGATCAGCACGTCCTGGCTGAACCCGGACGAGGAATACGAACAGGCCCTGACCGACTTCACGGCCCAGGTCCTGGATTCCGGCCCGACGGCCGCGCCGTTTTTGCGCGACGTCCAGGAGTTCGTGACCAAACTGGCCGTACCCGGCGCGTGCAACGCCCTGACCCAGACGATCCTGAGCCTGACCATGCCCGGAGCGCCGGACACCTACCAGGGCACGGAACTCTGGGACGACTCCCTGGTGGACCCGGACAATCGCCGTCCCGTGAACTTCGCGGACAGATGGAATGGGTTACGGGAATTTCAAGCCGCAAAGGCCGAAGACAATCAAAGAGGCTACGTGGCGTTGCTCAAAAGGACCTGGCACGACGGGCGCATCAAGCAATACGTCCAATGGCGCCTGCTGACGCTGCGCCGCGCCCATCCGGAGCTGTTTCTGAACGGGAACTACGTCCCTCTGGAGGTTTCCGGGACCAGAGCGAACAACATCCTCGCCTTTGCCCGTATCCATCGGACCCATGGGCGACAGGCGGTCATCGTAGCCCTGCCCCGCCTCGTCGCGGACCTTTGCCCACCGGACGGCGGATTTCCCACCGGCGAACCCTGGTCGGCCTCGACCATCGCCCTGAACACAACCCTTCCCAAAGCCGGCAAGGACGGTCGCTGGCAAGACCGCTTCACCCACCGTTCCATATCGCCGACGGACGGCGTACTCACCGCAGCCGAACTCTTCACCGACCTGCCCTGGGCAGTGTTGACCTTTACGCGAAAAGGCTGAGAACAAGATCAACCTACGAAGCGTTTCAATCCACGCCCCCCGCGCGGGGGGCGACCCCGGTCCCACGCCAGCCCCCGGTTCGCGGGCCGGTTTCAATCCACGCCCCCCGCGCGGGGGGCGACAACAGCACCTTGACCGGCATTTTCTACTGTAGTTTGTTTCAATCCACGCCCCCCGCGCGGGGGGCGACAAGCATCTATAATCCCATTTACTTCTTCATTTATTGTTTCAATCCACGCCCCCCGCGCGGGGGGCGACAAGGTCATCGTTAACGTCCGGGCCGCATTTTTTGTTTCAATCCACGCCCCCCGCGCGGGGGGCGACCGGAAAATGGTGGAACGTTCAGGAGTGGGACATGTTTCAATCCACGCCCCCCGCGCGGGGGGCGACTTTCCGTAACCGTAACCGCAACCTTCAACAGGAGTTTCAATCCACGCCCCCCGCGCGGGGGGCGACAACAATGGGTCACCCGCCGCAGCCGCCCGCGCAAGTTTCAATCCACGCCCCCCGCGCGGGGGGCGACTTTTCCTATCATGTAGCGTGCAACCCATGAAACAGTTTCAATCCACGCCCCCCGCGCGGGGGGCGACTGAGAGCGTAGCGGATTTTCAAAAAGGAGGTCGTGTTTCAATCCACGCCCCCCGCGCGGGGGGCGACCCGCCGACTTCGAACAGGGCGTGCAGGCCGATGATGTTTCAATCCACGCCCCCCGCGCGGGGGGCGACAATACACCCAAATCCTGTTACAGCAAGGGATGAGGTTTCAATCCACGCCCCCCGCGCGGGGGGCGACTGAATCCAGGACCTGGGCCGTTGAAGAAAGACATGTTTCAATCCACGCCCCCCGCGCGGGGGGCGACGGCGAGGTCGCATTATTTCCGTGGTAGAAGGTTCGTTTCAATCCACGCCCCCCGCGCGGGGGGCGACCTGTGAGTCTAAGAGCAACCAAGACCCCTGAAAGGTTTCAATCCACGCCCCCCGCGCGGGGGGCGACTGTATAGGAAATTCCATATTTTCCCCCAAGTAAAGTTTCAATCCACGCCCCCCGCGCGGGGGGCGACTGTGGCGCATGGCGGCCATGATCTCCTGGAGCGTGTTTCAATCCACGCCCCCCGCGCGGGGGGCGACTTGGCCGAGGAACAGCGACAGATGCCAACACATTGTTTCAATCCACGCCCCCCGCGCGGGGGGCGACCTTGAAAACCTCTCACTCCCGGAAAGGTTAATCGTGTTTCAATCCACGCCCCCCGCGCGGGGGGCGACGATCACAAGGGTGGGGGGTGGGATCTCTATTAAAGTTTCAATCCACGCCCCCCGCGCGGGGGGCGACTGTTGGCTTCCATTCCTTTGCCGCCCAAGGATTCAAAGCCAGATAATCGCGAACCTCCGATTTGCAGCGTGTAAGAAGTGTCAAAAAATCAAGCAGAAATATTTATCGATAAAAATCAAAATGTTGTATTCCGCGCGAACCTACCGTCATTTTTACCGCAGCTTCAGGTTCGCGGAGCGCTAAATGACCAGCGGGCCTTCCTGGTCAAAAGGCTCTTTTGCTCCGGCGTGCTCCACCCGTTTTCGCCAGTTGGAGCCGAGAAAATAGAATCGCAGGCTGTCCTTTTCCGGGTTGATTTCGTCGAGCAGTTGCTGTTTCAGCTTGGTCCACTGGGCAGGATCGACAATGCACTCGAACACAGAGAATTGAACACGCTGCCCATGGTTCTTACAAATTTTAGCCACTCGGCGCAGACGTCCCGGACCGCCGGGATCGGATGTGGACACGTCGTAACTGACAAGGACGAACATGGAATTGCATCACCTCCAGATAAACGGCGGGTAGCCGTCCAGGTCTCCGCGAATATGCCGAGCCAAAAGCAGGGCCTGGATGAACGGCAGAAGGCCGATTTCCACTTTTTCATTCAGGAACGGATGGCTGATCACTTCTTGTTTGCGTTTCTGGTAGGCGACAAGGAACGCCTTGCGGGTGTCGTCCTTCATCAATACGCCGCCGGTTTCGGCTTGGTTGAATCCGGACTTTTTGATGACCCCGAGGTTGATCTGGGAGAGCACCAGCCGATCCGCGACGACGGAGCGAAACTCCTCCATAATGTCCAGGGCGAGACTGGCTCGCCCTGGCCGATCCCGATGCAGAAAACCGACCGCGGGGTCCAAGCCGACGGACTCCAAGGCGCTGCGGACATCGTGCATCAGCAGGGTGTAGGCGAATGACAGCAGGCAATTGACGTTGTCCAACGGCGGGCGGCGGCTGCGATCCTGGAACGAAAACCCCTCTTTTTGCGAGGTGATCAAGAAATTGAATACACTGAAATACGTTCCGGCCGCGTCGCCTTCGATGCCTCGCAAGACATCCAGGGAGGTGGAAACCTGGAGTTGATCCAGGGAAAAGCGCAACCGTTGCGCGGCGTCCCGCAGGGCCTCAGCGCCGGGTTTGTCGCCGTGATCGCGGAGCGCCCTTTGGAGCACCGTGCGGCTGTTGCTGATTTTCCCAGCAAGCAGCGCACGAGCTATATTCGCGGACTTTTCCTGATCATCAGCCCACCGATACTGTTCCCGCCGCAACAGCACATTGCCTGCAACCGGTCCCTGAAGCCGGGCCAAAAAACGACCATACTCGGTCAGAAAACTGACCCCCACGCCCCGCTCGGCGCACAGTCCCAACAGAAACGGACTGCACGAGACCTGTCCGAAGCAAACGATGCCGGCCAGCGTATGGATGGGGACCTGCAGTCGCGTCTCCTTTTCCACGCGCACCAGCACGGTCTCGCCCTCACGGGACAGATACGCGCCCTGGGTCGTCACATAGAGGGTGTTCAAAAGTTTCTTCATGTTGTCGGTTCCATAAGCATGCGTGAGAGGTAGCGCCGAGCGCTTTTCGCTGATCCGGCCACCCTGGGCAGACAAAGTTCAAGCAGCGAACAACTGTCGCACTTTTTTTCGTACCGAGCCGGCGGGGTCGTTCCGGAACGGATCAACTCGTGCAGCCTGGCAGCCGTATCCATGGTTTCCCGGCGCAGTGCCGCATCAAAAGCCACGTCCTTGCGCCTGCGATTCTGGCCGTAAAACAGCGCCCCTTCGGGCACATGGCGGCCCAGCATTTCTTCCAGGCACAGGGCCTGGGCGCAGAGCTGCACCTCGTCGCAGTTGTCCTTCTTGGGGCGACCCCGCTTGTATTCCACGGGAAACGGCACCCAGTCGTTTCCCGTGAAATGGTACTCCACCACGTCGGCCCTTCCCGATAGGCCCAAGTTCAAAGACCGTAACGGCACGCCCGTTTCGATCCGCGCCGTGTCCCTGGTCTGCCGCTGCCCTGAATCCACCCGCTCATGCATGATCCGCCCTTCAGCCGTGAAGCGGTTTTCCGTCCAGACCTGCTCGATGTGGATCAACGCGCACTGCCTGGGGCAGAATATCAGGTGCTGCAACGCGGAAAGAGGGAGGAGGTCGGCTTCCAGGTACATACGACTATCTTCGCTTACGCTGTGCGACGTCGCGACTCGCCAGAAAAGCAAGTCAGCGATACTGGCGCAGTTTCTCCAGCAGACGAACGCGCAGGACCGGCTTGTCGGCTGGATACAGGGAGATGAGGCGCTTGCCCTGCTGTTGATAGAGCTGTTGTTTCTTGAGCATGCCGATTTTGTAGTCCGCCGTGTCCATGCCCCAATATTCGATATAGACGTCAAATTCCGGCAGATAAAAATCCGGACGGATGGCGTACCCGTCCAGGATGCGGAATCGTTCGTCGTAACGATAGCGGATGCCTTCCGCCTTGAGGGCCTCGCAGATGAGCCGCTCGCCTTCGGATTGCACCCAGGTACCGTCCCTGGCCCGAATATTTTTCTGCAGTTCCACCTTGATCTCGTAATTGCGGCGCTCCAGGAACACTTCGTCGAAGCAGTGGTCGCAAAACGGACGCTGGAAGGCCTTGCGGCTGCGGACGTACTCATCCGGAGCCAAGCGCACGCCGCACCGCTTGCACAGATGAACGACCTGTTCCTCGGCGATGCGCACGGCCTCGGTGATGTACTCAACGGCCAGGGCCGCGTCGCGTTGATTGTAGTCCTTTTCCACCGGGTTCGCGGCCATGTCGCGGAGGTCCGGCAAGGCCGGCTTGGCTGCGACGCCGTACAGCTTGAGCGCCCGTATGGCATACTGGCGGACCTGGGGATGCGTGTCGGACAGCAAGGGATGCAGCGCGGCAACGGCCTCATCCGCATCGGCCAACCCGGCCAACTTGCCCATGGCCGACGCGGCCAGACGGCGCACATTGGCCACGGGCGAACGAGCCAGTTGCGCAAGTTCCGGCAAGGCGGCCGGATCACCGGAGTTGCCGAGATCCACCGCCCGTTGCCGGAATTGCTGTTCGAGTTTTTTGTCCATCTATAGCATTTCCAATAGTTCAACCCCCGCCGGAGGCTGGCCAAGGGTGACCGCATAGTCCTTGAAGGAGCGGGCCGGGCCGGTGGAGTCGTCCCGGCGCTTCACCTGGACCAGGTCGAAGAGCTTGTGGGCCGGAGCGTTGCCGAGCTTGTTCTGGTGCTTGAAGACAAAGAGCTTGCGGCTGCTCATCAGGCCGCGCGCGGCCGAGCGGTCGTGCTCGAACATGTTGACCAAAGCATCCCAGAGCAGATCCAAATCCGCCTCGGAAAAGCCGGTTTTTTCGGCCAGGGGCGCGGAGACAAAACCGTGGGCCACGTACAATCCGTAGGGCACGATATGCTTGCGGCCCATGGTCCGCTCTTTTTCCAGATCCTTTTCATTGGTCACGGCCATGCGGGTGATGCTGATCTCCTGGGGCACGATGGGTTCCACGCTTTTGGCGAAGGCCAGTTGCACCGGTCCGCGAACCTGTCCGCAGTTGATATCCGTGGTCATAACCGCGCCGAAGGTCCGGATGTCATAGAAGTTGGCGCACATCCAACCCGTAACCTTCAGGGCGTCTTCAACTTTTTTTGGCAGTTTCTTGGCTTCGAACTTGAGGTCATGAGCGATGTAAGCCTGCTCATGCGTCCTGTTCAGCACGGCCTTTTCCTGGATGTATATTTTGAAGCCCTCGGCCCCTTCCTTGGCCAGAGCCACATGATTGCGGATCTTGCGCTTGATGCAGACGTCCGTGACCAGCCCATGTCCGGTCTCCGGGTCGATGCGGGGCATGTTCCCGGCGTCCGGATCGCCGTTGGGATTTCCGTTGACCACGTCGAAAAGCAGGACGAATTCATGGCGGTTGGCAATGGCGGTCATGACTGAGTCTCCTTATTTTTCTTGGTGAAAAAATCCTTGCGCTGATGGTAGTAGCCGATCATGAACAGTCCCTGTTCCTCGGAGGACATGGTGGCCGGAAAATCGTCAAAGGCGTCGATGATGTCCTGGATCATTTTATCATAGCTGAATGCCAGACCTTTTTTCTCAGGCTCCTTGCGCAGCTTGGCCGTATGATTGGCCGCGTTTTTGAGCAGCATGTGGAAGACCTGCCCGGGGTTGGCCGAGACCGAGCCGAGGTAACGGTCCTTGATGGTCGCATTGGTGCCGGGGACCGCCTCTTCCTGGGCTTTTTCCAGCACCGCGAACAACCTGCCCAACAAGTACGGGCGATCGGTTCGAGCGGGATCGAATGACACGGGAACCTCCCATTGTTTGTTGCGGATCAAAAACGCCTTGATCAAGGCGGCCCGGAAATACGTCACCTGATGCTCGGCCCGGATGCGGCCGAGCACGGTGGGCAGCAGACTTTGCGGATACGGCGAGCCCGTCAGCATGGCTTTGGCTATGCCTCCGGCCAGAACGGGCGGGATATTTTCGCTTTTGCCCAGCGGCGCGGTCTGGCGGAGCAGTCGCCAGAGCGGCGGAAACTCCGGATCGGAGTCGAATTGCCGGACGATTTCCAGTTGCTGGAAATGTATGCCCACCTTTTGCAACAAGCCGCCCACGGTGTTGGTTTCCCAGAAACGAATGGCCAGCCGGGACGCATTGGGCGCAAGGGCCAGCAGATAAAAGCGCACGGACTCGTCCAGATCCGGCACGATGTCCACGGCCCGCTTGCCGGAGCGGATAGCCTGGAGCAGATCGTGAATTTTGAGCGTGGTCTGATAATCAATCTGGATTTGAGGCAATGCGTCCACTGGGGCGGGGTCAATCAGGTCCGCCAGAAAATCCTCCACCGGATTGGAACGTTCGGCCCAGAACACGATGGTCATGTCGCCAATGGTGATTTTCTGGCGGCTCCCCCTGGTCAGAAGGGCATTGAGGGCCGTGGTGTAGGCAAAGGCGGATGTTTCGCCCACATCGGCCTTGTCCCGCCCGTAGGAGACGAACGCCGAAGCATTGAAGGAAACGATGTACCCGCCGGAAGTCTGCCCGCCTACGACGCCTTTGATAGGCGTATGCACTCGGGCCAACGGGACATCATGTTCGCCGGTTATGAGACACTGGACCTTGAGGGCCTCATCCAGCTTGGCGCAATGAGTGCGCCATACATTTTGCAACGGTGGACGGTCGTGAATAAAACCCCTCACTCCGTCCAGCCGAAAGACAAGATTGGCTCCGGCGACTTCTTCCCAAGGGGAATAGGCATTGATGATTGTCTCAGCCTCGTCCGGCTCCCAACTTTCCATGAAGCCCCGGATCGCAACAAAGCCAGGATCGGCGAGGTCAGCGCCAATCTCGTGAAGCAGTTCCTTGAAGGCGGCAAACCGGGGTACGTTGGTATTTGTTTCGTTCTTGTCCGCGCCCAGCACATAGGCGGCCTTGTCCCAGAGGAAGTTCGCCTTGACCCCCGAAGTCCTGGTCACTGCCGCCGGAACAGCCATTTTGCGGGGAAAGCGTTTTTTGCCGTCCGTTTCTCGCAGATCCTCCACGCCACGGAGATTACCTTCCGTGTCCAGGATCAAGGCAAAGGAAATATTTTCAATGCTTGTGCCGTAAGGCGGCATGCCCGAGTCGGGATCGGCGATCATCCTCTCGTAGTAGCCGTGCAATGCCTGGAGAATCATGCTCGCACCTCCGCTGACCAGGGCGGGGGCGGCTCGATGATGCCGTCCTTCATTTCGGCCTTGAAAAACAGCGGCGTCATGCCCTGGGAAAAGTCGATGTCCAGGAGCATGTAGCCCAGTTCCCTGGTCTGGCCGACATAGAAAGACACCGGCACCTCGCCTTCGACCAGTTCAAAAGAGGCCGGGAACTCCCGGCAGCCCAGGCATGGCTGGTGGAAGAACTGCCCGGCCCTGACCCGGCGGTTGAAAATGTCCAGGTGCTTGCCTTCGTTGTCCTCTGGTCCGGCCTTGTCCGTGAGCACGAAATGGGCTTCGATGACATAGTCCACATGCCGCAGGAGCGTGGCGGCGCGTTGCTGGCGGTTGTTGCCGTCGTCCACCAGGAAATACAGCGGTTTCTTGTCCCGCATGGCCGTGACCGGATTGGGTTTGGGAATCTTGGAACTGACCTCGTTGCGACGGACGTTATCGAAAATAATGGGCTTGAGCACATGAATCTTGTCCACCACCCAGCGGATGGCCGGTTTCCAGTGGATGGCCTCCAGAATCCCCCGGGCCGCGGACGGGGTCATCACGTCGTAGGAAACTCTCTCGACCTTCATTTCGGGTCTGGTCCAGCACGCATAGTCGCCCCAGACCCGCAGCTTGATGCCGAATGCCATGGCGTCCTCCTGAACGTTGGCCGCGAGGCATGCGCCTCGCGGCCAGAAAGCTAACAGACACAAACGTTTAAATCCAAGTTTCAATCCACGGACCGATGTTGGCCGACGTCTGTTTCACCTCCTTGTGTTTTTGAATCCCCATATCGCAAGAGTAAATTTCTTGGCAAGAAAAATTTTCTTGGATTTAAAAGTTAGATTATCAAAGACGACGGCTCCCAAACATCTCCTTCATCCACGCGCAAACCGACGCTCCTGTCGTAGGCCGCCAGGTTGCACAGAACAGGATACTGGTCATGGATCATCTCCACGGCTCCGGCCGCGTGCAGCCGAGTCAGATCTTTGGAACGAACTGTCATGGAATACTGTTGCAGCTTGCGCAGTGTGGAGCGAGGAAATTCGGTGTGCCGCAACTCCCGGATCAACAGTTGGGCTTCTTCGGATTCCTTGAGGTCGAGACCATTCACCTCCGGCATCAAGGGAATGATCACGCCCGTGCCTGCATCCTCAATAATGCGGAAATCCTGGGCCACCTCCTTGAACGGAAGAATCAGTTCCTTGTTGAGGGGAGCATTCAGGCGTTTCAGGATCTGTTTACCGTCCAAATCCTGAACATCGTAGAGTAACTCGAAATACCGACGCATGACTTCAAGCCCCAGCGGATCAGCATCCGGCATGGTGCGCAAGGTCTCGGCTGCACGGGATGCGCAGCGTTGCAGCCAGGGCATTTTCGGTGGCTGTTCAGGTTCAAAGACAACAACCTGACCGCCGCCCCCCCGTCCAACGGGCAGCCTCCCTTCCCGGTTGCACCGCCCGGCGGCCTGGGCAATGGAGTCCAGCCCGGCCATGGCCCGATAGACCACGGGAAAATCGACATCCACGCCTGCCTCGATCAGGGACGTGGAAATCACCCTGCACGGCAACCTGTCCTGGAGCCGCCCACGGATCACGGCCAGCACATGCCGCCGGTGGACCGGGGTCATGTTGGTGGAGAGGTGAAACGCGCCATCCCTGTTGGCCAGTTGTTCAAAGACCGTCTTGGCCTGGGGCTTGGTGCTCGCGATGCACAGCACCTGTTCATGTTCGTCCAATCGCGCGGCCAGTTCCGCGTTGGACAGCTTGCCGACGAACCGGACCTGGGTGCGCTTGAGTTGTTCATAGAGTTGGTTCGGCTGGACAATGATTTCCCGTACGTCGCGCAAGGCAGTTCGCAGTTTGGAATCGTCCAAGGCGGGCTGAGTGGCGGTACACAGAACCACGGAGCAGCCGTAACGGTCCACCAGTTCGCGCAAGGCCGCCAGACAGGGTTCCAAATACTCGGTGGGAATCGCCTGGGCCTCGTCCAGGATGATCACGCTCCGGGCGATGTTGTGCAGCTTGCGGCAGCGCGAAGGCTTGTTGCTGAACAAGGACTCGAAGAACTGGACGTTGGTGGTGACCACCACCGGAGCGTCCCAATTCTCGGCGGCCAGACCGCGCCGGGTGTCGTATTCCCGGTCCTCCGGAGCATCCTTGTCCCGATAGTTGCAATGATGCTCCAGCACGTTGGCCCGTCCGAGAATGTCGCTGAATACCTTGGCGTTCTGCTCAATGATGGACGTGAAGGGGATGGCGAAGATGATCCGGCGCAGTCCGTGGGTCACGGCGTGGTCCAAGGCAAAGGCCAGGGAAGACAAGGTCTTGCCGCCGCCCGTGGGCACGGTCAGGGAGAAGAAACCCGGCGGCGACGCGGCCATGCGACGGCAGTCTTCCAGGACCCCGCGGCGCAGGATGTTCACAGGAGTGGGATCGGCCTTTTGCAGCAGGCGATCCAGGTACCTGTTCAGGTTGGTTTGCAATGTCGGGATCTGGTCGGCTTGAGCCTGAATCTTCGTGTACTTCAGCGAGTTGCGCAGTCCGGCCTTTTCCGGCGAGCAAAAGGCCTCTGTGTCCAGAAAATCCGCGTCCGTGAGGCAGGAAAAGAGCATGCGGGTGAAGAAGGACAAGGTGAAGCCAACCTGGTTGCGGGACAAAGTGAACGGCGGTTTCAGGTCGGCTGGACAGGCGACCACGGGCAACACTTCGACGTAATCCGGAAGGCGTTCCTGCTTCAGGCGAAAGTGAAGCTGTCCTTCCTGCACCCCTCCGTCCGGCAAGCCGCCGTGATGGCCGGCCACGATGTAGGACAGCAAAAGCCCGAGCCGCCCGCATTGCTCCGCGCCCAGGCGGGCTCCAAAAATGGAGTGGTTGACCCGGATTGGTCGCCCTTCCAATCTCGCGATGAACTCCGCAGTCGCCTTGCCCGCGTCGTGCAGCAAACCGACGGTCCGCCCCCAGTCGGAAGCGCCGAAAGCCGCGGCGAATTCCGCGGCAAGTCGGGCCACGTTCTCCAGATGGTCTTCAAGAAGCTGCCAGTCCGACTTGTCCGGATTGGGCGTCGAATGGGCGTAAAATGGCATGGTCACTTCCTCACCTCCATCCTTGACGGTTCAGATTTCTTGGCACCCCTCGAAAGAATAACGGGATACTGCTCGACCGAGGTTGACCTCTACCATGACCACAGGCTCAAAACCTGACCTTGTCAAAAACAACTTTTCGCAGAGGCAAGGGCCATTTTTCCGAATTGATTCAGAAAAGTCCGTTGGGAGAAGAGAGGGTCGTTGCCGGAGTTCATCAGCCGTTTGTCCGGCTTGTGGCGCAGGTGTGATGGGAGGGAGAGCGTGGACCGGGGTTCAGGAGGGGGTGAACCGCTGTTCATGGCCGAGGATTGCGGCGCTCCGGTGGAGGATTATCAGAAATACGCGGCATGGGCGTCCTTCTGGACGCCCATGCCTTTCTCTGATGGGTCGAGGGGAAAAATGAAGCAACGAATCAAAAGCTGATCCCGATCTCGGCGAACGGACCGCTGATGTCCACGTCGGCCTTGAGGCCCTTTTCGTCGATGGACACGGAGTCGTAACGATAGCCTCCGGCAAGAAAGAGATGGTCCAGGGGATCGAAGCGCACCCGGCCGATGAGGCTGTAGAAGTGGTTTCCGGCGTAGGTCACGCCGCGGGCCTCGGCTTCCAGGGCGAAGAAGTCCACTGGTCGCAGGCTGGCTCCGGCGTAGAGCGTGGGCACGGGCAAAAGCATGCTCTCGGACTCGGAAAGCCCGGTCTGCTCCTGACGGACCTCGATATCCACGTCCATCAGCCGCAGGTTCAGCCCCAGATCCACATTGAACATGCCCATGGTCGCCATCTTCAGCCCCGGAATGCCGTAGAACAGACTCACGTCGTACTGATTCAGCCGCAGCTTGCCGTCGATGGGCGCATCCGCTGAAAAGGTCTGGTTCCCGAAGGTAAAGCTCCCTTTGGCCGTCCCCTTGCCCGAAAAGGTCGTCGGCGTGGCCATGAATCCGATATTGGGCAGGATCAGCGGGGTTTCCAGGCGAGCGCGAAAGAGCAGCCCGGTCTCATCGTCCAGTCCCAGAGTGCTTTCCAGATCAAGCCGATCATGGCCCGTCTGGCCTTTGTAGGACACGTCCCCGGACGGGGACTGATGCCAGACGCCCACCGCCGCCTCGAACCCCGTGGCCCCGGCCCATCCGGGAAGAATCAGCATGATGCACGTCGTCAAAACAGTCCAAAACATCTTCACTGTGGTTTCTCCTCTGAAAGGTTGCTCAACTCCTGGAACGCCATACACGTGATGCCCATATTGCGCATGTCCTCGATATTATTCGCCGCGACCCGCTCGGTCTGAGCGGAACAGGCGTCCGAGACCACGATCACCCGGTAGTCCCGGCCCAAAGCGTCCACGGCCGTGGCCCGGATGCAATTGGGATACTGGGTTCCGGCCACGACCAGCGTCTCGACTCGCAGACGACGCAACAGAAAATCCAGTTCCGTGCCCAAAAACGCGCTGAACCGCTGCTTGGTCAACACGTAGTCGCCGGAGCGCGGCGTCAGTTCCACCACGATCCGCGCCCCGGGCGTCCCGGCCACGCAGATGCCCGCGCCGTTCTGAAACAGCTCCTGCCGGGTATATTCCACGTCGCTGCCGTCGGGCCGGTGCTCCCGAACCACGTGGATCACCGGCCAGGATCGCTTCCGGGCATGCTCCGCCAGCGCGGCGATGACCGGAATGGTCTCCCTGGCCCCGGCCACGGCGGCTGGGGCGTCGGGCAAAACGAAATCGTTTTGCATGTCCACGATCAGCAGAGCGGGACTCAAAAATCCTGACACCGCGTCCTCCTATATCTCGTAATCCACCACGCCCCGATCAACCACCACCTTTTTCACGAACTCCACGCAGCGCTGGTGTTCCGGGTGCTGCTGGTAGCCTTGCAGGGCTTCGCGGGATTCCAGCTCGGAGTAGAGCACCACCTGCCACGTTGGAGAGGCCTGAAAAACATCCAGTCCGACCTCCAGGTGGAGCAGACCGGGAACCTTGCCGTTCAACGCCTCCAGCATCTGCTTCATCTTCTTCCCGTTCTCCTCAGCGCTCCCCCCTTCGGCCTGGTCCTTCAACGTCCACATCACGATATGCTTGATCATTGTCTTCCTCCTTGGATGTTATGGTTTGTTGCGATGAAAGGTCGGATTGTTCTTACGGAGATCCTCGCGGCGTTGGATTACAGTTTCGATTGCGATTTCGATTTCGATTTCGAGCACCGCATCGCAAAGCACGAAAGATCCTCCTGACTCCTGACTTCTACCCTCCCCCCCTCACTCCGCCTTGGGCGGGTTCTTATCCGCCGGTACGATCATCACGAAACGGGTTTCGGCCTCGGCCATGAGTCGTTCCACGGCCTGGGCTTCCTCCTCCTGGAAGGTGGCCCGCAGCTCGGCTATGTAGCGGCTGACCAGCTCGCGGATATCCGCGAGGCCCTGTTCGGTGACGTCCCGGACGGCCACGTCCGCGCCGCTGGCCAGACGCCGCCGGATCGCGGCCTTGTCGAATCCGAATTCCGGGTAGAGGCATGGATAGACCACCCCGCCGGTCATCCCGGAGCAGATCCATGGTCCGGGATCTCCCAGGACCACGACCCGTCCGCCGGTCATGTACTCGAAGGCAAAGCCCTTCAGGTGGGCGCGCACCGCCAGGTTGCCTTCCTCGTCCCGGACCTTGGACGTAATCCGGGCTCCGAACACCGCGTCCGCCCCGGACATCCGGATGCAGGCCCGGGAATCGGCGTAGTTCTGGACCATCAGCATCCCGTTGATGGCTCCGTAGGCAAAGCTCTTGCCCGTGGAGCCGTCCACCCGGCGGCCCATCAGGTTCGCGCCCTTGAACACGCCGCAGGCCCCGCCGAAGCTGCTCTTGGCCGTACCGTCCTGGGCCCCGCCGTCCACCATCACTTCAATGCCCGGAATGTTGAAGGCGCACAGACCGTTGCCGGGTACGGAGGAATCCAGACGCAATCTGGCCCGGCGCTCCCCGGAATCACCGAACCGGCGGACCACGGCCCCGGCCAGGTAGGTGCCCATGGCCCGGTCCACGCTGCGCACGTGCTGATCCGTGTACCGGACCTCGCGGGTCTGTTCGTCGGCAAACTCGGCCAGGGAGATGTCCGCCACCAGCTTGGTCAGGACGTTCAGCGGCTTGCGCACCATGCGCAGGGCTCCGGCCGGTCCGGCGGCGCCGTCCATGGCCGGGCGGGCCAGAATGTCCGTCAGGGCCACGACGTTGTGATGGGATATCTGGGCCAGAAAATCCGTACGCCCGACCACGTCCCGAACCCGGCTGACGCCCAGGTCCGCCAGAATGGCCCGCATTTCCTCGCCGATACAGGTGAACAGCCGCACCAGGTTGCCGGTTTCCGCGGCCGCTTGCAGCGGAGTAAATCCCTTCACGCCGTGCTTTTCCGCGTCAGCCTTGGTCCGCAGCTGGGTGGAGATGCCCCGGGGGCAGGTGTCCAGGTGGCAGCGCCGGCAACTGATGCAGCCCACGCCCATCAGGGCCGCGGTGCCCATGCCTACCCGGTCCGCGCCGAGGAAGATCATCTTCAGGGCATCCGCGCCGCTGCGCAGCCCGCCGTCGGCCCACAGTTCCACGCCGTCCCGCAGGCCGGACTCCACCAGGGCCCGATGAGCCTGGCTGACCCCGATCTCCGCGGGCAGGCCGACATACTTCTTGCTGTGCTCCCGTGCCGCGCCCGTGCCGCCGTCGAACCCGGAGACCGCGACGATGTCCGCCCCGGCCTTGGCCACGCCCACGGCAATGGTGCCCACCCCGCTGGTCACCGGGATCTTCACCGAAACCCTGGCCATGGGGTTGGCGGTCTTCAGCTCGGTGATGATCTGGGCCAGATCCTCGATGGAATAGATGTCGTGATGATTGGAGGGGGAGATCAGGGCGATGCCCGGCTTGCAATGCCGGGCCTGGGCCACCATGGCCGTGACCTTCTGGCCGGGCAGGTGGCCGCCCTCACCGGGCTTGGCCCCCTGGCCGATCTTGATTTCCAGAAAATCCACGGAGTTGAGAAAAGCCATGTGCACGCCGAACCGGCCCGAGGCGATCTGCTGGCCCCGGTTGTGGCGGTATTTGCCAAGCATGTCCGGAATTTCCCCGCCCTCACCGTTCATGCACACGATGTTCAGGATCCGGGCGGCCTCGGCGTAGCTTCGGAAGGAGTTCTCTCCCTGGGAGCCGAAGCTCATGGCCGGAATGACCAGGGGCATGGCATGACCGGCAATGGAGATATCCACTTCGCTCATGGCCAGGGGCACGGCCTTGCTGGGCCGCGTAAAGCCCAGGACGTGCCGCAAGGCCACTGGATTCTCCTGTTCCAAAGCGGCCAGTTCCTGGGCCATCTCCCGGAATCCGGCCACCCCGGTGGCGGCCCGGCGCATCACCCGCCCGACCTTGGTGTTCCGGGCCGGGGTGCTCCAGAGCTGGGCCGTGGTCTCCCGGACGGCCTTGTCCAGACGACGCCGGGCGATCTCTTCCAGTCGGGCCAGGGACAGGCCGACATCCGGGGACTGGCAGAAGTTGGCGCACTTGAAGATTTTCGCCAAATCCCCGGCCAAGCCGATGGAGGAAAAAATCCGGCCATAACCGCACAGTTCATGGATGCCCATGGTGGACATGACCTTTTCCATGCCCTTCTGAAGCACATCCATGGTGGTCCGGATCACGGTCTCGGCCGACCGGCTTTCCGTGGCGTGCTCCCGGGCCATGCGCCAGATCATGTACGGATTGATCGCATCCGCGCCCAGTCCGAGCAGAAACATCACATCGTGCAGATTGCGCACCGCGGCGCTGCGCACGACCAGTGAACAGCGCCGCCGCAAACGGTGTTCTTCCAGATAATTGCCGATCATGGCCAGGGCCAGGCCTGGATCGACATAGACCAGCCCGTCGGAAAACGTCCGTGAATCGTCCAGAACCAACAGCACGGCACCGGCGTCGATGGCAGCCCGAGCCTCCAGGCACAGTTCGGAAAGGCGTTGCTCCAGGCAGCCTTGGCCGTTGCCTGGACCACTGTCCGGGCCTTCAGTCCTGGCCTCGAACACCGCATCCAGGACGGCCACCCGGTTCGGGTCCCGACCCTGACCCGTAAAAAACGAAAGCACGGAGTCCAGGGTCTGGGTGCCGAACTCCGCGGCCAACTGGGACAGGGCCGACCCGCAGACCCGGCCATCCAGGCAACCGCCCAGCAGCAGCGGCGTGCGCAGTTCCAGCCCCACGGCCCCGGAGCGCTCCCGGTTGTCGATCTCCGGTCGGTCGCCGAGCATGCAGCGGGTGGTGAAATGATCGGCCTCCCGCTCCCGGTCAATGGCCGGATTGGTGACCACGGCCACGTTTTCCTTGAAAAACTCGGAGATATTGGGCAACCCTTCCGGGCTCAGGCAGGCCAGCGGCCCCTGGTAGCCCATGGAGCCGATCAGCGCCCCGCCGACAATGGTCGCTGTTTTCTTGCGCATCTCCACGTCGTACTTGTGCCACCCCAGGGCGGCCAGCACGTTTTCCCGCACCATGTCGCCCGGCGACAACCGCGACCGGCCGTCGTCGAGCAGGTTTTCCAAGCCAAATGCTTCCTCCGGCTGCTCCGGAACAGCTTGATACAACGTGCCGATCCGCTCCCGCAGACCGCTGCGGCCCTGCATCAGCCGGACCAGTTGGCGCTGAAAGGCCCGGTAGTTGAACACCACGGCCCGCCGACCGGTCAGAGACAGGATGGCCATTTTCTCCCCGGGAGCCAGAGGCACGGGGTCCGTAGCCGTGTCCTCCAAATCCACCACGCCCTTTTCCGAAGACAGGTAATAGTTGTAGTCGCTCTCGCCGAACCACAGCGGACGCAGCCCCAGGGCGTCCACGCTGCCGATGCAGACGTCGCCGTGCCGGGCGATGACCGCGGCCGGTCCCTGGGCCGATGGCGGAAAGAACCAGCGGTAGGTTTGATAAACCTTGCGCAAATCCTCGGGATAGTGCTCCACCTCGCTGTGCACCGCCGGGAAGACCATGGCAAAGGCTTCGGCGGGTTCCAGTCCGTAACGGTGGATCAATCCTTCGACGGCCCGGTTCAGGTCCTGGGAATCACTGCCTCCGGGCACGGGCTCAATGCCCAGATTGCGCGACGCCCCGCGCAGCCGTTCGATGGTATTGATCTCGCCGTTGTGGGCCAGGAGGGAAAACGGCTGAGTGCGCTCCACCGTGGGCAGGGTGTTGGTGGAATAGCGACTGTGGCCCAGACAGATCTTGGACCGGGTGGCCGGGTCGCGCAGCTCCGGATAGACCCGCTGCAGCAGATCCGGCCCGCCCCGGACCTTGTAGACAACGCTGTGCTGGGACAGGGAGGCGACATGGAGATCCGGCTCCAGATCCTCAAGCTCCACAAGCACCTTGAACAGGAGCCGGCCGGAGTCAATGCGCACGTCCTGGCGGACCAGCCCGGCCACCTGCCAGAACAGCGGCGTCTCGGCCCGGGCCATGGGCCCCAGCTCGTCATCGTTGGTCCGGCCTTGCAATTCCAGGACGATGTCCAGCCCCCGCAGGGCAAAGGTCTTGCGGACCGTGTCCAGAACGTCGTCGGCCCGCTCGCGTATCCGCCGGGGCAGGAGCAGATGACCCACGAAAAACCCGCTGGATTCGGCCAGATGCGGCGACAAACCGGCTTCCTGGAGCCGACGGCTCCACAGTTCCCGCGGCACGTCGGTCATGATCCCGCATCCGTCGCCCTCGTCGTTGATGTCCCCGGAGCGATGGGCCATCTTTTTCAGGGCCTCAATGGTCCGGACAATATTGGCATGGGTCACGCGGCCGCGCTTGTCCACGAAGGCGATAATCGCGCAGGCGTCGCGCTCTTCGCAAATCGGGCCGTCAAAAACTGAATGAGGGGATGGAATGGGCATCGCCAACGGGTCCTCCGTCTTAAAAACTGGAATGATAGATGGGCAAAGAATCGACATCCGTCAACAGGGTGATGGAAGCGTCCTCGCCATCATTAGCCGACCCGGAGAGAGAAATCAAAATTTTCAAACGCCATATCAGCCGGTTCAACCGTTCTATTCAACCGTTCAGTTAAGCGTTCAGTTAAGGCGTTCAATTCAGACGTTCGAATGAGAAGTTCAATTCGGGCGCTCCACCAGATGCTTCCAATACCGCCGGGGCATGAACCGGCGCTGCAAGGCCGGATTGCGGCGCTCGGGCACGGCCAGGGCCTGGACATACTCTCGCCAGAGTTCCTGGAACGTGGTTTCACGTCGGCTGAGCAGGGCGTCCACGTTTTCGGGGACCCCGACCACCGGATGCAACTCCTGGCCGTCCCAGGCCAGGGCCAGCCCGCGACGCAGGTCGTGGATCACCCAGTTGTCCTGGGGAAAACGGCGCTGAAAATGGGGGGCCACGAGCGGCAACACATTGTGGTCCGGCTCAAAGCGGGCGTACAGGGTTGCGTCCCGCAATTCCATGAAACGCAGCAGGCCGGTACAGCGATGCGCCTCCTTGCCGACCTTGGCCTTCCAGTCCATCACCCGGCGCACCGCGGCGTTGGTCCTCATCCCCAGGACGCTTGTCCCTGCTTGCAGCGTGAGGCGCGCGAATTCGTACAGCTCCGGCTCAGCCCCCTGAACTTCGGCCAAAAACACATAAACCAAATGCTGAACAGCCCCTTCCCCGCCTGACCGGCGCAAACGCTCTAAAAACCGAGCCGCCGTCTCGGCATGGACCGCTACCCGTGTCGGCGGCCACAACCCGGGCCGCCCCCCACCCTCGACCACAAACCCGCACCGCTCCAGCCCTTCTCCATCCGCCGCGGCAAAGGCACACAGCAGTCCGTCGAAGCTTCCGTCGTAGGAAAAAATACGCGGTATCTGATCCATTGCGAGTACCTCTTGTCAGAGGGTTTAACGTTCCCTACATTCCTGGCATGAAAACGCTTGCATACGGAAGCTATAGGGCGCGAGTCGATTTCGACGCTCGCGACAACATTCTGGTTGGCCACATCATCGATATCAACGACATGGTGAGTTTCCATGCGCCCACCATTGAAGAGCTGTTCGTGGCCTTTGCAGAAGCGGTCGAAGACTATCTTGCGACTTGCACGGTCATAGACAAGCCTCCTGAGAAAAGCATGTCCTAATTGCTCCCCCCGACGCTTCGTTTCACCAAAGCGACAACTGCTTCATCCTTGGCGCTCTGGTCTTTTCCAGGCCGCGGAGCACGGTTTCGGCCTGGGCCGGGTTCCAGGCTTCGTTGTTCCAGAACTTGCCGCTGGCCGTGACGAAGAAGCGGGCGCGTTTCATGACCACGCCGAGTTTCTTCAGGTCTTCGGGGTGCAGGGGCCCGAAGCGGCGGGCCGCGATGATCCGTCGGGACGAGCGGATCCCGATGCCGGGGATGCGCAGGAGTTGGTCCAGGGGGGCCCGGTTGACCTCCACGGGAAACAGGTCCGGATGACGCAGTGCCCAGGCGGCCTTGGGGTCGAGCTGCTCGTCCAGCCACTCGTGTTGGTCATCGAACAGTTCCGCGCTCTGGAAGCCGTAATACCGCAGCAGCCAGTCCGCCTGGTACAGACGATGCTCCCGCAGCAACGGTGGCGCATTCAGAACCGGCAGGCGGTTGTCCCGGCTGACCGGCACGTAGCCGCTGTAGTAGACCCGCTTCAGCCCGAACCGCCCGTACAGCGCCTCGGCAAGCCGCAGAATCTGCCGATCCGGCTCCGGACTGGCCCCCACGATCAACTGCGTGCTCTGTCCCGCCGGGGCGAACACCGGGGCTTTCGCGGTTCGTGCCGGCAGCCCGCGCCGCCCGTGGGCCGCCTCGCCGATCAGCTCGCTGATCCGGAGCATGGGCAGCAGCACCCCCTCCCGGGTCTTTTGGGGCGCAAGGCTGCGCAGGGAGGCCTCGGAGGGCAGTTCAATGTTCACGCTCAGCCGGTCCGCGGCCAGACCGGCCCGCTGGATCAGTTCCGGAGCCGAGCCGGGGATGACCTTCAAATGGATGTAGCCGCCGAAGCCATGGACGCGACGCAGCTCTTCGGCCACCCGGACCATCCGCTCCATGGTCCAATCCGGATTGCGGCAGACCGCGGAACTCAGAAACAGTCCTTCGATGTAATTGCGCCGATAGAAGTTCAAGGTCAGGTCCACGAGCTGGCCGACCGTGAAGGTGGTCCGGGGCAGGTCGTTGTCGCCGCGATTGACGCAGTACGCGCAATTATACTCGCAGACGTTGGTATACAAAATCTTAAGCAGGGAAATGCACCGCCCGTCCGCGGCCCAACTGTGACAGATTCCGGAATGAGCCGGAGCGCCCAACACGGCTCCGGGACGAGCCGCCGTGGAACCGCTGGAGGAGCAGGACACGTCGTAGCGGGCCGACTCGGCCAGAATGGCCACCTTGCGGACCAGATCCGGCCGACGGATCAGCGCGGGGGTGCCGAGGCGGGGCTCGGTGCCGAAATCAAGGCCCGGGCTTAAAGAGAGAGGCACTTTTGCCACTGAGTTTAAAACCATATCCATTCCTCTTGCCCGGATACTCTTATCGCGGCCGTCCATGCGGGACGTTCCCGCCTACCGACAATCGCATTCTGACCAATCTTGCCTCGTGAAACAAGATTGATTATATACAACTGTTAAGGCATACGGCAGCTTTGCTTGTTGACACATATCTTCTCATTCAGGAGGTCTATCGGAAAATGAAACGGATTGGATTGTTTTTACTAACAAACATCGCCATCCTCGTGGTTTTGAGCATCGTCCTTTCCCTGTTGGGCTTCACGGGCATTCTCGATGAAACGGGCAGGGGTCTGGACTATGGCAGCTTGCTGGTCTTCGCCGCTGTTTTCGGCTTTGGCGGTTCGTTCATCTCCCTGGCCATATCCAAATGGATGGCCAAGCGCCTGACCGGGGCCAAAGTCATCACCTCGCCGCGCAACCAGGCCGAGGCTTGGCTCGTGGAAACCGTGAAAAATCAGGCGGCCCGCGCCGGCATCGGCATGCCCGAGGTGGCCGTCTACGACTCCGACGCCCCCAATGCATTTGCCACGGGAATGAGCAAAAACAACGCCCTGGTGGCGGTGAGCACAGGACTCATGCGCTCCATGACCCAGGACGAGGTGGAGGCGGTTCTGGCCCACGAGGTCAGCCACGTGGCCAACGGGGACATGGTCACCCTGACCCTGATCCAGGGCGTGGTGAACACCTTCGTGATCTTCATCTCCCGGGTGGTGGGCTATTTTGTGGACCGGGTGATCCTCAAGAACGAGGAAGGCCTGGGGCTGGGCTTTTTCATCACCAGCATCGTGGCCCAGATCGTTTTCGGCATCCTGGCCAGCGTCGTGGTCCTCTACTTCAGCCGTGAACGGGAATACCGGGCCGACGCAGGTGGAGCCAAGCTGGCCGGACGGGAAAAGATGGTCGCGGCCCTGGAAAAACTGAAACGAGGCGTTCAGGAGCCCCTTCCGGAGCAGATGTCCGCCTTTGGCATCAACGGCAAGCCCGAAGGCCACGGCCTGAAGCTGCTGTTCATGACCCACCCGCCGCTGGATGATCGCATCGCCGCCCTGAAACGGCAGAACATCCAGTAGATCCGGCCACGAGAGCCGAGTCGGAACGTACCAGCAAGGCCGTCATTCGCGTAGGAATGACGGCCTTGTTTTGTTCACCCTTGCCCTCCTGTCGCGACACCGCAAAGGCCCACATGCTCACCCATTCCTTCTGCCATCTGCCCCGCATCGGCAACGTCACGGAACGAAAAATCTGGGAGGCCGGCATCCCGTCCTGGAAAGAAGCCCGGAACAACGGAGGACGGTACCCGAAGCTCTTCTCCAAGGCCGCGCTGGAAACCCTGGAAGAATCGGAGGACCGCCTGGACAACGGGGAAGCAGCCTGGTTCGCCGAACATCTGCCCCGAAACGAAACCTGGCGGCTCTGCTCTCATTTCGCGGACCGCGCGGCCTTCGTGGACATCGAGACCACCAGCGGACCGGGCCCGGTGCACATCACCACCATCGCCCTGTACGACGGCGAACGCCTGCGCACCTACGTCCACGGCCGGAATCTGGAAGCCTTTGGCGACGACATCCGGGAATACTCCCTGCTGGTGACCTTCAACGGCCGGTGCTTCGACGCCCCGATCATCCAGCGCGAACTCCGGGCCCCGCTCCCCGAGGCCCATGTGGACCTGCGCTTCGTGCTGCGTTCCCTGGGGATGAAAGGCGGATTGAAGTCGTGTGAAAAGCAGATGGGATTGGGACGGAACGATCTGGAGGGACTGGACGGATACTTTGCCGTGCTGCTCTGGCACGAATACCAGGCCACCGGTGATGAACGGGCCCTGGAAACCCTGCTGGCCTACAACGCGGCGGACGTGCTCTCCATGCCGGTCCTGCTGGCCCATGCCTACGAGGCCAAGCTCCGGGAAACCCCGTTCTTCACCGCCCAGCCTCCTCGCCCGGAAATCCCCGAAAACCCGCACCAAGCCTGCCCGGAAATCATCCACCGCATCCGCAAACGCTTCGGCCTGCGGTTTCTGCCGAAAATGCGCTAGCAGGGCTTCCGATTCCGGAGGCCCTTCAGGGGTTGGCGGGTTATCTGCTCAAGGCACAAGGGTCGCAAAGGAAAAATTTTTGGTGTCTACTCAGCACATTTTGTATCCGCCCTTGCTCCGACAATCGGAGTCGGGGTCGCTATCGGAATCGGAATCGGAACAGGAAAAATTTGAACGCTTCCCAGCGTTTTCGATCCCGATAGCGAAGCGCCGATCCCGACTCCGACCCCGACAACGGCATTACTCTATGCTGAATCGTTACGAACTTTTTGCAGTGACGCAGCAATTGGGAGTTTTTCAACGGACTGCTACGAAACCTTGCTGCCCGGCGGCACGGTGTCCGACGGCGCCAGCAGGCGCAGCCCCTCGGGGGCATGGACGGCCAGGACCATGCCCTGAGACAAGGCGCCGCGCAGTTTGCGGGGTTTGAGGTTGGCCACCACCACGACTTGGCGACCGACAAGGTTGTCCGGGGACCAGTGCTGGGCGATACCGGCCACGATGCTCCGCGGCTCGTCTTCCCCGATATCCACGTGCAAGTGGAGCAGCTTGTCCGCCCCCTGCACCGGTTCTGCCGAGACAACCGAGCCCACGCGCAGATCCAGGCGCTGAAAATCGGCGAACTCCAACAACTCCGCGGCGTCGCCTTGTTGAGCTGTTTTCGCGTCTTTTTTTCCGCCGTCGCCCTTTTCAGTTTGCCCTCGTGGAGCAGGCTTGGTCTGCTTGTCTTCATGCTTCTCGGGCTTCGTCATTTCCAGGCGGGGGAAAAGGCTGGAAGACGCGGCCACCTCGGTTCCAGGCTCCAAACCGCCCCACCGCAAGACCTCGTCGGCCAGATGCGGCCAGCGTTCCGGGTCGCCATGTTGGCCAAGTTGGCCCAGCATGGTCTCGCTTTGCTCGGGCATCACCGGCCACAGATGCACGGCCACCTTGCGCATGCCTTCCAGCAGGGTGTACATCACCGTGCCCAACAGATCGGTCTGCTCCTGCTTGAACAGGGCCCAGGGCTGGGACGCGTCCACATACTTGTTCAGCGCCCGGACCAGCACCCACAAGGATTCCAGACCCATGGAAAACTGGAAGCGGTGAAACTGGGCCTGGAAGTTCTCCAGGCATTCGGAGGCCAGAACGTGCAGATCCTCCTCTTCCGGACGGATCTTTCCGGGCGCGGGTACCCGGCCCTGGAAATACTTGTGGGTCATGCTCAGGACCCGGCTGAACAGGTTGCCCAGATCGTTGGCCAAGTCCGCGTTGAAGCGCGTGCGCAACGCATCTTCCGAAACATTGGCGTCCTGGCCGAACTGCATCTCCCGGAGCAGGAAATAGCGAAACGGACCGCGTCCGTACTTTTCCGCGAAATCCAACGGTTCCACCACGTTGCCCAGGCTCTTGCTCATCTTGGTGTCCTGGACCAGCCAGTAGCCGTGAACGTTCAAATGACGATACAGCGGCAGGCCAGCGGACAACAGCATGCAGGGCCAGAACACGGCGTGGGGCTTGAGGATGTCCTTGGCCACCAGATGTTGGGCCTGGGGCCAGAAAGTGGCAAACCGCTCCCCGTCCGGCCATTCCAGGGCCGTAATGTAGTTCAGCAGGGCGTCGAACCAGACGTAGGTCACGTATTCCGGGTCAAAGGGCAGCTCGATGCCCCAGGACAGTCGGCTCTTGGGCCGGGAGATGCACAGATCCCCCAGGTCCTCCCGAAGCAGCCCCAAGACTTCGTTGCGGTAGCGTTCCGGCCGGATGAAGTCCGGATTGGCTTCGATATGTTCGCGCAGCGGTCCGAGATACTTGGACATCCGAAAAAAATAGTTCTTTTCCTGAATATACTCCGGCGCGGTGAGGTGATCCGGACAAAGTCCGTCACGCAGTTCCTTCTCCGTATAGAACCGCTCACAGCCAAAGCAGTAATGCCCGCCGTATTCGCCGTGATAGATGTCTCCCCGGTCGTAAATACGCTGCAAAAACCGCTGTACCCGTTCAACATGCCGGGGCTGGGTGGTCCGGATGAAGTCGTCGTAGCCGTAGCCCAGTGCGTCCCACAGTCCCTGAAACTGGGCGCTGACCGTGTCCACGTACTCCCGCGGGGACACACCCCGTGCCTCCGCGGCCCGGACGATTTTGTCGCCGTGCTCGTCCGTGCCGGTCAAAAAAAACGTCCTGCGCCCCATCAATTTCTGGAAACGGATCATGGAGTCGGCCACGGCCGTGGTATAGGCGTGTCCCAGATGCGGCTTGGCGTTGACGTAGTAAATGGGCGTGGACAGGAAGAACGATTGCAAGGGGGTACCTCCGAGGGCGGATGTCAGGAGTCAGGAGTCAGAATTCAGTATTCAGGAGTCAGAAGCGTCTTTGAAGGGCGCGAGGATTTCTTGCGGTTGACCCGGCGGCCTCAGCTTTGTTCCTTGGGAGGGCCGGACTGTTTCTTGGGCTTGCGACGCGACGACCGCGAACGACGTTTGGACTTGCCCGGCGTGGCGGGGTCGGGCTTGCCGGATGGAGAACCACTCGAAGAATCACGAGCCGCGCCGGAACCGGTAGCCGGAGGGTTGCCCTGTTCGGCCTTCGAATCAGCGGAAGGCGCCTTCTCGGGGCGAGGCTTTCCTTTGCGCCCGGAGCGTTTGTTCTTTTTTCGAGACGGGGCCGGGGACGGACGATCCGCTTCCGAACTCGCCCGGGGAGCTTCGACTTGGCGACCGGGGGTGTCCGCCGTTACGGACTCAGGAGCCGGTACGGGCCGGGAAACCACTCGCGGCGGCTCAACGTCGGCCCCCTCCGGCCTTCCGGACCGAGGTCCGGGCTCGCGGCGCTCCGGTTCCCCTCTCTCCCTGGGCGGGGAAACCAGACGTTTCCATTCTTCCAGATCCACTTCCTTTTCTCCACCGGGCTCCATGAAAACGGACACGGTGCGGCGGAAATAATTGGCCCGGATCACCTTGGCCGTTCCAAGAGAAGTGGGGAAACGCTTGCCCACTTTCGGACATTGATTCAAAAATTCATCGTAATTGGGCTGTTCATAGCTCAGGCAGCACAACAGGCGGTTGCAGACCCCGGAAATCTTGGCCGGGTTCAGAAACAAATTCTGCTCCTTGGCCATTTTGATGGTCGAGGGGGCGAACTGACGCAAGAAGCGTTGGCAACAGACCAACTGCCCGCAATTGCCCAGGCCGCCGAGCATCTGGGTTTCATGGCGGGCCCCGATCTGGCGCAGCTCAATCCGGGTACGGTAGGAGCGGACCAGATCCTTGACCAGCTCCCGAAAGTCGATCCGGTTGGGCGCGGTGAAGTAGAAGACCATCTTGCTGCCGTCGAACAGCACTTCCACGTCCACCAACTTCATATCCAGAGCGCGCTCCGTGATGCACTCCCGGCAGTAGGCAAAGGCGTTCCGAGCCAATTCCCGGTTTTCCCGATCCCGGATCAAATCCTCTTCCGTGGCCGGACGAAAAATGGACGGCATGCCGTTGTTCTCGGCGGAACCCGCACCCCGATCGCACTCGGCGTCCTTATCTGAAGCACCGCCCAAAACACTGTCGGCGGCACTGTCAGAAACCCTTTCCGAGGCACTTTCCACGTCAGCTTCAGACTCGCCGCCCACTTCATCATTTTGGTCGCTCAAATCCTCGCGGGCCTCGACATCCTCCGGTTCGGCCCATCGCGTTCCGCCTTCGCACCCGGCCAGAGGCGTGATCCGTTCAACCTTGCCCATATGCAGCTCGCCCTGCACCTGGACCAGGACATGGTCGCCCTGGGAGACCACGTAGGGCTCGGAGCGGAACTGAAGCAGGCGGTTTCCGGAGGTGACGCGGACGGAAAGAATGTTACTCATAGGATGTCCAGATCAACCGGCGACCAAGTGTCGAACTCGTTCTAGAACCAGGGGGATGCCGCTGGGATCACTGCCGCCGGCCTGGGCCATGTCCGGTCGACCGCCTCCGCTGCCGCCCACCAGGGGCGCCAGTTCCTTGACCAGGCTGGAGGCCGTGAATCGGGAGTGCAGATCCTTGCTCACCGCCACGATGAGCATGGCCTTGCCGTCGGCCTGGGCCGCCAGGACAATGACCCCGGAAGCGATCTTGGAGCGCAAGTCGTCCATTGTCTCCCGCATGGCCTTAACGTCCTTGACCTCCACGGCCGCGGCCAAAAGCGCGACCCCGGACACGTCGTCGACCTGGGCCGCCAGGTCCGCGCCCTGACCGGAGCGCAGTTGCCCTTCCAGGGCTTCTTTTTGTTTGACCAACTCCCGGTGTTGGGCCAGCAGGTTCTGGATCTTTCCGGAGATGTCCGACGGAGCGGCCTTGAGCAGGCCCGCGGCTTCCCGAAGCAGCGCGGATTGGCTGCGCCAGTGCTCCAGGGCCTTGGTCCCGGCCAGGGCTTCAATCCGGCGCACACCGGCGGCGATCCCGGATTCGGAGAGGATCACGAAGCTGCCGGCCTGACCCGTGGAGCGCAGATGGGTTCCGCCGCAGAGTTCCGTGGAGACTCCGGGCACGCTGACCAGCCGGACCTCCTTGCCGTATTTTTCACCGAAAAAGGCCAACGCCCCGCGTTGCTGGGCTTCCTCCGGCGTGGTCACAACCACGTCCAGAGGGATGTCGCCGAGGATGGCCCGATTCACCTCGTCCTCCACGGCCCGCAATTCCTCGGGGGTCAAGGCCATGGTATGGGTGAAGTCGAATCGCAGCACTTCTGGGGAAACGTAGGAACCGGCTTGGCGGACATGCTCGCCCAGGACCTTGCGCAGAGCGGCCTGGAGCAAGTGGGTGCAGGTGTGGTGCCGGGCGGTGTCCAGGCGGGTCGTTTCAGAGACCAGCAAATCCACCTCCTGATCCAGGTAGAGTTCGCCTTCGCGCACGGCGATCCGCTGCACGGCCAGATCCTGACCGACCTTGACCACGTCCGTAACCTCGGCCATGCCGCTGGTGGAGCGGACCCGGCCCTGGTCTCCCACCTGACCGCCGGAAGCCGCGTAAAAAGGCGTCGCCGCGGCCACCAGCCAACCGTCCTGCCCGGCCGCCAGCTTTTCCACGCTCTCACCGCCGGCGTCGGTCAGGGCCGTGACCCGACTCCGGGTCGTCACGTCGTCGTAGCCCACGAACCGGGTGGTCAGTCCGGCTTCCAGCAGATGGCCGAACAGCACGGAGGGATCGGCATCCCCGCTGCCCTTCCAGGCCTTTTTGGCCCGTTGCTTCTGCTCGGCCATGCACTCCCGGAATCCCGCCTCGTCCACCTCGTAGCCCTGCTTCCCGGCCACGTCGTGGACAATGTCCAGGGGAAAACCGAACGTGTCGTACAGCTTGAAAATGGTCTCGCCCAAAACCCGGCGCTCGCCCCGGGCCGTCAGGGCATCCAGCTCTTCGGCCAGCAGCTTCAGGCCCTTGTCCAGGGTTTGTCCGAACCGTTCTTCTTCCTGCTTCACCACCCGCCCCATGAAGGTCCGGTTCTCCAGAAGTTCGGGAAAGGTCTCGCCCATCATGACGCAGACGTGGTCGCAGACCTTATGCAGAAACGGTCCCTCCAGACCCAACAGCCGCCCGAAGCGAAAGGCCCGACGGATCAGGCGGCGCAGGACGTAGCCGCGCCCCTCGTTGGAGGGCACGATGCCGTCGGCAACCAGGAAGGCCACGGACCGGCCATGGTCCGCTATCACGCGCATGGCCGTGTCCCCGTCGTCCGTCGCGCCGTAGGCCTGCCCGGACAGCTCGGAAATCTGGGCGATCAGCGGGGTGAACAAGTCGGAATCGAAATTGGAGAACACGCCCTGGCAGACCGCGCTGATCCGCTCCAGGCCCATGCCGGTGTCGATGCTCGGCTTGGGCAGGGGGTGCATGGTCCCGGAGGCGTCGCGCTCGTACTGCATGAAGACCAGGTTCCAGATCTCCAGATACCGGTCGCAGTCGCACCGCCCGATGCCGCAGTCCGGTCCGCAGGACATGGACTCGCCCTGGTCGATGAGGATTTCGGAACACGGCCCGCAAGGGCCGGTGTCGCCCATGGACCAGAAGTTGTCCTTTTCATCCAGCCGGAAAATCCGCTCCCCGGGGA
The DNA here is from genome assembly GCF_000519265.1 of Desulfonatronum lacustre DSM 10312. Classification (NCBI taxonomy): domain Bacteria; kingdom Pseudomonadati; phylum Thermodesulfobacteriota; class Desulfovibrionia; order Desulfovibrionales; family Desulfonatronaceae; genus Desulfonatronum; species Desulfonatronum lacustre. The sequence goes on from NZ_KI912608.1 coordinate 1,584,973, forward strand.
CTTTGGCCACCCGTTTCCATATCTCCTCGGCCTCGTCGTCCTCCCGGAACACCGTGACGTACAGCCGCTCCTTGGGCAGCCTCAGTTCCTCGGTCAAAAACCGCCAGGCAAAGTCCACGGCTTCGGCCTTGAAGTAGTCGCCGAAGGAAAAATTGCCGAGCATTTCGAAAAACGTATGGTGCCGGGCCGTGCGCCCGACGTTTTCCAGGTCGTTGTGCTTGCCGCCCACGCGCAGGCATTTCTGGGAACTGACCGCCCGATTGGAATCGCGTTTCTCCTGACCCAGAAAGGCCTTCTTGAACTGGACCATGCCCGCGTTGGTGAACAGCAGCGAAGGGTCTTCCCGAGGCACCAGCGAGGAACTGGCCACGACCTCGTGACCGTTGCGGGCGAAAAAGTCCAAAAAACGTTGACGGATGGATTCAGCGGTGATCACGTTTGGGTGCTCCTGAGATGGTGATGCCGTGATATGAGATTCTTAGCTTGAAAAAGTCCTTATTCGGCAGTCCGTTCAAAAATCCCAAGTGCAAGGAACAAGAAAAGTTCAAGGTCGAAGCGTATTTATTGATACGTGAGAGTTTGAACTTTTTGCAGTGACGCAGCAATTGGGAATTTTTCAACGGACTGTTAAGCGGCTTCCGGGGCGTCCTGCTCTGCCGGAATATCCGGCACGTCGGCTCCTTCAGTCATGCCCAGATGACGCAAAAGCTGGTCTTCAATGGATTGGCGCAAATCCTGATTTTCCTGCAGGAAGGCCCGGACGTTCTCGTAGCCCTGCCCCAGACGCTCCGAGCCGAAGGAGAACCAGGACCCGCTCTTGTCCACGATCTTGTGCTCCACGCCCAACTCCAGGATCTCCCCTTCCCGGGAAATGCCCGTGCCGTACATGATGTCGAACACGGCCTCCCGAAACGGCGGAGCCACCTTGTTCTTGACCACCTTGACCCGGGCCTTGATGCCCACGGACTCGTCCTTGTCCTTGATGGTCTGGATGCGGCGGATGTCCAGGCGGATCGAGGCGTAAAACTTCAAGGCGTTGCCGCCGGGAGTGGTTTCCGGGCTGCCGTAGCCCACCACCCCGATCTTCATCCGGATCTGGTTGATGAACAGAACCGAGGTCTTGGACTTGTGGATGGTCGCGGTGAGCTTGCGCAGGGCATGGGACATCAGCCGGGCCTGGGAGCCGACCTGGGTCTCGCCCATGTTGCCTTCCAGCTCGGACTGAGGAATCAACGCCGCCACGGAGTCGATGACGATCAAATCCACTCCGCCGGAGCGGACCAGCATGTCCGCGATGTCCAGGGCCTGTTCGCCGTAGTCCGGCTGGGAGATCAGCAGTTCGTCGGTCTTGACCCCCAACCGCCGGGCATAGGTTACGTCCAGGGCGTGCTCCGCGTCGATGAACGCGCACACCCCGCCCAGCTTCTGGGCCTCGGCGATCATGTGCAGAGCCAGGGTGGTCTTGCCCGAGGATTCGGGTCCGTAAATTTCAGTCACCCGGCCACGGGGAATCCCGCCGATGCCCAGAGCCAAATCCAGGCCGATGGAGCCGGAGGGAATGGCCTCAATGGCCTGATGGGCGTCGTCGGACAGACGCATTACCGAGCCCTGGCCGTATTTGCGTTCTATCGTCGTCAGCGCGGTCTGCAACGCCTCCCGGCGGGCGTCCTGCGGCTCAACAGCGGGTTTGCGGGCCATGATCATCTCCTTGACGTGCCGTAAGATTGAACAAACTAAAAGTCGATAAGAATAGCAAAAGTCCACCCCATGAGCAACCAAGCGCGCCGCGGCGCATTCGCCCCCCCACCCAGCTTCTCAGGACCAGCAAGCTCGGTGGGTCAAATAAAATTAAGGCCGAACTTCCAACCGCGCAGGCCCTCTCCGTTGATATACGATCCGCTCAGGGATATGCGGGAAAACAGATTGCCGAAGTCGCCCACGTCGAGGATAAACCCCAGGCCGAATTCGTAAAAATGGTTCATCTCCATCCCTTCCCTGAAGTCCGCGAATAAATCCGTCCGAGCCAGAAACGGTTTGACCGCCAAATCCTTGTCCCAAAGGGTCAGGCCGGTGGGAAGCTCATAATCGAGAGTGGTTCCCAGAAAGCCGCTGTGGACGGTAAAGTCGGCAAACCTGCTCTTTGACCGCCAGGGCTTGGAGTACGAGTAGGCGTACTGCAGATCAAATCCCAAAATCCCCGGCCCCAGAGGGTATTCGATTTCGTGGCGAAGACCGGGGCTGACGGAGTACAGATCAACGGTCGTGTTGAAAAGGTCGCGGTCCAGAGAGGGATAATGCGTTACCAGTTCCCGCATGAAGCGGGTATTGTAGTCGTACTTGTATTCGATGTGACTGTACGCGAAACCGATGGTGGGTTCGATGAAGAAACCCGGCATATATTCCCATTTCACGCCCGGAGTCAGACTGATGCTGTGGGTTCGGCTGCGATCACGATCCCTGATGTCCCGGTCTTCAGGATATAAGGACGACGATGGATAGGAGGTGGACGTTCGCGCGTAGCCGTAGGAGAATTTCAGGAAAGGTCGAGTCCGGCTTTCCGGCGGCGAAAAGTAGTATCGCAGCGGCGCCTTGACCACATCCATCTTGAAGTCGTCCCCGGCTTCGTCGACAAAGACGAACCCGCCCTGGGTGACGCCGGTTTGCGAAGTGAAAGAGACGAATATCGAGCTGGTGATCTTAAAGTAATCCTGACTAAAGCCGCGGATATACGCTTCCAGATCCGGAGGAAGCTCTTCAGCCATGCCAACCCTGGGGACCATCAGGAGCAACACCACCAGGGCGGTGAGGGAAAAAAGGTGTTTCATGAAGCCTCCCCTCCAGTTATGTTCATCGTTAGTAACTACTCAGTACATTTAGAGTCCGCTCTTGCTCCGGCAATCGGTATCGGGGTCGGTATCGGAATCGAAACAGGAAGAATTTAGAACGCTTCCCAGCGTTTTCGATCCCGATTCCGATTCCGACCCCGGCAACAGAATTTCTCTGTGCTGAGTAGTTGCCATCGTTATACCGTATGAGCCCGAGCGGGCCCTTTTTCAGATTCGGAGCAGCGGATTTCAAGTAAAAACCCAAGACGACTTGCTGATGCGACACTACCTCCCGGCGGAGCATTTCGCAACAATTTCTCATGCTTTCGCCCTTAGTGACCAAATCACGAATAGGTGGGGCGCGAGTTGACTCCTTTCCCCGAACCCGTCAAAAATAAAAAAAGGTCCGGCATGGCTGCATGCTTCACCCAATTGTAACAAAACCTCAACACTCTCGTCACCGAGGTCCGCTAGAATCCCTCAATTCACTGTCGCCCGAAGTCAAGGACCATGCACATGAGCCAGGAAAAAATCCTCATTGTCGAAGATGAAGCGGATATCCTCAACCTGTTGGAATACCACCTTCGGTCCGCGGGATATGACATTTTCTCGACGGCCAGCGGCACGGAGGCTCTGCAAATGGCCCGCCACCACCAGCCGGACCTGGTCTTGCTCGACCTGATGCTGCCCGGCCTGGACGGTTTCGAGGTCTGCAGGGAACTGAAGCGGGACCGCTCCACCAGCGGGGTGGCCGTGATCATGCTCACGGCCAAGGGCGAGGAAGTGGACAAAGTCGTGGGGTTGGAACTGGGGGCCGACGATTACGTCACCAAGCCGTTCAGCCCGAGGGAGCTCGTCCTGCGGGTCAAGGCCGTGCTACGGCGAGGAAGGCACGACGCCGCGCCGAACGGGGGGCTTTGGGAACGCGAAGGGTTGCGCATCGAGGAAGACGGGCACCGCGTTTACGTGGACGGCACGGACACGGATCTCACCGCCACGGAGTTCAAACTGCTCGCGGAGCTGATCCACAACGAAGGCAAGGTGCTCAACCGCGATCAGCTCCTGAACAATGTCTGGGGCTACCAGTTCAGCGGCTATTCCAGAACCGTGGACACCCACATCCGCCGACTGCGGCAAAAACTCGGTCCCTACGCCGAGTGGGTGGAAACCATTCGCGGGGTTGGCTACCGTTTTCAGCGATAAACCGTATTTCGGAGACATTCATGACCAGTTTTTTCCTCAAACGTCTTGATGAACTCAAGACCTCGGCCACGAACATGGCGGCCCTTTGCGAAAAGGCCCTGGAAAAGGCCCAGCGCGGATATTTCGAACGCGACACCGGCTTGGCCAAGGAAATCATGGCCGGGGACGAGCAGATCAACCTGCTGGAATTGGAAGTGGATCAGAGCGCCCTGAGGCTGCTGGCCCTGGACCACCCCATGGCCAAAGACCTGCGATACATCGTCGGGACCTTGAACATCGGGCTCGACCTGGAACGGGTTGGAGACGAATCCTACAACATCGCCAGGCGCTCGCTCTTTTTGAGCAGTCGCCCTCCCCTGCCCTATTTTCCAGCCATGGAAAACCTCGGCCGTACGGCCATGGAGATGCTTTCCGGAGCCATTTCCGCCTATCTGAACGACAATCCCGATCTGGCCGTGGAAATCTGCCGGATGGACGAAAAGGCCTCCACCGACAGCGTCAAAGCCATCAAGGCCCTGATCGACTACATGGTCCACGAAGCCCCGACCATCGAACGCTGCGTCCACTCCATCTTCATCGCCCGTTCCTTGAAACGCATCGCCGACCTGTCCACGAACATCGCCGAATCCGTCATCTTCATCACCCAAGGCGTCAACATCAAGGCCAGCTGCCAGCGCTGAACCGCGACAGCCCCAGCTATCCCCGGAGACCACAGTTATGCAAACCCGACTCCCTTTCCATCAAGAACTGCAACGAATGCATGATCACATTCTGGTCATGGCCGCCGCGACCCAGGAAAGCCTGGAAAAGGCCATCCGGGCGCTCACCGATCGTGACATTGTTATTGCCGAGGAAGTGATCGACGAGGACAAGATAATCAATCAACTGGAGTGCCAGATCAACGAGATGGCGCTCCAAATGCTCGCTCTTTCCCAGCCCGTGGCCAGGGACCTGCGCTTCATCATCGGCGGCAACTGGATCGCCAGGAACATCGAACGGGTTGGGGATGAGGCCGTGAACATCGCGGAACGAGCCATTCTCCTGACCAACCGGCCGCCCCTGCCCAGCGCGGACATGCTGGGGCGCATCGCCGAGGTCAGTCTGGACATGTACAAGAACGCCATCAAGGCCTTTCACGGCCATGATGAAAAAATGGCCCGCTATGTCTGCGTTTCGGATGAAGAAGTGGACGAACTGGACGTGCTGATCCTGCGTAAACTCATCGACCACATGATCAGCGACACCCCTTCCGCGGAAAGCTCAGTGCACGCCATGCTGGCCTCCCACTGCTTCGAACGCGTGGCCGACCTGGCCGTGAACATCTCGGAGAACGCCATTTTCATCGATAAGGGCGAGAACATCAAACACAGTTGTCAGAAGCTCTAAACAGCGGAAAGTCGAGTTTCAGCTTTACCGCCCATTCCGGGACGTGGTAGCGGTAACGCGGCCATGTCCCACACAGCTTTCTCCCCCGCTCCCCACCCGTCGCTCCATCGCCTCCTGAGCGGCCTGCAACACGCCTCGCTGCCCTTGGACGGAGTATTTCTCGTAGGCGGCGGAGTTCGCGACCTGCTCCTGGGCCGCCCCCTGAAGGACATGGACCTGGCCTGCCGCGACGCTGAAAACGTCGCTCTCGGGCTGGCAAGGTCTCTGGAGGCCAGCTTTGTTCCTCTGGGTCGGGGCCACTATCCTCCGAGTTTTCGAGTGGTTCCGCGCGATGCCGACCAGCACGGAACCGAGTCCGGCTCGGTCTTTCTGGATGTCACGGAAATTCACGGTCGGGACATCCTTGAAGACTTGGCTCGTCGGGACTTTACAGTCAACGCCATGGCTCTGCCTCTCGGCCTGCTTCCGGATGCCCTGGCTTCCCCGATAGGCGACGCCCTCAAAAGCAACCACGGAATCCCCCCCGAAAGTCCTGCCTGGCAACGGCAACTGCTTGATCCGCACTCGGGCCGTCTGGATGCTCTCCAAGGCCTGATCCGCCGCACGGGGCCGCGCAGCCTGGTCGAAGATCCGCTGCGCATCCTGCGCGGATTCCGGCTGCGCGCGCAACGGGGCTGGATCATCGAACCGGCCACCCTGGACGACATGGCGCGACACGCCCACGGCCTAACCAAAATTTCCTGGGAACGGATTCGATCCGAACTGCGGCTGATTCTGGAATGTCCGGAAGGCGGTCGGCTGTTAGCGGAAATGGACCGGGCCGCAGTGTTGGACGTTCTGTTCCCGGAACTGAGGGAGATGCGCGGCTGCGGCCAGAACCATTTCCACCATCTGGACGTGTTCGAGCACTCCCTGGCTGCTGTGGATCAATGTGAAGTCCTGATCGCGGAACTCAACGCCGTATTCGGCGAGCTTGAGGAGCCGATCCTCACCGCGTTGAAGGGCTGGCGGCTGCCCTGGCTGAAACTGGCCGTCTTGCTGCACGACATCGGCAAGCCCGGAACCAAAGGCCGCCGGACCACGAAAGAGAACACGGAGCGGATTACCTTTTACGGCCATGACGCCTTGGGCGCGGCCATGGCCGAATCCATTGCCGCCCGGCTGCGGCTGTCATCCGCGGAGAGCAAATATGTCGTCGGCTTGATCCACAACCACCTGCACGTAGGCGTGCTGCTGCGCCCGGAAGCCAAGCTCAAGGCCCGGCTGCGCTGGATGCGCCGCCTCGGACCGGATATGATCCCCGCTGTCCTGCTCTGCCTCGCCGACATCCGCGCCACCCTCGGCCCCGCCAGTTCCCTCTCGGACCATCAAACCCAGGAAACCCGAGGCGTCGCCCTGATCCGAGAATACTTGGAGCAGACCAGGACCACCTTCAGCGCCCCCCCCCTGATCAACGGCCACGACCTCCAGGCCCTGGGCCTGCCGCCCGGCCCGGCCCTGGGCCGAACCCTCAAGCAGCTGCAAGAAGCCCAGGACGCGGGAGAGTTCACGACCAAGGAAGAGGCCGTGATGCTGGCAAAGCGTCTTCTTGAGATCGAAGCCTCGATGCGCGAAACGACCCACGACTCCAGCAAGACCCGAACAGGTTGTTGAAAATCCCCGCTGGCTGCGTTGCTGCAATTGGGAGTTTTTCAACGGACTGCTATGCCTCTCTTCGTCCGCGCACGATCAACACGCAAACTACGTCGAACCGGCCATCAACAAGCCGATGCGCTTCATCCGTTCCTGGTCGTCCACCGGGAAGTCGTCCATGATTTTGCCCCTGAAGATCACGGCGATCCGGTCGGCCAGGGTTACGGCTTCGCGCAGGTCTCCGGTGACCAGGAGGATTCCGGCGTGTTCGCGGGCCTGGAGCAGTTGTTGCCAGACCTCTTCGGTGGAGGAGATGTCCAGGCCCTGGGTGGGCTGTTCGGCCACGATCAGCCGGGAAGCGCGGAAAAATTCCCGGGCCAAGACCAACTTTTGGAGGTTGCCGCCGGACAGCCGGCCGGCGAGCATGTCCGGACGTCCCGGTTGGACGTTGAATTCCGCGACCTTTTCGGCCACGGTTTCCCGGGCCAACTTGCGGCGCAGCCAGGGGCCCCGGCAAAAGCCCTGGCGGGTGGTCAGCAAAAAGTTGTCCGTGATGGTCATTTCCCGGCACACGGCCACTCCCAGACGATCCTCGGGAATGTAGCTCAAGGACTCCTTCCACGAAGGATTGGCGAAAAAGGACTTCCAGTCCGCGCCCAGAATCTCCACCCGCCCGGCTCCCGGCGGCCGCAGTCCGGCCACGGTTTCCACCAGTTCCTTCTGGCCGTTGCCGGCCACCCCCACCAGGGCCATGATCTCGCCTTGGCGGACCACCAGGCTGACGTCGTCCAGGCGCGGGCCGGTGAGATGTTCGACCCGCAGAACGGGTTCTCCGGGCGTGCAGCATGGTTTGTCGATGTCCAGGGACACCGTGCGCCCGATCATCCGATTGGCCAACTCTTCCTTGGACTGGATTTCCTTCGCGTCCCAGTGCCCCATCAGTTCGCCGCGGCGCAGCACGGCCACCTCGTCGGCCACGGCGATGACCTCCTCCAGCTTGTGGCTGATGAAGATGATCGACTTGCCCTGCTTGGCCATGTTCCCCAGGGCTTCGAACAAGTGGGCGATTTCCACCGGGGTCAACACCGCGGTGGGTTCGTCGAAGATCAGGACCTGGCTTTGCCGGTAGAGCAGCTTGAGAATCTCCACCAGCTGCCGCTCGCCCATGGACAGTTCCCAGATCCCGGCCCCCGGATCAATGGGCAGGTTGAAACGCCGGGTCAGCTCGCCCACTTCGCGCTCCATGGCCTTGGGAGAGATCCAGAACCGCCTCTCCTGGCCCAGGAGCACGTTCTCGGCCACGGTCATCCGGTTCACCAGCATGAAGTTCTGATAGACCATGCCGATCCCCGCGGCGATGGAATCCTTGGACGAATCAAAGCACATCTCTTCGCCGCGCAGAAATATCCGCCCGGCGTCCGGCTTGAGCCGTCCGGCCAGCATGCTCATCAAAGTGCTCTTCCCGGCCCCGTTTTCGCCCAGCAGGGCCAGAATCCGACCGGGCCGGATCTCGAAGCTGATGTCGTGGTTGGCCCGCACCGGGCCGAAGGACTTGGAAAGCCCTTCCAGGCGGATCAAGGGGACGTCGGATAAAGGACCGGCCGCCGAATCGGAAGGCGGATCGAGCGCCACGTCGGACAGTGCGCCAAGAGATGAGTCAACCTGGTTCATGCGCTAATCCTGGGATGAAGAAGTCCTTATCCTGCAGTTCGTTCAAAAACCCCAAGTGCAAGGAGCAAAAAAAAATCGTATTTGCTCAGCACGTTTTGCGACCGCTCTTGTTCCGGCAATCGGGGGTCGGTATCGTTACGGTATCGAAACAGGAAGAGTTGAGAACGCATCCCAGCGTTTTCGATCCCGATCCCGATCCCGATTCCGATTCCTATTGGGAGTTTTTCAACGGACTGCTACTCTTCGGGTTCCATGTTCACGCCCAAGGCCGCGGGCGCCTCGCCGCCGCGACCGGTCATGGTCGAGGCGATGAGCACCAGGATGGTCAGGGCGTAGGGGAGCATCATCAGAATCGAGGAGGGGATGTCCGTGCCCATGGCCTGCAAGCGGAGCTGAAAGGCCATCACCCCGCCGAAGAGATAGGCCCCGAACACGGCCCGGCCCGGGCGCCAGAAGGAAAAGATGACCAGGGCCACGGCGATCCAGCCCCGGCCCGCGGTCAGCCCGTTGGTCCAGAGATGGATATAGGCCAGGGAGAGGTACGCTCCGCCAAGGCCCACCAGAAAGCCGCCCAGGGTCACCCCCAGCCAGCGCAGGCCGACCACGTTCAGCCCGGCCGTGGCCGCGGCCACGGGGTTCTCCCCCACGGAACGCAGGTGCAGGCCCAGCCGGGTATGCCGGAAAAAGGCCCAGATCAGCACCGGCAGGCCGAAGGACAGGTAAACCAGCACGTCATGGGAAAACAGGATCGGCCCCAGCACCGGAATGTCCGCCAGCACGGGCAGGGAAACCTTGGAAAAGCCGATTCCCTGGGTTCCCACCAGCGGCGTGCCCAGGTAGTTGGCCAGACCGACGCCGAAAATGGTCAGAGCCAGCCCGGAAACCACCTGGTTGCCCTGAAAGCCCAGGCAGACCAGGGCATGCACCGCGGCCAGCATCGAGGCGCAGAGTCCGCCCATCAGGAATCCCAGCCACGGGCTGCCCGTGGTCAGGCTGATCCAGAACGCGGACAACGCCCCGACCATCATCATCCCTTCCACGCCCAGATTGAGCACCCCGGACCTCTCCGTGATCATCTCGCCCAGGGTGGCGTAAAGAATCGGGGTCCCGGACTGCACGGCAGCGGCCAGCAGCGGAATGAGCAGTTCAATGGGCATGACTCCTCCCTCCCTTGCCGACGGCCTCGCCGGGCAGGTTCAGCCGCAACCGGTAGTGGTGAAAAAACTGCCCGGCCAGCACGGTAAGCAGCACCAAGCCTTCCAGAATGTGACCAAAGGCCGCCGGAACCCTCAGCTCCAACTGCAAGACTTCCACGCCCACCCGCAGCCCGGCCAGCAGGAACGCGGCCAGGGCCATGGGCCAGATCTTCAGCCGGGCCACCCAGGCCACCACGATGGCCGTGTACCCATATCCCACCAGGATGCTGGGCTGCAGGCGGTGGGCCACGGCCGAGGTCTCCACGAACCCGGCCCAGCCGGCCATCATCCCGCAGATGCCCATGACCAGGAAGACAAGAAACCCGTAGGGCATGAAGGCGTAGCGGGCCGCGGCCAGGCTCTCGCCGCTGGCCCGGATCTCATAGCCCAGCCGGGTCTTGTTCAGGAACAGCCAGGCCAGACCGCTGAGCACCACGCAGAGCACCAGGCCCCAGTGCAGCCGCGTCCCGCCGAGCATCCCGAGCTGGGCCGCGGCCGGGTATTCCATGGTCATGGGAAAGTTTCGGCCCGCCGGATCTTTCCAGGGCCCGTAGACCAGATAGTTCAAAAACAAAATCCCGATGTAATTGAGCATCAGGGTGGAGATGATCTCGTTGACCCCCAGCCGGACCTTGGTCAGGGCCGGAATCAGGGCCCACAAGGCTCCGGCCGTTCCGGCGCAAAGCATCATCAACGGCAGCAGCACCGGGGCGGGCAGATGGGGAAAGGTCAGCACGGCCCAGGCCGCCCCGATGGCCCCCAGGGCGAACTGGCCCTCGGCCCCGATGTTCCATATCTGCATCCGGAAGGTGAAAGAAACCCCCAGCGCGCACAGGTAGATGGGAATGGCCTTGCGCAGGGAGTCTTCCAGGGACCAGACGCTGCCGAAACCGCCCTCCCAGAGCAGGGCCAGGGCACGCAGGGGAGCCACGCCCTGGACGGCCAGGGCCGCGCAGGCCAGGGCCAGGGACAACGCCAGGGCCGCGCAAAAAACAAGGACCGAACCCCATCCCAGGGGTTCGGTCCTTTTAACGACGCGAATCAGACGCATGCCGGCAACCAGTGCGTGTGGCGATGCGGATGGCGATACATGAGGTTCAACCGCGTTGCCCTACTGGGTGGAACCCACGACTCCGCGCACAAACCAATCCATGGACAGCATTTCCTCGTCCGTGGCCTGAACGCCTTCGGCGATCCGGACCTCGCCCTGCTGATCCAGTACCGGACCGACAAAGACATCCGTGGCGCCGGAGCGGATTTCTTCCTTCTTGGCCAGGACCTTGTCCTGAACGTCCTGGGGCACCATGGGACCGAAGGGCGCCAGGTCCACCAGGCCGTGATCCAATCCCCACCAAATAGACTCGCTGGTCCAGGTTCCGTCCTGGACCTGTTGGACAACGGCCTTGTAGACTTCGGCCCAGTTCCAGACCGGGGCGGTCAGATGGGCCTTGGGCGCGAAGACGCTCATATCCGTGTTGTAGCCCACGGAGTAAACACCCCGTTCTTCTGCCGCAACCTGAGGACCGGGAGAATCCTGATGCATGGCGATCACGTCCGCGCCCACGTCCAGCAGGCTGTTGGCCGCTTCCTTCTCCAGAGCCGGATCATACCAGGTGGAACTCCAGACCACGCGAACCTGGACGTCCGGATTCACGGCCTGGGCGCCCAGGGTGAAAGCGTTGATCCCGCGGATGACCTCGGGAATGGGGAACGCGGCCACGTATCCCAGAATGTTGGACTTGGTCATGGACCCGGCCACCATGCCGGCGAGATAGCGCGGCTGATACATCCGCCCGAAGTAGGTGCCCACATTCTCGGCCTGCTTGTATCCGGAACAGTGCATGAACACCACGTCCGGATGCTGGGCCGCGACCTTGATCACGGAATCCATGAACCCGAAGCTGGTGGCGAAAATCAGGTTGTGCCCCCGTCGGGCCATTTGCGTCAGCACCCGCTCGGAATCCGGACCTTCGGACACGGACTCCACAAAGGTGGTCTCCACCCCGTCCAGGGCCTCAATGGCCATCCGGCCGTCGTCATGAGCCTTGGACCAGCCCGCGTCACCCACCGGCGAAACATAGATGAACCCGGCCTTGATCTCCTTGGCCGCCACGGCACCAGGCCCCACCAGCAGGGCCAGGGCCACCAAAGCCGCCGTCACCATCCCAAACACGCCTCGCTTCATACTCGCATCCTCCAGACTTTCGGTTAAGGTTTTATGAGGGTTGTCGCGATTTTTCATTGCCGCCAAAGTGCCCGCGACATTTTGGATCATTTCCCCCGCTGATCCGCCAATGGCTCCACGAACCGGGCTTCGGAGTCCCAGGGAAAAAGAATCCAGGTATCCTGACTGACCTCGGTGATGAAGGTGTCCACCATGGGCCGCCCGGCCGGCTTGGCGTAGACCGTGGCGAAATGGGCCTCGGGCAGCATCTCCCGAACGATCTTGGCCGTGCGCCCGGTGTCCACCAGATCGTCGATGATCAGGGTCTTGGCCGCAACGTCCGGAGCCAGCGGCTGGAAGCGCTTCAGCACGGAGCACTGGCCCTGGTCCTGCCATGCGTAGCTGGACACGCAGACCGTATCGATGACCCGGATCTCCAGTTCCCTGGCAATGACCGCCGCGGGCACCAGTCCACCCCGGGTGATGGCCACGATGCCCTGCCACGGACCCAGGTCCAGCAGTCGCCAGGCCAGGAGTTTGGAATCTCGATGCAATTGGTCCCAGGAAATGGGATGGAGTTTGTTGTATCGGTCTTTCATGATGAAGGGGGTTGAAGGTTTTCGGTGTCCAAATGGAAGGATTCCGGTATCTACTCAGCACATTTTGTGTCCGCTTTTGCTCCGGCTATCGGGGTCGGTATCGGAATCGAAACAGGAAGAGTTGAGAACGCATCCCTTCGTTTTCGATGCCGACCCCGACCCCGGCAGCGACATTACGCTGTGTTGAGTAGTTACAAAAAATACGCCGGGGATCATCCCTTCGGCCCGTCCTTCGGATTATCCAGCCGTCTGATTTCGCAATCATACTCCCGTCGAGCCTGGAATTCCCGGTGTACGCCGGGACCGCCTTTTTCCGCGCCCATTTTATAGCGCATCCATTTCCACCGAATCCACATGACCAGACCGGCGGTGATCACGAAGGCGATGAACACCAGGAAAAAAACCGCGCCGAGAAACACGCCCAGCACGGCCAAGGGGAGCAACAGTATCCAGCCCCACCAGGGAAAACGGGGCGACAGAAAGACAATGCGGCGATGATGCATGGGTGGGGGAGGATTTGATACGTGAGAGTTTGAACGCTTTAGGGCGACGCAGAAATTGAAAGTTTTTCAACGGACTGCTAAAACTTGCTCCACTCGGGACCGACTGGGACTTCAAGATGCTCTTGCAAGCGGTCGATTTCCGGCTGCTCCAGTACCAGGGGTTCAGTGAATTCGACGCCCCAACACGAACCTTCCCGGCGAACGATCCGCCCAACGACGCCTTGAAGCGCAAACCGCAAGCACTCCGGAACGGCCAGAAATTCGACCCGTTCGCCAACGGCTGCCCAATCATGTCGCCCTTCATTCTGGGAAAGATCCACCAGTACACCGACCCGGCTGATATCGTAAACAATGGCCATGAACCGTCGCCCATCGGTCATGCGCAGAACGCTGAAATCCGGCTCTACGTCAACCCGGGGCGCATTGCGTTGCTCATCGTCCATGGCCTGGTTATCCGGCTTGTAATTGTCTGGAAATCCAAAAAAATAGCGACTGGACGAGGGTAAAACCAGGGATGCCGCGCAAGCTCCGAAAGCTCCCGCCTGGCCGCCGCACCACTCAAAAGCCCGCCACCAGCCTGACGGCCCCTCGTACCCGGATCAGGTCCGAAAGGCAATGCCGACGCCGGGCCGCCAAATCAATGTGTTGATACTTCAACAAAGCCACCTACTTGATCGACACGGACAGCTCATACAATGTTTCAGGATCAATATCATAATTTCCTAGCAGGGTATTGTTCCGTAACGGACAAAGGCCCGTAAAAAAAATTTACTGGTCCTTGATTCTACTCCACGATTTTTGATCCAAGTACGGACTCATGTCAAAAAGTATTTTCTCACCGTTTTCAAAAATCATTAGCATGCTGTACATGATTTGGATGAACACTGGAAACATCTGAAAGAACCCAAGATTATCCTCATTAAAAAAATCCTAGCTCATATATCCAATATTCTTATTGATAATTTATTATATCAATAAAAAAAACTATTCAACATCTATCATATGCCAACTTGATCGCCCACTACGTGTTGAATCAATAGGAAGATTAGGCTGATCAATTGAAATTATTTCACCAGTACTTGTCTGGATAAAAACTGTTGCCCCTTGCTGATCACCAAGATGCAAAGTTGGTGTAATTGTCATACCAGGTCCAAGGTCTTTTGTGAAATCGACGACATTTTTTTCACCATCACCTTCTCCAACAACAGACGAATTTGATTCACCAAAAACATTTTTAATCCATGGAGTACATGTCAAGTAATGTAAACTATACAACTTACTGCGTCCATCAGATGCACATATATTGTTATCAGGATCAGGGTGGTATGCGGAAAAATTGAGTAATCCACCTAGCAAAGAAGGCTGACCAATGACACGCTCACCGGCAGGAGAAAGTTCTCTATATGCGCCACTCACGTTTGACTTTGATAAAATTTCATTTTGCAGCCCATAAAATGTTGTTACACCAGATGGAAGGCAATTCGTAGAGCCGTCTGAACATAAAATCTCACCGTAAGATTCCGCACTGACCTGAACATTGCTAACATTCAACAATGAAGATTTTGAAACTTGTGAAAAGTTGTACGCATTGCTTTGGGTCTGCTTCGGTTCCTGGATACAGTAGATGGATTCAGTGGATACATCAAACTTGTCGGCCGCAGTCCAGAACTTTCCAGTGCCGAAATAGACCCAGACATTATCATCTTTCCAGCCAATGTTGGGCTCCCCGGTGACAGGCCTTCCGGCATCAAACATGGACTTGTACTCCCACTTGCTGGGGTCCGCGTCGCCTTCAACCTTCAATCGCTGCAAGCCTCCACCGATAGTCTGTCCCTGCTTTTCCGTGGTCCCGAAATAGAGAATATCGACGAAAAAGTCGAAGTCATAGTCCACGCTGACCATTCCGGTGGATATGAACGAGTTGTTGTTCGGAACCTCCTTTCTGCCGCTCTGGGTCGCTGAAGGGGCAAAGTCCGGGATGCGCAGATTGCTCCAATTGGCATGGCTCTGATTACCCAGGTAGTCCTCCATGGGAACAACCGCCACCTTAGCCTTCTGTGTACTTTCAACGCTAATTTTGTCGCTGTCCGGGCCGGTACTGAGAACCAAAAACCATTTGACGACGCCGGAGCTATCTTTCACCGGGACAACCGTAGGGACGGATATTGTATATCCAAAGTTCACACATGGCTTATTCCCAGCGCATGATTGATTCCCCCTCTTGGTCGTTGTTTCCCCCAAGAGTACCGGGGGCTCGTTCGGCTCTGTGATATCCAACACGAAATATGATGAACTGAATTCGCGGCCCAGAACTGTATCTTCAAAGTACCCGCCCCCGAAACGCATACCACCGACAAGGATGGTACCCCACCCGCCGGGGTGTTTATCAGAAGGTGGAAAAATTTTTACATCGAAAACTCTGGGACGCAAGTCAACATAATACTGATGACTGTAGTTTGGCTGAGCCAAACAGCTCAAGTGGGGTAATAAATTGTACGGCACATAGGCCCACATCTCAGCACCCAGCGCTGGTCCACTATTGGCTAAAAAACCGCTACCTGTCTGATAAAATCCGGCATTTACAGCGTGAAGCATGCCGTCGTTGCCTCCAAAATAGGCCATCAATCTTCTGTCACGATATTTACGGTAGAATGCGCCGTATGTCGGATCGTTCCACAACAGGTCGTAGTTTTCCGCCGGAGCGCCCACCAATACCGGCGATGAATGGATGACGTCACCAAGTCGCCAAGTTTTGTTGTTGAACTGTCGGCTACGCATACCGACCTGATCCTGACCGCGTAGCCATTTGATGGTGTCTTCGTCAAGATATGGTATGTCCGCATGGTTTGTATGAATAAAAGGGATGACTTCATTGGCGTCGATCTTGCCATTGTTGTTCGCATCATTCCAGGTGAATATATAACGATACGCTGAATCAGAAGCATAGCTTCCTCTGTTGACAAGTTCATCCGTGAGATCGTTCACCCAATCTGATACAGCCCAAAGATAGGAAAGGTCGTCCAACTCTTTGATCGTTCCGCCATCGCACCCACCGTTGCTAGCATCTCCATCCACGCAAGCCTTGGTCCTCTTAGCGTCGGCATCGTAAAGGTAGACGACCTCCTTCCCGAGCTTGTCCCTTAAGCGGCCCTGAGTATCGACTAGAAGGGCGCGCACGTCGCCTGTCCAGGTGACCTCCTTGTCCGAAGTATCGAATCTGGAAGGCCAGAACACGGCCTGCGTAATAATCCCCTCTCCCCTGCGGGAGGATGAAATGACCGATGCGGCGGCACCCGAGGCAATGCGAGTGAGCATTAGTTGAAATGCCCTGGCCAGTTGCTGCTCCAAGCGCAGAGGGTTGGCCACGTAGAAGTAGTGGTCCGGGACACCATCACCGGCCTGATCCCAGTTCACTGTCCCATCGGCGTTTGCTTCATAGCCGCCCCATTTGGCCGCATACCAAAGAGGATTTCTCAAAATACCGGAAGGATTCCCGGCAACAGTGAAGACTCTCGACCAAACAAGCCCCAAATCACTGACCTGTGTTGGCGTATCTCCCCCTACGGTAACGTCCTTGTCTTTTACTACAAGGTATGCTCCATCTTCTGTTGTTCCTGAAATGATAAAGCCAAGGACCTGATCAATGCCGCCTGCGGCATATTCAGAGGTGACGGTCACCTTGATTTGGTTATCGCCTATGGATTCAACCTCATATAATATGATTGCATCCATGTCATGATCAGCGCCCTGCTCTACGTCCTCAAAATTAATTCGAAATTTTGCGTACGTAATCTCGTCGTTTTGATCGTATGTGATGCTATCCACGAAGAAATTAACTATCTGATTGGTTGGGCAAAACGCATTAGATGCGCAATTTGAAACATGCAATCCATCTGCATCCAGTGACAACGTACATTTTTGAGCGCAATTCTGGTTGACGTTCAAATTACCACTGATGGATTTTCCCATGGGAACGACACGTACGCTTGAGTTACCAACTCTGACGTCAATGTCGGGTATCGGCGAAGAAAGCGCGACAGCAAAGGTGCTAACCTTTTGCTCATCCGTTAAATCCGGTCGCAAGTCCGTATTTCTTGCATAGTTGGCCACGGAAGCGGCATAATAGCTTCCCTGTTTCGTCGGGTCTTCAGGGCATAACCCACGGACGCCGCCGAGGTTATCGACCGCTTTCGAGGTGCACATAAAATCCGTGCCCTCATCATTTTCGCCGATAAACCATGGGGCTCCGGCTATGGACTCCTTCGTGCCGATGGCGTCCGCAAGATTTTGGGCATGGAAGTTTCCTGCCCCCAGCGCCTGCTCAGAGCCCCATCCCGCCGCAGCAAAAGCAGAACCCGGCAGTTTGTCGGAGTCAAATGAGGGATTGATGTCGCTGACGACCAGCATGATCGGCTTGGCACAGTAAAGATTCTTGCCGCTTTGCATAAACGGGTCCTGCCATGTCGCCAAAGGCAAGCCAAGCGTCGCATCCTTGCCTCCGCTGTAAAGATAATCTTGTGTTGGCGATTCGTCGGCAAAGTACCTCGAAGTCTCATACATCATCTCCGCCAGAGGGTTCCCCCAATCCGGGAACTCTCCTTCATTCATGGTGCGACTTGTGACCCATGCGCCGGACCATCCAGGTTCATAACTGTGATCCGAATACCTGAAGTTGATAATCCTCATCTTGTTGATAGTTTGAATGATTCCGTTGATTGCCGTGAACTGGCCAGTCTCAAGATCAATTTCATCGCTGATGCTGCCGATGTTTTTTCGAACGACACCCCCAGACATGTTTTTCTCGTAAGATCCGGTCATTAGACCAAAATACATGCTGTTCCCTTCGCCGTACTTCTGCAAAAGACCGATGGGTTTGTAAACCGCGCCTGATCCATCTGAGTTCGTTCCAGGATATAGCTTACAATTATCCTCAGGCATAGACGCATCGCACACTTTGACGCGTACGGCATAATCGGTCAGGTCATATCCGCCATGCGAGCTTCGCAAGCTGCTTATGGTTGGGCCTGACTCACCATCTTCTAAGCGATTGCCTGCAACTGGCCGTTCAATTGCTGTCCAGTTCCATATACGATATTCTTTTCCTGCATGACCTGCATTCTCTAAAACCCGAAGAAACGGCGTTCCATTAGCTGTGAGTGTCGTCGAGGCGAAAAAATGGCGACGTCCAGACATAGGCGCTGACAATGGCGTATAATCGACGATGCTATATCCATCCACAGATTGACTGGTATACTCCTTACCCCATGAATGGGCATCCTGTGGAACGTATACCCTTTGCAAAACCGTGTCAGTAACGGAGTCCGTGGAACGATATCCGCCATAAAGCACCTTGCGTATCGTATCCATGCGGGACATTGTCAGATAATTTAAAAAGTCACCGCTCCATGCATTTGAACATTTTTTATCCGCAGTGACTGAATTCGGTTCAAATCGACTGTTACTGGAATTGTAAGTATAGCACTTATAAGAATCAAAATAGCCGTAATAGTCAATGGATGGGTTATAACCTATGTCCAGAATTCCATCGTCATTCAAGTCAGATGCATCATTATAGGCCGCGTAATACAATTTATGATCCCTGCCCATGACCAGCATGACCAATGGTGGGACAGCTTCTGGGAGAAAAGGCGGTCCGCCAAAAGAATATTGACCACATACGTCGGCGCGTACGATAGTTGTGATCGCAACCGACAGAAAGGATGAAACCATAAACAAGACAGCGAGACAAACAATAGCACCGCTGGGATACCCCACTTTATATCTCATCCTCGCCCCCTTATCTCTGTACATGCCGGTACATGGTTCCCACTGCTTGGCGGCTGTTAAGCCGCTCATAGCCACGTCCAATAAGCTGATAATAGCTTGAAAAGCCGCCGGCCCCGGCGACGCCCTTACCGATTCCTTCGTACCCAGCGCCAATAATGATAGAACCACCCTCTGCAGGTCGTGCACCTTGGAATTTTACCTTAACACCACCTACTTCGATAAGTGTTCCCGGATTGATCACCTCGAAAAAACTCACATTGGGCTCTTCATCGGGATCGTTCATGTCTTGACTCATGTACATCAAAGGTCCGTTGGAAATTTGTCCCTGAAAATAGTCCCCTTGAGCATCTCCCAAGTAAAAAGCAACAGGTTCGTCTCCTCTCGTATCCACAGAATACCCGACCATTTCCTCGACAACATCCACCCCGGACTCGGCCCAGTTAAGGGCTTGGTTTCGGAGTTGGAGATTGCGAGAAATGTATACATCCATCTCCACGTCTGCAGAAAAACCAATGATCATGATGCTCATAGCAAGAAGAATAAGAAGCGCCATGACCAGGGCAATTCCTTCTTCACCTCGGCTACGCCGACTCTGGAGACAGTAAATTTGTTTACTCATGACGCTCTCTCCGGGACTAGCCTGCCGGCAGAGAATGACTTGTTGCCGCGGTACTTCCAGTCCGCCCTGACGAATATCTCCCAGAACGCCCTGGTATCCAAAACGTCACTGCCGTCACTGACTTCCATTCTCGTCAAATTCCATTCCAAAACGTAATTGAAACCGCCAATAGTCTGTTCCTCTTGGCCTTGACATTCTAAAGCTCCCTGTGGGCAAACCTGGGCAGGCCGCAAAGACAGTTCTTCGATTTTTGCCTGCACAAGCTCCGTGGCTATGGACATGGTTCGTCCCTGACCTCTGGTCAACACGGCAGCCTGCTGGGTGCTCATCCATGCCAGAACAGCCACGGCCAGCACAATCACGGCAATGAGCACTTCGAGAAGGGTGAACGCTAAACAGGACTTGGAATATGCATCAGAAGACATTACGCAAAACCACCTCTCCTCGGCTGAGCATCCGGGCATATCCGTCGCTAAAAGGACCGACGCGGTACATGACGCAATGCGAATCACCATCTTCTGTGTATTGCTCAATACACATATCCACAGGCTCTCCAATATTTTTAGTCAGGTCAGTCACCTCGAAAACCTGGGATTGTACTCCGGTCTGATTTTCACTGCGCCCAACAACCCAAAAACGTATTTTGCGGATATCCAGGAGATTCACGGGGTCATCGAGCCACTTCTCTCCGTCCGTTGAATATTGAACCTGAAGGTCTTCGATATTCTCCGCGACGATCCAATATTGCGCGGAAGTATAGGCGAAATTTTTCAGATACAGTGTTGGAATTGTAATAGTTTTCCCAATTCTGTTTGTCTTAGCGGTTTCAACTATCTGAATACGGCTTGGAGAGACCATGTACATTGTTGCTTCTTCAGGGGCATCGACGTTCCTGAGAAACGTCAGCTTCCTACCTCCGTCGGCAACGTTCGCGCTTGGATCTAAAACAGAGAAAACATTACCCTCATAATTGGGGAAAAAGTAGAAATATCTCTTAAATAGATTGACATCTTGATCAGGTAATGGGCTTGGAGCAGGATAACCTGAGCCACTCTTGAGCTGAACGACATTATCCGTTATAGAGTCCACTGTGCCAATCTTCTTAAAACCATAAACAATCACTAAAGAATCTGGGTCAAGTGTTGTAGAAATCGATTCTCCATTTTCAATATTCGAGACGAACGTATTGATCGTAATGTTACCAGCACCTGGCTCGTTTCCCGTCATGCTGAATCCATCCTGAAAGGAATCATAACCCCCGAACCCTGCATGGCTGAAAGCATGAGAAAGCCGTTCAGTAGCAACGCGCAAATTCATCTGAAGGCTGAGCATCTCTTCTTCTGACACAGACATTCTGCTTTGAGAGATAAAAACAAGAACAAGCGCACCAATGAGTACCATCATTGCGAGCATGGCGATAATGAGCTCAACAATGGTAAAACCATCACCATTCGAG
Source organism: Desulfonatronum lacustre DSM 10312 (assembly GCF_000519265.1). Classification (NCBI taxonomy): domain Bacteria; kingdom Pseudomonadati; phylum Thermodesulfobacteriota; class Desulfovibrionia; order Desulfovibrionales; family Desulfonatronaceae; genus Desulfonatronum; species Desulfonatronum lacustre. The sequence continues at coordinate 1,606,014 of NZ_KI912608.1, forward strand.
TTCATAATCTTTCGAGCCATATCCTACCTACAGAGTTCATCTGGATACTAATTTTATCGCCTGCAAGATTCGTCAGATGGTAGTTGCTGTTTGCCGTTGTTCCAGATGGAGAAAACGTTACAGTATATCCACCAGTCGGCAAAGCCCCCCCGCCAGAGAATGACAATGACAAGCCATTTCCGGATAAATCAATTGAGTTGCCGCGACCGTTATCATATTTATCAGTATAAAATTTCATCGTGACATCTGAGTTAGTCTTTATTGCATCTATACGTGCGTGAAATAATGCTGAACGGATATTCCTTGCCTCAGACTGAAGTCTAAAGCTGGCAGAATTAATATAAAACAATCCAATTCCCGACATGATCGAAATAATCGCCACCACCACCAACACCTCGATAATGGTCAGCCCGCCGGTGTTTCGCTTGACCATCACACATGTACGGTCATTATGGGTCATTGCATCGTTGCTGGGCATTCGACAATCTATTTCCGGTGATCTCGGTTCATTGCGCTCTCTCGAAGAATTCGCTTCGCTTCCTTCCACGGCACAAACTCATCCCTGCCAGCCGTGACATCCGCTTCACGCGCTCGAAGCACTTCACCATGCCGCTCTGGCGATTCATATTCGGCCTCAGGTCGAGATAAATCCACCCAAAGTTCTTCCATGACCCGGTGTTTTCAGCACGGGTCAGTCCGGTGATGTCCAATACTGTATTCATGACTCTATTTGCTCCTCGATGCTTCCTTTCTCTCGTCTTATCTTACTCTTGAGCACCTGGTCAGATGAAACAATACTTCTCTGAAATCGTTCACTTGTCTCGAAATATTTCAGTGACTCGCAGAAAGACTCGTTGGCCACGGCACTGGTCCGCGTATTGCCGATGAACACGTTGAACGCCGGGATGGCGATGGTCGTGAGGATGGCGGCGATGGCCACCACGACCAGGACTTCGATGATGGAAGAACCTTTTTTTTGTACCATTAATATCCTATCCAAAATCGAATGGATCACTGACAAGTGGCCTTCTCCGTCCGAACCCTCCCGGCCCGGGCCAGGATGAACTTTACGCCGCGCTCCTGGCGACAGAGGGTCAGGGTGCCGGCCTGGAACGCGCCGCTGACATACTGGGTCGAACCCAGTTGGCGACGTATGACACATAGTTGCGTACGGGCATGTTCCCGGTCAAGGTCGTCTCGCCGCGCAGCGGACCGCGAACCCTGAGGATATCGTTGGAATCAGCAACTTGAGCCAGATTCCCGGCATCCACGAACACAATCCATCCCTGCTCCCAACCTCCCTGGGTGGTACACTCCAGGCCGTCCACGCTCTTGCAGACCGTGACCCGCTGATTGCGCTTGATGGCTTCGCTGCGGGCATAGCTGAGGGTGGACAAAAAATCATGGGCCGTCGTGGACAACCCGGCGCTGCGATACATCCCCGTGAGATACGGTGCACTGACCGCCATCAAAACCAAGGCGATGACAATGGCGACCAGAACCTCGACAAAGGTCAGGCCGGAGAAAGTTCGAGGCGAAGAGCGAATGGGCACAGCCGGTTCAAAGAGATAAAATGCTGGAGAAGGGTTGCCCGGTGGACAGAAACATCAAAACAAGCGGAGAAGTGGAAACGGAAGAACATTGCCGGTCCGGCGGAAGGGAGCGAGAGCAGGGAAAAAGCAGGAGGAAAAACCCCTCTTCGGTCCGGCGGCCCCGCTACCCTGTTTCGCACAAAACGAAATGTAGGCCGGTGGCTTTGCGTCACACCCTTTCGGCGTGCTTTGCCCTTGTCAGACACTTTGGGGTAGACTATATTTTGCTCACAAAAATATGTCCAGTGTTTTTTCCAGATTCGTTGATGGATGCTAAGATTCTTTGATCAAGTCAGGAGTTTTTCCAGGCCCAGCATGAGCGTCATCTCATCCAAGGGCGATTCCAGAAAGCCGTGACGGATGTAAAACAATCGGGCCTCTTGGGAAATGGCATGCACCACAAGCGCCCGTATTCCTGCCTGTCTTGAGACGGCCACGGTACGTAGCAAAGCATCTTTGAGAAGTCCCTGGCCAACCCCCAGCCCCTGCCACTGAAGGTCAACCGCTAATCTCCCCAGCACCATGACAGGCACCGGCTCAGGCATATTCCGGCGTATTTTTGCGGATGCCCTCACTCGTTCAACGCTCCCGACGGCTAAAGCATAATAACCAGCAACTTTTTTCTCCTTTCCGACAATGAATGTCCGGGAAGCGCCGGATGCCTCATTTCGCAAAGCCTGCTTGATCAGCCACGAATTGAGTACAGCCACTCCACAATCAAAATCTTCCAGGCTATAAAGTGGGGAGACTGGGGAGGGAGGAGAAAGCTGGGTCATTCCCACGGTGCTTTTGTTGCAAGGAGTGCTTCAACGGAATCGGAAACGGGAGCCCTCATCAACTCTTCAAATTTCCGATACTCCGCGTCATCCAGAAAAAAAAGACGTCGATCCAAAAGGACATTCTCGGCTTCCCGACATGCCGCCTCAAGCATAAACTCCGATCGACTTTTCCTCAAAATATCCGCAGCTTTATCGATCAAAACCCTTTGTGTCGGCAACGCTCTGATGTTGATGGGAGAACTTCGCGTTTCAAGTTGAGCCATACCCCCTCCTTTGTATACAAATCTGCTATACAAAATCGGCTCTCTTTGTCAACGATCTGCGTGGTCAGAACCGCAAGCGAATGTGGGAAAGGATAAAAAAAGGTATCTACTCAGCACATTTTGTATCCGCCCTTTCTCCGGCAATCGGAGTCGGGGTCGCTATCGGAATCGGAATCGGAACAGGAAAAATTTTGAACGCTTCCCAGCGTTTTCGATCCCGATCCCGATTCCGATTCCGACACCGGCAACGGCACTACTCGGTGCTGAGTAGTTACAAAAAAAGGGGACCATCGGCCCCCCTTTGCTGTAAGCTCTCAAAGGTCGACCTACCCCTCCCCCAGCTCCCGACTCCGCTGCTCCGCCTCGTGCACCGCGTCGATGATCGAGCCGCGGACCGCTGTTCTGTCCAGGTGGTTTAACGCGGCGATGGTCGTTCCCGCGGGGGAGGTGACCATGTGCTGCAGGGTGCTCAGACTGAAGCCGGTTTCCTGGGCCAGCTTGATCGAGCCTTCCAACAGCCCGGCAACCATCTCCTCGGCCTGGGGCCGCCCCAGGCCGGCGGAGACCCCGGCCTGGACCAGGGCGTCCATGAAGTGAAACACGTAGGCCGGGCCCGAGCCCACCAGAGCGGTGAAGGCGTGGAAATACCGTTCCGGCAGAACGTGGACCTGACCCAGCAGGCCCAGGAGTTCCATGATCGTTGCTTGCCCGGCTTCGGTCAGCTTCGGGTCTTCGAAGCAGACCGCGCTGACCCCGGAACGGACCATGGCCGGAGTGTTGGGCATGACCCGGACCACGGCGCAACGCTCTTCCGACCAGGCTCGCAGCTGCTCCATCCCGATGCCGGCGGCTATGGATATCAGACATATCTCCGGTCGCAGGGCCGGAAGGGCCTCGGCCAGGACCTTGGACATGATTTGCGGCTTGACCGCCAGAAATACAAAGTCCGCGTCGCGAAGCACATCTTCAATGCTCTGCGCCGCGACGAAGCCGGGCACCCCGGCCAGGTCCTGCGCCTTGCTTTTATCAGGATCAAACCCAAGAATGGACGTATCCGGGCGAGTGGAGAAAGCCTTGATCAAGGCCGCCCCCATGTTCCCGAGCCCGATGCATCCGATGCGCAAGGCACTCATCCCTGCTGCTCCATGGTGTTGAAGAAATACGGGATTTCCTGAGCCGCGGTTTCCGGGGCGTCGGAACCGTGCACCGTGTTCCGCTCCACGTCCAGGGCCAGATCCTTCCGAATGGTGCCATCGGCGGCATTGGCCGGATTGGTTGCGCCCATCAGGTCCCGCCAGCGGGCAATGGCGTTGTCGCCTTCCAAGACCGCGGCCACGATGGGCCCGGAGGTCATGTAACTCACCAGGCTCTGAAAAAACGGACGCTCCTTGTGCACGGCATAGAAGCCCTCGGCCTGGGCCGTGGTCAGCCGCAGCTTGCGCAAAGCCACGACCCGCAGCCCCGCGGTCTCGATCCGGGTCAACACATTTCCAATCAAATTCCGCTCCACGCCGTCCGGCTTGATCATGCAAAGGGTACGTTCAGACATTGAAAAAACTCCGTTGGGTTTATGTTGTATGGTTGATTTATCGCAATCGAGATCGAAATTCCATTACCGTCATTCAGCGACGGACTTGCACTTTGTCGGCTTCGATTGCGATTTCGAGCTTGCCTTCCGACTCCTGAATACTGAATGCTGGTTCCTGAATACTCCCCCTCTCACACCAACAACATCTTGTCCGAAGCAAAGGCTTCCTGCTTCAGGCTGTAGAACCGGGCCAGCAGATCGTCCACCTTCAGACGGGACTTCTCCTCGCCGGAGATGTCCATGATGATCTCGCCCCGGTGCATCATGATCAGCCGGTTGCCCATGCGCAGGGCCTGGTGCATGTTGTGGGTGACCATCAGGGTTGTCAACTCCATGCTTTCCACCAGCCGGTCGGTCAGCTCCAGAATCTGCTGGCCGGTCTTCGGGTCCAGGGCCGCGGTATGCTCGTCCAGAAGCAGGATGTCCGGGCGGACCAAGGTGGCCATGACCATGGTCAGGGCTTGGCGCTGCCCGCCGGAAAGCAGGCCCACGGCGTCCTGGAACCGGTCCTCCAGCCCCAGATCCAGCATGCGCAGCTTTTCCCGAAACAAGTCCCGGTCCAGACGCCGCACCCCGGCGGATAGCCCTCGAAAGCGCCCCCGCCGCAGGGCCAGGGCCAGGTTCTGCTCGATGCTCATGGAAGCGCAGGTGCCCAGCAGCGGGTCCTGGAAGACCCGGCCGATGAACTTGGCCCGCTTGTACTCCGGCCAGCCGGTGATGTCCCGATCATCCAGGAGGATACTGCCCTGATCCGGGAAAAAGCATCCGGCCAGACAGTTCAACAAGGTGGATTTGCCGGCCCCGTTGGAACCGATGATGCAGATGAAGTCCCCGCGACGAACGTCCAGGGAGACATTTTGCAAAGCCAGGACCTCGTTCACGCTGCCCCGGTGAAAATACTTGATGACATTTTTCAGAGACAGCATCATGAGAAGAACCGCGCCTTGATTTTCGGCGCGGTGAGCGCCAGGACCACCAGCAGCGCGGTGATCAGGTTCAGATCGCTGGGAGTGAAGGAGAAGGCCCCCAGTTTCATGCTCAGGGCCATGGCGATGGCCAGCCGATAGAGAATCGAGCCGAGCAGGGCCGCGATCACGGCGCGCATGATCCCGCCCCGGCCGAAGACCGTCTCGCCCACGATCACCGAGGCCAGCCCGGCCACGATGGTTCCCACGCCCATGTTCACGTCCGCCGCGCCCTGATTCTGGGCGATCAGCGCCCCGCTGAAGGCTACCATGGCGTTGGACAGCCCCACGCCGATGATGATCACGCTATGCGTATTCACGCCCTGGCTGGTGATCATCCGGGGATTGTCGCCCGTGGCCAGCATGGTCTGTCCAAATTCCGTGTGCAGAAACCAGATCAGGAAGATCACGATGGCCGCCCCGATGAACGAGAACAGGACGATGGAGGACAAATACCCGGGCAAGCCCAAGCCCATCAGCGGATCGAGGATCGTATCCCGGCCCAGCAGCGAGACGTTGGGGCCGCTCATCACCCGAATATTTATGGAATACAGGGCGATCATGGTCAGGATGGAGGCCAGGAGATGCAGAATCCCCAGCTTGGTGTTCAGAAACCCGGTGACCATCCCGGCCAGGAACCCAGCGAACATAGCAAGAAACAGAGAGAGGAACGGGTCGATCCCCGAGGTGATGGCCACGGCGCAGACCGCGGCACCCAGGGGCAGACTCCCGTCCACGGTCAGATCCGGGAAGTTGAGCACCCGAAAAGTCAGGTACACGCCCAGGACCATGATTCCGTAGACCAGCCCCTGCTCCACCGCGCCCAACAGCGCGTACCAAGTCATGGGCGGACTCCGGATGCAATGATTCCGTAAAAAACGATCAGCATGGATATGTTCATGGAGAAGAAAACGTCATGAAGAAAGGTTAAAACCTGGTAGTCGCACTCGTGCTCAGCAAGACGACTGAGCACGAGCAGACAAGAGATTATTGCTTATTCGAGAATCTTCCCGGCCCGGTCCAGGAGAGCCTGGGGAATGGTCACGCCCATGGCCTGGGCCGCGGGGAGATTGATGTGCAGTTCGAGTTCCTGCTGGGTTTCCACCGGGGTGGTTGCTGGGTCGGCCCCGCGGAAAATCCGCGCGGCCATGGCTCCGGCCTGACGGCCGTGTTCGTAATAGTCAAAGCCCAGCGCGGCCACCGCGCCCCGGGGCACGGAGTCCACGTCCGCGGCGTACAGGGGCAGCTTGTTGTCCTGGCAGACCTTGGCCAGGGCCTCGAAGGCCGAAACCACCGTGTTGTCCGTGGGCACGTACACGGCCTGAGCCCGGCCCACCAGGCTGCGGGCGGCCTGGAACACGTCGCTGGACCGGGCCACGGTGGCCTCTTCCAGCTTGATCCCGGCCTTGTTCGTCTCAACCTTGAGCAAATCCACCAGGGCGCGGGAATTGGCTTCCCCGGAGTTGTAGATCACGCCCAGGGAGGTCATTTCCGGATGGAACTCCCGGATCAGGGCCAGGTGCTGGTCCATGGGGGTCAGGTCCGAGGTGCCGGTGATGTTCTCGCCGGGATTTTGCAGATCCTTGACCAGCCCGGCGCCCAGCGGATCGGTCACCGCGCTGAACAGGATGGGAGTCTTCTGCATCGAGGGGTTCTTTTTCACGGTCTGAGCCATGGCCTGGGCCGAAGGCGTGGCAATGGCCAGCACCAGGTCCGGACGCTCGCCCACGATCTGCTGGGCGATCAGATTGGCCGTGGCCATGTTGGCTTGGGCGTTGTGCACCCGGTAGTCGACCTGAAACCCTTCCTCACGCAGTTGGTCCTGAAAACCGCGCAGCACGGAATCCAGAGCCGGATGCTCCACGAACTGGTTGACGGAGACGACTTTCGCCTGCTCCGCGCCGGCCGAAACGGACACTCCGAACAACAAAACAAGACATGCCGACAAGACGAAACGGTTCATCATAAGACCTCTCCTCGCATGAGCGTCAAGTAAAAAGGAAAAGTGATCGAAAAACATTGATGGGTATCCGATATCCCGAAAAAGGACAAGAAATACTTGTCATGCCATAATCCTTTCATATTCTCCAAATCGCCGCCGGCCCCAGGACAATTTTGTTCTCGAACCACAGACGCTCTGGATCGGCATCGAAATCGAAATCGAAATCGAAATCGTGATCGAAATCGATTTCTGGTAACATTCCGATTTCGATAGCGATAGCGATTTCGATTTCGATGATTGCTGCCCCCCTTGGGGGTTCCCCTTGAACACCCTGCAATCCAGCATTCTGAAATTATGGATATTTTCCAGAGAACAAAATGGCCCTGCCGCCGGTCCGGCCATCCTTGACAGACCGGTCATGAACAGTGAAAGAATACGTGTATTCTGATCAACAAGGAGAACCATCATGCTCAAAGTCAACGATCTGATGACCAAAAAGGTCTTTTCCCTTCAGGAGCACGACAACGTGCAGACCGCCCGCTCGATCATGAATCTGGGCCGTATCCGACACATCCCCATCGTGGACAGGGAGGAGCGCTTCGTCGGTCTGCTGACCCACCGGGACCTGCTGGCCGTGACCATTTCCAAGCTGGCCGACATCGAGGACGAGGTCCAGAACGAAATCGACGCCTCCATTCCCATCCATGAAATCATGCGCCGGGACGTGACCACCATTTCCCCTGGCGTGGACCTGCGCGAAGCCGCGGAACTCCTGCTCCAGCACAAGTACGGCTGCCTGCCGGTGGTGGATAAAGAAAAGCTCGTGGGCATCTTGACGGAAGCGGACTTTCTTAAGCTGACCATCAGCCTGATGGATGCCCTGGACAAGATGGAGGCATGAAGTGGGTAAAACGACCACGGCCACGCTCCTGGAGATGAAGCGCCAGGGCGAAAAGATTACCGTCTTGACGGCCTATGACTGGGCCACGGCCAAGCTGTTGGACGAAGCCGGGGTGGACGTCCTGTTGGTGGGCGACTCCCTGGGCATGGTCATGCTCGGCCTTGAGAACACCCTGTCCGTGACCATGGAGGACATGCTCCACCACTGCCGGGCCGTGGCTCGGGGGGCGCAACGGGCCATGTTGGTGGGCGACATGCCCTTCATGAGCTACCAGGTTTCGCCGGAGCAGGCCCTGGTCAACGCCGGACGTTTTTTACAAGAAGCCGGGATGCATGCGGTCAAGGTAGAGGGTGGACGGGAAATCCTGCCCGCCGTGCGCAAGATGACCCAGAACGGCATCCCCGTCCTGGGCCACGTCGGCCTGACGCCCCAACACGTTCACCAACTCGGCGGATTCAAGGTCCAGGGCCGGACCGACGCCGCGGCCCAGCGCATCCAGGAAGACGCCGTTGCCCTGGAGGAAGCCGGGGCCTTCGGCCTGGTCCTGGAATGCGTCCCAGCCCCCCTGGCCCGGACCATCTCCGACCAACTGGCCATCCCGACCATCGGCATCGGCGCCGGACCGGACTGCGACGGCCAGGTCCTGGTCTTCCACGACGTAGTCGGCCTCTACGACCGCTTCACCCCGAAATTCGTGAAAAAATATGCTCAGGTCGGCACCGTGATGCGTGACGCGGTGCGAGAGTACGTTCAAGAGGTCAAGGCCGGGACGTTTCCGGGAGAGGAGCACGTTTTCAAGTAAAATGAGTTCCGGAGCTACTCCGGCTGCACCGGAAACCCGTTCAGCGGTCCCAGGCTGAAGCGGTCCCGAGGGACCACCGGTTCGGAGAGCATATAGGCGGCGATCAGTTCGGCGGTGGCCTGGAGGGAGTCGAAGTGGGTCCGTTCGTAGCCGTGGGTGCCGTCCACGCCGAAGCAGACCAGGGCCGTGCGCAGGTCGTTGCCCGCTTCCACGGCCGAGGCCGAATCGCTGCGGTAGTAGCGAAACACGTCCCGGCGGTGGAGAATCTGGTGCTTGCGACACAATTCCAAAAGGCGATGGGTTAAGTGGTAGTCGAAGGGCCCGCTGGAATCCATCAGGGCCACGCTGACCCCGCGTTCGCAGAGATTGTGCCCACCGTGCAGCGGGGCCGTGTCGATGCTGACCATCTCGGCCACGTCGCCGTGCAGGGCCACGGAAGCTCCGGTCCCCACCTCCTCGGCAATGGTGAACAACAGGTGACAGTCAAGGGGCGGCTGAATGTCGTTCTCCAACAAGGCCTTGGCCACGGCGAACAGAATCGCCACCCCGGCCTTGTTGTCCAGGTGCCTGGAATTCACGTATCCGCTGGGACGCACCTCGCAGAGCGGGTCCACGGCCACCCAGTCGCCGATATGGATGCCCAGCCCGACCAATTCGTCCACGCTGAGCGACGGCTCGTCCACGCGCACCTCCACATTGTCCCAGTTCACGGGCTGGGTGTCGATCTCGTTCCCGTAGACATGACCGGACGCCTTCAACGGCAGGATGGTTCCCCGCAGGGAACCGGCGTCCGTGAAAATGGTCACCCGCGCCCCCTCGGCGAACCGGCTGGACCACGTCCCGATGGGCGCGACGCCGAGCCGGCCATTGGGCTTGAGTTCCCGGACCATGGCCCCGATGGTGTCCAGGTGGGCCACCAGGGCCCTGTCCGGATTGCTGGCCCGACCTTTGAGATCCGCCCGGATGGCCCCGCGCCGGGTCAACTCAAAGGGAATTCCCAGCCTGGTCAGTTCCTCACCGGCAAAATGAACGATCCGGTCCGTGTATCCGGTGGGGCTGGGGATTTCCAAAAGTTCCAGAAGCATTCGTTTCAGATATGCCATGTCGATGGCCACGTTGGTCATTCAGTTCTCCGTATTTGTACAGTTTTTTTCGACCCAATCGGAATGGATCAGCCTCGAGTCGCGGTCTGGGGAAAGAGCAGGTCCACGAACCGCTCCGCCGTGGGTTGCGGTTCGTGGTTGGCCAGGCCCGGACGCTCGTTGGCCTCGATGATCACGTACTCCGACCCGCCCACGTCCGGGACGAGAAAATCGAACCCGACCACCGGAATGTTCAGCACCCGGGCGGCCTGTTCCGCGGCCCGGACCAACTCGGGATGGACCTGGTCCGTGACGTCGTGAATCGTCCCCCCGGTGTGCAGGTTGGCGGTCTTGCGTACCACCAGCGTTTCACCGGCAGGCGGGACGTCGCTCATCTTCCAGCCGCTTTGGGCCATGCAGCGTTCGGTTTCCTGGTCCAGGGGAATTCGGCTCTCCCCGCCCGTGGCCGCGGCCCGACGGCGGCTTTGCTTTTCGATCAGTTCCCGCACCGTGTGCTCCCCCGTGCCCTCCACCTGGGCCGGCCGCCGCACCGCCGCGGCCACGAAGGCAAAGTCAATGACGATCATTCGCAAATCCTGCCCTTCAACAAAGGACTCCAGCACGACCCGGTCGTTGACCGCACGCGCCTTTCGAACAGCCGTGATCAGTTCTTCGTCGTCGCGGACGTCCACGCTGATTCCCCGGCCCTGTTCGCCCCGGGTCGGCTTGACCACCAGGCGCTGGTGGCGTTCCAAAAACGCCAGATTCTCGGCCTCTTCCCCTGCCGCCACCTGTTCCGGCGTCCGCAGCCCGGCCCGATGCAGCAGACGCAAAGTCAGGCTTTTGTCGTCGCAGCGGCAAAACGCCATGGCGCTGGTCAACTCGCTCAGGGACTCCCAGCAGGCAATGCTCCGCCCGCCGAAGGAAAGCTGAAAGTGCCCGCTGGTCTCGTCCAGGACCTCCACGGCGATCCCCCGCCGCCGGGCCTCCTTGATGATGATCATGGCGTATGGATTCAGCCTGGTCTGCGGTTCCTCGCCCACGAAGAGCGGCTCGTTGATGGCGTTCTTGTGTTTGACGCTGAAGACCGGGACCCGGGAGAAGCCCAGCTTTTCATACAAGGCGATGGCCTGGGTATTGTCGTGCATCACGGACAGGTCCAGGTAGGACCGCCCCCGAGCCTGGAAATACTCCACCACATAGCGCACCAGGGCCTCGCCCACCCCGGGCAGCCGACATTGCGGCTCCACGGCAAGGCACCACAAGCTGGTCCCGTTTTCCGGGTCATTGAAGGCCCGTTTATGGTCGATGGCCGTGACCGTGCCCACGATCTGTTGCGTGGACAAATCCTCGGCCACCAGCGGGACCATGGACCGGGAATGCCGATGATTCCAGAGAAAATCCTCCTTCGAGACCACCATGCCCCTGCCGGCGTAAATAGTGTTGATCCGGCGACAGTCTTCCCTGGTCTGCACCCGACGAATCACGATCCGCTTGTTCATGGCCGGGTCCGGCTGATAGCGGTCCAGCCAGAGCCTGAAGGTATGGGACGGGTCCATGAACAGTTCCTGGGGCGCCATGGCCAGCACGACGTGCGGATCGCGCAGATAAATGGCGATGTCCCGCCGCCCCGGAGATTCGTCGCAAATGGTGCGAACCAGCTTGCGCTGGTCCGAGAACGTATGGGCAAAGATCAACCGGCCCCATCCGCACTCCAGGATCACGTCCGCGGGCAGTTTGAGGTTGGGCAGCATGTCCGCCCGTTTCCAGTTGCGCAGCGACGGCAGATTGTCGCGGTCGAAGCGATGTTCGCCGCGGTGTTTCGTCTGACCCATGTCACGCCCCTCCTCGCTGTTCGTTGAAAAATCCCCAATTGCAGCGTCGTGACAGAAAGCTCAAACTCTCACGTATGAACAAATACGCTTCGAGTTTGAGCTTTCTTTGCTCCTTGCACTTGAGGTTTTTGAACGAACAGCAAAATAAGGATCTTACAGAAATCAACTTAAAGCCCATGTTCCTGCATCCACAATTCCAGCACGGCCACCTGCCAGAGTTTGGAGCCGCCCAACGGCGTGATGTGTTCTTCCGGAGCGCGGAGCAACTCGTCCAGGTAATCCCGGCGGATGAGCCCCCGCTGGCGAGCCGCGGGCTGGTCCAGCACCTCGGTTACGAAGTCCAAAAACGGACCGCGCAGATACTTCAACGCCGGGACCGGAAAGTAGCCCTTGGGCCGGTCGATCACCTCATACGGGATTACGGACCGGGCAGCCTCCTTGAGGATGTACTTGCCGCCGTCGCGGACCTTCAGTTCCGCGGGAATCCGGGCGGCCAGCTCCACCAGCTCATGGTCCAGAAACGGCACACGGGCTTCCAGGCCCCAGGCCATGGTCATATTGTCCACCCGCTTCACCGGGTCGTCCACGAGCATGGTCAGGGCGTCCATGCGCAGGGCCTTGTCAATGGCCCTGTTCGCCCCCGGCGCGGCGAACCCGGCGCGAATGAAGTTCAGGCTATGGTCCTCACCGCCCCAGCGCGCCTCCACCAGCCGGGCATAGTCCGCATGATCCCGATCGCGAAACAAGCGGGCGTAGTCGGCCACCGCGTCGCGGCTGTCCATCATCGGCGGATACCAGTGATACCCGGCAAAGACCTCGTCCGCGCCCTGGCCGCTCTGGACCACGGTGACATGCTTGGCCACCTCCCGGGACAACAGATAGAAGCCGATGTTGTCGTGGCTGACCATGGGCTCGGACATGGCCCGCGCGCAGTCCCGCAGATTGCCCAGAGCCTCGGCCGAGGAGATGGAAATCTTGTGATGCACGGTGCCGAAGCGTTTGGCCACGATGTCCGAATACCGGAATTCATCTCCGGCTTCGTCGCCCACGGCTTCAAAGCCGATGGAAAAGGTATTCAAATCCCGCGCACCGGCCTCGGCCAGCAGCCCCACCACCAGGCTGGAATCCAGGCCGCCGGAGAGCAACACGCCCACGGGCACGTCCGCCACCATCCGCCGATCCACCGCGGTACGCAGCGCGGCCAAAACCTCATCCCGCCACTCGCCTTCGCTCTTGTCCGGCTCCAGGCAATTGAACTCCGGATTCCAGTACTCCCATTGCCCGCGCGTCCCGTCTGTCTCCAGCCGCAGCAGCGTGGCCGGAGGCAGTTTGCGCACTCCTTGCAACAGAGTGTGCGGGGCCGGGACCACGGCATGAAAAGAGAAATAGTGATTCAGGGCTACGGGATCCAGTTCCTTGTCGATCCTGCCCGTGGCCAGCAGCGCGGGCAGGCTGGAAGCGAACAACAGCCCACCCGGAACCTCGGCCAGATACAACGGCTTGATCCCCAGCCGGTCCCGGCCCAGCAGAACCGTTCCGGAATTCCGCTCCCAGACCGCGAAGGCGAACATGCCCATGAACCGTTGGACGCACTCATCGCCCCAAGCATGGTAGGCCTTGAGCAACACCTCCGTGTCTCCGGAGGAAAAAAAGCGGTAGCCCTTGCCTTCCAGCTCTCGGCGGAGTTCCTTGTAGTTGTAGATGATCCCGTTGAACACGCAGGCCAACCCCAGTTCCGGGTCGATCATGGGCTGATGGGATGCGTCGCTCAGATCAATGATCTTCAGTCGCCGGTGCCCCAGGGACACCCCTTTCTGCACGAATATGCCGCACCCGTCCGGACCGCGACCGGACATCACGTCGGCCATGGCCTGAACGTTCACCGCCGTGGCCTGGCTTCCATCAAACCGCAATTCTCCGCAAATACCGCACATATCGAATCAACTCTCCTTCAGAATGCTTCACGCTCGCCCCTCCCCCAAAATGCGTCCCAGGCGTGGCTGTTGCCGGGAGCCGGCTTCCGATCTCCGCTGGAAACGGGCCGAAAAGCGGCGAGCACCATGAATCAAAGTGGCAAAACTACCATGAAGCATACGGAAACATCCAGGTGAGGTCAAAATGGACATCACCGCCACGTTTTCACGCCTGAGCCTGGTCTTTTGCTGAGGAGACAATGCGTCAAAATGAAGCACCCGATTCCCCAGGGCATTGCCTTGACCGCCAAGCCTGGATAAGAAACCCCTTGGCCGTGAATGACGGGCCGAATCTTCTTTTTTACGATCTCAAACCAGCCAGGAACAGAACATATGGGTTTTTTCTCCAAGGTAAAAAAATGGTGGTCCACCGAAGAAGCGACCAAAACTGAAGAATCGATCGAACAGCCGGAACCGAAGCCTTCCCAGGAATCATCGGAGGCATCGGATTCAGCGGAGATAGTCGATCAAGCCGTACCGGCGGACCAGGAGCCAACAACGCCCGCGCCGGAACCGGAGCCGGTCGAGCCTTCCCCGGAACCTGTCGCGGAACACACCCCCGAAGACGCTTCCGAACTGGAATCAAGGTCGGAAGAGGAAGAGAAACGACCGACGGGTCCGGAGAGCATTCAGCCTCCCCTGGAAACCGCCACGCAGGTTGTTCCGGATTCTCACCCCGAGCCTCGCCTGAAGACCGGACCTGAACCTGTTGCCGAACCTGCTTCTGGAGCTGCTCCCGAAGCTACTTCTGGGCCTGTTCCCGAATCCGTTTTCGAACCTTCTCCGGAACCAGCCTTTGAAAGCCAGGAGCAACCCGCTTCCAAGGCCCGCCCGGGCCTGCTTTCCCGCCTCTTTTCCCGTCAGCCCGCCAAGCCGACGCCGTCTCCGGAACCGGAGCCGACCTCGAAACCGGAACAACTCGTCGAGACCGCCCCAGCCAAACCTTCCGAGCCCGGACGGGCAACCGAAGCGACAGCCAAAGCCCCTGAGTGGCAAACCCAGGTCATGCAGGCCCTGCGCGGGGCCGAGCCGAAGCTCAGCGTCTGGTTGGAGCACACCCTTTCCGGGGTGGAGACCATGGGCGACGAGTTGTGGGAACGGCTGCGCTTCCTGTTCCGGGCCCTGGAGGCCCCGGAGGACGAGGCCGAACTGTTCATCACCAAATTCCGGGACTGGCTGGAGGACATGGGCTACGAGCAGGTAGCCGAATTTCGGTCCGAGTTGCAGTACCGACTGGCCCTGGCCCTGGAACTGGAAGACGAGGAGGACGAGCGGGACCGCCTCTTTCTGAAGCTCTCCGAAGGCCTGAATAAGACACGGGAGCAGCTCACCAAGCGCATCGACGCCCTGCTCTCGGCCCATCGCAAGTTCGACGATCCGTTCTGGGAAGAGCTGGAGGAAGTGCTGATCATGGCCGACGTGGGGCACCGCTCCGCGGTCATGCTCCTGGACCGGCTCAAGGCTCGAGTGCGCAAGGAAGACATCAGCGAGCCCGAGGCGTTCCGGGAAATGCTGCGTCAGGAACTGGCCGCCATCTTCCCCCAACCCAAGGTCGTCGATCTGCCCCAGGGTCCGGAGGTCGTGCTGGTGGTGGGCGTAAACGGCGTGGGCAAGACCACGACCATCGCCAAGCTGGCCCACCGCGCCCAGATGCAGGGCCGCAAGGTGCTCGTGGCCGCCGGGGACACCTTCCGGGCCGCGGCCATGGAGCAGCTCGCCATCTGGGCCAAGCGCACCGGCGCGGACTTCTTCAGCAAGGGTGAAGGCGCGGACCCGGCCGCCGTGGCCTACGAAGCCGTGGACGCGGCCCTGCAAGGCGGCCACGACGTAGTCTTTCTGGACACCGCGGGCCGGCTGCACACCAAGGTCGACCTGATGGACGAACTGCGCAAGATCAAGCGCGTCCTGGCCAAGAAGCTTCCCGGCGCACCTCATCGCAGCCTGCTGGTGGTGGACGCCACCACCGGACAGAACGCCCTTTCCCAGACCAAGTTGTTCCACGAGGCGGTCAGCGTGGACGAAATCATCCTGACCAAGCTGGACGGCACGTCCAAAGGCGGCATCGTGGTGGCCATCGCCCTGGAGTTCGGCATGCCCATCAGTTTCGTTGGCCTGGGCGAGAAGATGGAAGACCTCCGACCGTTCAGCGGCGAGGACTTCGCCAAGGCCCTTGTGAACTGAACCCGTTGCCGCGCTTTCGCCCCATGCCCTCCACACCCTCCACGCCATCCGACCTTGGGCCGCCGGCCGTTTCCTGCATTCTGCCGGTCTACAATGAAGAGGGATGTCTGCGTCCGCTTCTCGACGAGTTGACGTCGGTGCTGAACGAACTGGGACGGCCCTCTGAGATCATCTGCGTGGACGATTACAGCCGGGACGGCAGCCTGGACCTGCTGACGAGACTGCACGCCGACCACGACCGGCTTCGACTCGTCCGGCATACCCGCAACCTGGGCCAAAGCGCGGCCTTTGCCACCGGATTCCAGGTCGCCCGGGGCCAGATTCTGGTCACCATGGACGCGGACATGCAGCACGACCCGGCGGACATTCCCCGCCTGTTGCGCGCCCTGACCCCGGAAACGGACATGGTTTGCGGCATCCGGGCCAACCGTCGGGACAATTGGATCAAGCGCGTCTCCTCACGGCTGGCCAACCGATTCCGGGACATGGTCTCCGGAGACCGGATCGCGGACGCCGGTTGCACTTTCCGCGCCCTGCGCCGGACCGCCCTGCCGGAACTTCTGGTGTTCAACGGCATGCACCGCTTTCTGCCCACCCTGCTGCGCTGCCGGGGGCTGACCGTGATCGAGCTGCCCATCAACCACCGTCCCCGGATCAGCGGCGTTTCCAAGTACGGGATCGGCAACCGCCTTTGGCGCGGGCTGCTGGACTGCGTCGCCGTGCGCTGGTACGCTCGACGGGCCATCCCGGCACGGCGCTGGGAGCACGTTCCCAACCTAGCCTTGCGGCGCCCGCCCCATGAATGACTCAATGACTCATCACCGCACCGCAGCCGCCCCCACGACCCTCACGAACCAGACCTGCTCCCCTGACCCCTCGGGATCTCCCGAGCCTTCCCACTCAGGAGCCGACACGGAAACGGGACACGGATTCTGGACCCGTCCTCGCCTGGTGGGCCTTGTCCTGATCGGCATCGTCCTGCTGGGGCTGGTCCTGATGAACGTCACGCCGCTGCGCTCCCTGTTGGACAGGACCGAACTCCTCGGGGCTTGGTTCCTGCAGCGCGGCCTTTTCGGAATGGGACTGTACATTGCCGGAGTGACCCTCCTGGTTTGCCTTGGCGTTCCCCGACTGCTGCTCTGCTCCATCGGCGGCATGGCCTTCGGTTTTTGGCAAGGCTTGGTGTTGACCCAGGTCGGGACGGTGCTGGGCTTTTACGCCGTCTTCAATCTGGTCCGCCACGCGGGATGGAGCTTTTCCTTTCTCCGCCACCGGCCCAACCTGAACGCCGTTCAAAAACGCATCGGCAAGGGCGGGGTGATGTCGGTGTTCGGGATGCGGATGATGCCGCTATCCGGCTTCTACTCCACGATCATGATGGGCATGTTGCCCCTTGGACATGGTCACTTTTTGCTGGGCACGTTTCTAGGCACCTTTCCCCAGGCCATTCCGGCGACCCTGATCGGGGCCGGGGCCACCCAGGAGACCCTCCAGACCAGCATTGCCTTCATCGTCGCCGCGGTGATCGCCTTTGTGATCATCTGGTTCGGCATCGACGCCTATCGCCGAAAAATGCACGCCAACCCGTCACTGACCCCGTAACCCACCATCCATATGACAAAATATCTCGACGGCCCCTTTGCCGCCACGTTCGGATACCTGATCCTGATCTGCTTCTGCCTGGTGCTGTTTCTTCCGGGCATGACCACCCTTCCCCCCTTTGACCGGGACGAGGCTCGTTTTGCCCAGGCTTCCCGGCAGATGTTGGAAGATGGGGACTACATCCGGATCAAGTTCCAGGACCAGGATCGCCACAAAAAACCCGTGGGCATCTACTGGCTCCAGGCCGCCTCTGCCCGGCTGACCAATCCCGAGGCTCTCTGGCCCTACCGCCTGCCGTCCGTGCTGGGGGCCGTGCTGGCCGTGCTGCTGACCTTTTCCCTGGCCAGACGAGCAATGGACGTCCGCTTCGCTCTGGCCGCCGCGGCTCTGCTGACCTGCACCCTCCTGCTGGTCACCGAGGCCCATCTGGCCAAGACCGACGCCATGCTCCTGGCCTCCATCACGGCCATGCAGGCGGCCCTGGCCCGCTGCTACATCCGCCCGGCGGACCGGCAGCCGGAGCCATGGCTCTGGCTGTTGTTCTGGGGCGGCATGGGCGGGTCCATCCTGCTCAAGGGGCCGGTGGGACCGATGATCTCCGGGCTGACCTTGCTCACTCTGTTCATCGCCGACCGCCGCGCCCCGGAAACCCTCAATCACGGGCGCTTTGCCTGGCTGCGCGGGCTGCGGCCCAAGGCCGGCCTGCTCCTGACCACGGTCATGGTTCTGCCCTGGCTCATCGCCGTCAGTCTGGCCACGGACGGCTCCTTCGTCTCCGACGCGGTCACCGGCGATCTGCTGCCCAAACTGATCTCCGGCCACGAATCCCACGGCGCTCCTCCGGGGATGTACCTGCTTTTGTTCACCCTGACCTTCTGGCCGGGATCGCTGCTGGCCTGGCCGGCCCTGGTCCAGACCTGGTCCTTGCGGAAAACGGACCGTCTGGTCCGTTTTCTCTGGGCCTGGATCGTCCCGTCCTGGATCGTTTTTGAGCTGGTGCCCACCAAACTGCCCCATTACGTCCTGCCCATGTACCCGGCCATCGCCCTGCTCATCGGCGTCTGGCTGGCCACGCTTTCTCACCGGGTGGCCCATCCCGGCGTCTCATCCACGACGGCAGGCTCTCCGAGCCGATTCGCGCCCTGGATTCCCAAGATCGGGGCCGGGCTGTGGCTGGCCATCGGGGTCGTGCTGGGCATCGGCTTTATCGTGGCCCCGATTTACCTGGACAAGGCCTTCTCCTGGTGGGGCGTTCTCGCGGCCCTGATCGTGCTGGCCATGACCGCCCTGGCCTGGCGCACCTATCGCGAGGGACACATGGTCCGGGTTTGCGGGATTCTCCTGCTGGGCGCGGTCCTGGTGTTTCCGGTCATTCTGGGCAAGGGCCTGCCCGAGCTGCGTGGATTCTGGGTCAGCCGGGCCGTGCTGCAAACCGTGGACTCCCTGCGCCAGGAGCATCCGGACCTGAGCGGCCTCATCGCCTCGACGGGCTTTCAGGAACCCAGCATGGCCTTTCTCCTGGGCACCCCAACCCGGCTGGTCAACCACCTGGAAGCCGCCAACCATCTCCTGGAGCATCCCGACGGCCTGGCGCTGGTCGAATCCCGCCAGGAGCAGCGCTTTCACGAAGCCGTGGGAAATCTCGGACTGGACGTGGAACGACTGGCCATTATTCGCGGTTTCAACTATTCCAAGGGGCAGTGGGTGACCATCAGCTTTTACGCCATCGTCCGTCAGTAACCATCAGCACCGCAAAGATGGATTGATTTTTTTCAGGGTCGGAGTCGAAATCGGGATCGGGATCGGGATCGAAAATGCTGGGATACATTCAAAATTTTTCATGTTCCGATTCCGATATCGATACCGACCCCGATTGCCGGGGCAAGAGCGGACACACAGCGTGCTGAGTAGATACCAAATTTGAATGTAAAACACCCATGCGCTACTATCCCATTCTTCTCGATCTGCACGACAAGTACTGCCTGGTGGTCGGCGTGGGCCAGGTGGGGACCCGCAAGGTCCGCACGCTCCTGTCCTGTGCTCCGGGGCGACTGCGGGTCGTGGATACCCGCGAACCGGAGCCCTGCTGGCAGGAACTCATCGAGCAGGGCTTGGTGGAGTACCATGTCCGCACGTTTCTTCCCGAGGACCTGGATGGCTGCTTCCTGGTCATCGCCAGCACCAGCGACGAGACATTGAACTGGCAAATCAGCAGGATGTGCGCCGAGCGGGGAATCCTTTGCAACATCGTGGACCAGCCCGAGAAATGCAGCTTTATTCTTCCAGCCATGCACTCCCAGGGCGACCTGACCATCGCCGTGTCCACGTCCGGCTCCAGCCCGGCCCTGGCCAAGAAAATCCGCCAGGACCTCGGCGCCTGCTTCGGCCCGGAGTACGCCCGGTTCCTGGCGATAATGCGCCGCCTGCGCCCGCTGGTCCTGGAACTGAACCTGCCCACGTCGGACAATACCGCCCTGTTCCGGGCCTTGACCCAATCCAGACTGCTGGAAGCCGTGCAGTCGGGAGACGACGCCCGAATCCTGGAGGAACTACGGCGTCATCTCCCGGAAAGCCTGCATCCCCGCTTGGAGGACGTGATCGGTGAACCTGACTGAAACCCTGGAACTCGCCGTTCTGGCGCTCTATTTTCTCGGGGCCGTACTGCATATTCTCGCGGTGCTGATCCGCGGTCCCCTTCTCCGTTCCGGCGGACAATTCGCGACCCTGCTCGGCTTCGGCCTGCACACCGTGGATGTCGGGCTGTATATGGCCCGTTACGGTTCGGAGGCCCTGGGTCACGGTCCGTTTTACTTCAGCCTGATGGCCTGGACCCTGATCATCGTCTCCCTGGTCCTGAACTGGCGGCTGCGCATGCACTTTCTGGCCCTGACCTCCCTGCCCCTGGCCCTGATCGTCTACTCCTTCGCCACGACCCTGCCCAGCATGGAGGTCATCCTGCCGGAAAGCTTCATGGGGCTGTGGTTCGGGCTGCATATCGGCACCCTGTTCCTGAGCATCTGCCTGCTGGCCATGGCCGCCAGCGCCGGAGCGGTCTATCTGTTCCTGGAAAACAAGATCAAGGGCAAGACCAAAATCACCGGCCTGAGCAAAGACCTGCCCTCCCTGTCCCTGTTCGATCAGGTCAATGCCTGGGCCGTGAATCTCGGGTTTCCGTTGTTCACCGTGGGCCTGCTTTCCGGGTTCCTCTGGGCGCACTTCACCTGGGAGCGCTTCTTCTCCTGGGATCCCAAGGAGGTCGCGGCCATTATCGTCTGGCTGCTCTTCGCCTTTCTCTTTCACCAGCGCCTGGTCAACGGCTGGCGCGGACGCAAACCGGCCAAGCTGGCCATCTGGATCTTTGCCCTGTCCCTGATCTCCATGCTGGGAATCAACTTTTTCCTCGAGACCCACCACAGCTTTCAACCCTAAGTCATGAACCAATCCATCTGTCTGCTCGGACTCAACCACCGCACCGCACCGGTCGAGGTCCGGGAACGCTATGCCCTGCCTAACGTCGACCCGAAGGACCAGGGGCTGATCTCCGTCGAGTCCGGCGTGAAAGAGGCCATGATCCTTTCCACCTGTAATCGGGTGGAACTCGTGACCGTCGGCCGTGAGGACAAGGACACAGTACGGGAGATCCTGCGCTTTTGGGCCAACTGTTGCGGGGGCGACGTCCATGAATTGCAGGACCACACCTACACCCACCGCAATCTGGACGCGGTGACCCACCTGTTTTCCGTGGCCTCCAGCCTGGATTCCATGGTCTTGGGCGAACCCCAAATTCTCGGTCAACTCAAACAGGCCTACCGGAACAGCGTCAAACAGGGAGCCTCCGGAGTGATCCTGAACCGACTCCTGCACAAATCCTTTTCCGTGGCCAAACGGGTGCGCACGGAGACGAAAGTCGCCTCCAACGCCGTGTCCATCAGTTTCGCCGCCGTGGAACTGGCCAAACGCATCTTCGGCGACCTCGCCAACCAGACCGCCATGCTCGTGGGGGCCGGAGAGATGGCCGAACTGGCCGCCACCCACCTGCTCTCCGCCGGGGTCAAACGGATGCTCATCGCCAACCGCACCCACGCCCGGGGCTGTGAACTGGCCTCCCGCATCCAGGGGGAGGCCGTGCTCTTCGCCGAGCTGTTCGAGCGCATGGCCGAGGCGGACATCGTCATCAGCTCCACCGGCGCGACCCAGACGGTCATCCAGCGCCGCGACGTCCAATCCATCATGAAACGCCGCCGCAACCGGCCGATGTTCTTCATCGATATCGCGGTGCCCCGGGACATCGACCCGGACGTGAACAACCTGGACAACATCTACCTCTACGACATCGACGACCTGAAGGAAGTGGTGGAGGAGAACCTGAGCCAGCGCAAAACCGAAGCGGCCAAGGCCATGGTCATCGTCCAGGAGGAGACGGAAAAGTTCGCCTGCTGGCTGCGCTCCCTGGGCCTGAAGCCGACCATTCTGGACCTGCTGGCCGGCGGCGAGCGGATCGCCCGCAAGGAACTCAAAAAAACCCTGCGCCGCCTGGGACCGAAAGCCGACGACCCGGACGTGAGCCAGGCCCTGGAGACCCTGGTGCTCTCCCTGGCCCACAAGCTGTATCACCAGCCGTTGGACTTCCTAAAACGCCGCGCCCAGGAAGAGGACGCCGGAACCCGGTACATCGACGTCACCCGCCGGATGTTCAACCTGGACAACGAACTTCCCACGCCGGACGCCCATCCGGATCGACGCAAACCCAAACCAAGCGAGGACTGAATCGGCGAGCCTCGCTGAAAGCACCCCACGGAGAATACCATTGCGCGCCTACCTGATAGACGAACTCAACTCCACGGACATGCAGCGTCTTTTGTCTTGCCTTGAGACCAAAACTGTGAAGGCTTCGCTGGAGGATATGTACTGGCTGGAAATCCCGAAAAACCTGCTTTCCACGGAACAGCGCGAACACGCGGCCCAGTGCGGTCCGTTCGTCTGCTCCCTGGAAACCGGCCCGAATTGGCTGAAAGTGGAACTGCTGACCCGAGGCCGGGGCAAGCTGCGCTGCTCCTGTATCGCCTACGCGGGCCGGGAACAACGGGATTGGATCCTGGACCAAATCGACGCCATGCTGACCGAACTGGACATTCCGGTTTAGGGGCTTTCAAAAAAGCGCAACCGTACGATTTCTTCAGATACAGCATGCCCTCTTCCGCTCCGCCCACCACCATCCAGGACCTGCCCCCCATCTGGGCGCGGTTCTGTCTGGGCATCGAGCGATTTCTCCTCCACGACCTCGGCCTTCCCTTCCGCCAACGCCGCCTGTTGCTGGCCTGCTCCGCCGGGAGCGACTCAACGGCCCTGCTGTTGATCCTGCATTGCCTGGCCCCTCGCCTGGGAATCACGATCAGCGTCGCCCACCTGGACCATGGGCTGCGCCAGGAATCCGTCCAGGAGGCGAGCCATGTCGCGGAGCTCTGCCGACGTCTCGGGGTCCAGGCCACGATAGGGCACAGCAATGTTGCCCGGTACGCCCGGATGAGCGGAACCGGCCTGGAGGAAGCCGGACGCACCCTGCGCTATCGCTTTCTCTTCGGGGTACGGCGGCAACTCAACGCTGACATGCTGCTCACCGCCCACCATGCCGACGACCTGGCCGAGGACGTGCTGATGCGCTTGATCCGCGGAACGGGATGGCCGGGACTGGCCGGAATGCCGTGCTGGGACCCGACACGCCTGCTCTTGCGCCCCCTGCTTCACACCCCCAAGCAGGATCTCCGGAATTTTTTGAGCGATATCGAAGTGTCTTGGTCCGAAGACGCCAGCAACGCGGATCCAAACCACGCCCGCAACCGCGTTCGTAAGGATGTAATGCCCCTGCTGATCCGGGAGAACCCTCGATTTCTGGCCGGCATTATCCGCCTGCACCGGCAAGGTGAGCTGGACAACGACCTCTTTGCGTCGCTGATCACGCCTCTGGTCCAACAGGTTGAGAAATCCGGACACTTCCTGGAATCCACTCTTTTGCACACCCTGCATCCAGGACTGCGACTGCGCCTCTACAAAGCCGTCATCGACGACCTCGGGCCAGGCCAAGCCCTGCACGACTCCCTTTTGCGCCTGGACCAAGCCTGGAAAAATCGCCGAAAAGAAGCAACCCTCCAATTCCCGGGCGGCAAATCCGCCATGATCAATTCAGCGGGTATCCGTTTCGCCACGTCACGCACCTTCACGTCACGGGAGACTTCCACCTCATGCGACTGAGCGTCAAACTCTTCCTCGGCATCCTGTTCATCGCCGTCATGGCTTCCGGCGCCACGGGCTCCTACTTCTACTACCAGGCCAGGGCCGCCATGCTGGATTCCATCCGCGACCAACTCAAGGCCACGGCCAAAATTTCCGCCATGCTCGTGGATGGCGACATTTTGCGGGAGCTGACCGAACCGGACCAGACGACCTCGCCGGAGTACCTGGAAATCCAGGAATTAATGGGCATCATTGCCCAGACCAGCCAGGAATACCTTTTCGCCTATACCATGCGCCTGGAGAACGGTCAGGTGCGATTCATCGTGGATTCACCGGCCCATGACGACGACGGCGACGGAATCATCAGCGAGGATGAACTTCCGGAACCCATCGGGACCTTGTATCCCGATCCGCCAATGGAGTTGTTGCAGGGATTTGTACGGCCTTCCAGCGATGAACGTCCGCATTACGATCAATGGGGCGCGTCCATGTCCGGTTACGCCCCGATTCACGACTCCGCCGGACGGCCCGTGGCCCTGATCGGCATCGACATGACCGTGGCAACCGTGGAAGGAAAATTGGCGGCCATCCGCCAAGCCGGTTTGATTTCACTCTTCATCGCTTTGGTTGTGGCCATGGGCATGAGTTGGTACTTCAGTCGCAGCATTTTTCGTCCGTTGGGCAAGCTGCAACAGGCTTTGGGCAAAGTCGGCGAAGGTGACTATTCCCAACGCCTGGAGGAGTCGGGGCCGAGAGAAATCGTCGCTTCAGCGCGGAGCTACAATGCCATGGTCACGGAATTGCGCGAAAAGGCTCTGATGAAAAACAGCCTGGGTAAAATTCTCGGGACCGAGGCGATGGATCACCTGCTGAAAAACCGCCTTGAACTGGGCGGCGAAATGCACAACGCCACGCTGTTGGTATGCGACCTGCGCGGTTTTTCCCGGCTGTGTCAGAAACTGCCTCCCAAATTGCTGGTGGGTCTTCTCAACGACTACCTCACGGCCATGGTCGAGGTGATTCAGCGTCACGGCGGCATTGTGGACAAGTTCGTCGGGGACATGGTCCTGGCGGTTTTCGGACATCCCGTTCCTCTGGAACAGGAACAGCGCGTGGCCCTGAGCGCGGCCAAAGCCATGGTCGCCCGGTGCGACGAGTTGAACGAGCAATTGCGGCTGGGTCCGGAACTGCGCCTGCGAAACTCCATCGGCCTGCATTCCGGCCCGGTTCTGGCCGGGAACATCGGCAGCCCGGAGCGCATGGAATACACGGTCATGGGCCATGCCGTGAACGTGGCCAGCAGGATCGAGCGTCTGACCAGGCCCCTGGACGTCCGGATCGCCGCGAGCGCTGACTTCACGCTCAACCATGACAAAGGCCATGGACTGACTTCGGTCGGGACGCGGCCGTTACCGGGGATGGACGAGGAGTTGGAAATTTACGTCCTCCAAGGTGGAGACGAGGAGACAAGGTCCGTGTGAAGACCAGCCGTCAAGAGCGATAGGAAAAAAAGCGCCGGCTCTCATGATGACATGAGAGCCGGCGCTTTCTTATGATCGCGGATGTGGGCGCGTTCCGGAAATTCAGCCCGTTGGCTGCTCGCTCTCAGGAACACCGGGAGTCATGTTCGCCAACTCGTCCCGGATGCGCTCCATCAGCTCGACATCATCCGGTTCCAGTTCCAGGACCCGCTCAAAATGTACCCGGGCCAGCTCCGGTTCTTCCAGATAATGCTTGTAAAGCATGCCCAGATTGAAGTGCGCCCGATGATTATCGGGCTTGATTTCCACGATCCGTTCGAACTGCTCGGCGGATTCGACGTACTGCTCCATATTGTAGTGGGCCACGCCCAAACCGTTCAAGGCCCTGTCCAGGGACGGATCCAGGGCGATGGAGCGTTTCCAGAAAACCGCCGCCCGTTCCCAGGACCCCATGCGCATGAACTGGTCGCCAAGGGCCATCAACGTGGGCAAATGATTCGGCTCACTATCCAAACGGGCCATCAGTTCGGATACCTCGTTCATGGCCATGGACGTTTCCGATGGCCTGGCCTGCATGGTCAAACCCGGATTCTGCAGGCGGTAGATGATCGATCCGACAAAAATCAAAACCAGACCAAGGGCGATGACCGCCACGACCAGACGGCGTCCCTGATCATGCGGACCGAGTGTCGTGCTGCTCATTATCCAGAGCCTCCAAATGTTGTAATCGTTGCTCCATCATGGCCTGGCGACGGGCTAGAAAAAAAATGTAGCCCCCCAGGCCGATCCAGACCGCCGCGTTGGCGGCCAACAAATATTGTGCCGTATCCATGAGATTGCCCTTCATCCCGGAAAGAGAGGTGGGTAAAAAAAATACTCTATGCATTTCCAGCGGATTCGTAAAGAAAGCGCTCTTGTGAAAAAGCAGTAAAGAGCGCAAAAAAATGGAAGGGCATGGCCGAATCGACCATGCCCTTCCATTTTTTCAGTTGTCGAGATGTTCCCGCAAGAACGCCTCGAACCATTCAAGTTGATGTTTATTCCGCCGCTTCTTCCTTCTTGGCAGCCTTCTTCTTCGGCTTGGGCGGGGTGCCTTGCTCTTCGATGATCACTTTGGTCGTGGAGACGGGACGCCACGTACGTTTGTGGTGCAGACATTTGGTGGGACAATTGTCCACGCAAGTGCCGCAATAGACGCAGGCGAAGGCATCGCAGCGCCAGATTCCTTTTTCCTTGTCCACGGTGATGCACTGGGAAGGGCACTTCCTGGCGCATGTGGAGCAAAATATGCAGTTGTCGATATCGATGTACAACTCGCCCCGGTTATTTTCAAAGGGCTCCCGGACCTCAAAAGGGTAAGGCCGGGTGGATTTCTTGGTGAACAGGTTTTTCAGGACATTGCCTGTCATTGGTGTGACTTTGAACATGACTCGTCTCCTAGCGTTCCGTGCAACTGATGCAGGGGTCAATGGAGAGAACGACGACCGGCACGTCCGCCAGTTCGATCCCCGGCAACATGGCGGCCAGGGGCGGAATATTGGCGAATGTGGGGGTGCGGATACGCAGACGTTCCAGGTATTTCGTTCCATTGGCCTTGATGTAGTAGTACAGCTCGCCCCGCGGCTGTTCGACCCGTGCCGTGCCTTCGCCTTCAGGATTGCCTTTGACCTTGACGTTGATGGGGCCCTCGGGGAGCTTGTGCAAAGCCTGTCGGACGAGGTCGATGGACTGATGAGTTTCCCGATAGCGAACCTTGCCACGGGCATAGCTGTCGCCCTCGTACTCGACAATGGGCTCGAATTCCAGGTCGCCGAACGCTGCGAACTTCAACTGTCGCATATCCTGGGCAACGCCGCTGCCGCGCAGAGTCGGTCCGGCGGCGCCCAATTCGTAGGCCTGTTCCTTGGTCAGGACCCCTATGCCCACGGTTCTGGCTTTGACCGTATAGTCGTCGAGAATCGTGGATTCCAAGGCCTTGAGTTCGCTTTCCACGAGTTCCAGCTCGGAAAGAATCCAGCGAATCTGTTCCGGGGAAAGATCGTTCCTGACCCCACCCATCACGTTCACAGCCACGATGACCCGGTTGCCGGTGGTGGCCTCGTTGATGTCCATGACCCGCTCGCGGATCTTCCAGAGCTGATAGAACAGCGCCTCGAAGCCGAAGGCGTCCGCGAAAAGACCCAGCCACAACAGGTGAGAGTGAACACGGTGCAGTTCCGACCAGATCACGCGCAGATACTTGGCCCTGGGTGGAACCTCGATCTTCATCATCTCTTCCAGGCACTGGCAGTAGCACATGGCATGAATTTTCGAGCAAATTCCACACACACGCTCCACGACCTGGATCATGTGGTGGTAGTCCCGGATATCACAAAGCTTTTCCAGCCCGCGATGTACGTAGCCCAAGGCCGGCACGGCCTGGGTCACGATCTCGTCCTCCACTGTCAGGGACAGATGGATGGGTTCCGGGAGGACGGGGTGTTGCGGACCAAAAGGGATAATGGTCTTGGCCATAAAGTCTCCTAAGGTAATTACCAGCGATAAGGATGATTACTGGGCTTCCGATTCTTTACGAATCACGCTGTATTTGCAGAAGGGGGTTCGAGCGACTTCTTTCTCCAGGTACAGATAGTTTTCAAAATTCAGCACCAGTCCTTCAAAGCAGATGCCGAACTGGTCCTGGATTTCGTTTTCCACGAGAAAGGCCGCGAACAGAATATCGGAAATGGACAGCGCGGGCTGAGCCTTGGGCTGTTTGAGACGATAGTGCACCATCTCCAGGTCGCGGTCAAAAGCGTAGATCAGGTCGACATTATCCGCATCCAGGTCGACGCAGGTCATGGTCACGAAACGATATCCGTCAGCCTTCAGCTTGAGCACCTCGTCTTTGAGGGCGTCGCCGGCAATATCGGTTGCCGGGAGGACGGCGACGATTTTTTCTTTGTCTTTGGTTTGAGCTTCAGCCATATTCCAACTCCTTACGACTTGGCGGCGAACAATTCCAGCGCCTTGACCACGCCGTCAATGATCGCTTCAGGTTTGGCCGGACAGCCTGGGACATAGACATCCACCGGAATGACCTTATCCACGCCGCCGACGACGTTCGGCGCCTCACGCATCACCCCGCCGGTCAGACCGCAGGCCCCAATGGCGATGACGGCCCGGGGTTTCGGCATTTGATCGTAGAGGTTCTTGAGCACCTTCTTGTTGCGGTGATTCACCGTGCCGGTAACCAACAGCACGTCCGCGTGCTTGGGGTTGCCGATATTGATGATTCCGAAACGCTCCACGTCATAGACGGGAGTGAGCACAGCCAGCGTCTCAATGTCGCACCCGTTGCAGCTTCCGCAGTCGAAGTGCATGACCCAGGGGGACTTGATCCGAGATGATTGGATAAAATTGGATATGAAGTTCATAGTATCTACCCGTAATACAGCCAAAGCAGGTTAATCAGGGAAAACATAATGCCTGTTATCCAGGCGGTCCCGAGCATCCAACGCCACGTCATCCGGGAAGTGGTATTGTCGACCAGGATTTCCACGAAATAGGTGATACCCAGGAGCAGCACCAAGCCGACGACGCTGGTGGACCAAAACAGGGAAAGCAGGCCGAGGATCAGGACGATCTCGAACCAGTGGGCGATCTCCACGATGGCCAGATACGGACCTGAATATTCGGTGTACACGCCTCGGACGATTTCCTGGTGCGCATGGTGCGACGCGGAAATGTCAAAGGGGGATTTACGCAGTTTAATGGTCAACGCGATGCCCAGCACGAGGAACAGCAGGGGCAATTTGAACAGCAACGGCTGCTCCATGGCGTACACGGCCTCGATCTTGAAGCTGCCGGTGGTCAGGAAAATGCCGACGATGACCAGGATCAACAACGGCTCATACGCGATGATCTGGAGCAGTTCCCGGTGTGCGCCGATCTGGCTGTACGGCGATGGAACGGTCATCGCGCCGATCACCAGAAAGACCGACCCCACGGCCTGGACGAAGAAGATCAGCAACAGGTCCGCCTGCAGGAAGAACAAAATCACGGACGTCACGGCTCCGGCCAGATACAGCAGGGAGCAGAAGGCCAGCCAATGGTTGGCGAGCATGGGCTCCTTGCCCAGCAGTTTCGCGATGTCGTAAAAGGGCTGCAAAATGGGAGGTCCAATTCGAGACTGCAACCGAGCCGTGACCCTTCTGTCCACGCCGGTAAGCACGCCGACGGCCAGGGGCGCCAGGAAAAGTCCCGCGATCAATGCCAGAAAAACTTGAGCGCTTGTCATGTTAGAGACCCCCTCCGAGCATCAGGAGAATCAGCACCAAGGCCGCGGTGTTCACCCAGCGGTTGATGGTGCTTTCGCCGAAAATCTTCTCCAGGTAGTAGTTGGATGTTGACGGTAAGATGGATTGGCGCAAGGGACCGATATACTCGTTCTCGTTATCCGGGGATTGGGCGCCGGACAGATACGGACCGGTGGGCTTGACCTTGCCGGCGACCTTGTAAAAGTAGATGGCCGCGAACAATCCCAGGGCCGCGACAAAAAACAACGGAATGACCGGGAAGGAGCCGCGTTCCATGACCAGAATGCCCCAGGAGGTCCCGGGTACCGCTTCCGGCATGGCCAGCGGAAGGATGGAAATAGCCGGATAGATCAGGGAGTTGTAGATTGCCGGGGCGTAGAAGGAAAGCAGCAACGCGCCGAGGATGAGTCCGAACAGCGGCAGCCGCGTCATCGCGGGCTGCGACTCTGCGTAGATCCGTCCCTTGAAGGGATAGGTCATGAACAGACCGGCCCAGCGCGCCCAGTAGAGCACGGTCACGGCGCTGCCCAGGGCCAGGATGATCACCAGAACGATGTTGTGGGCCGAGGCCTCGATGGCCATCCACTTGCCCAGGAGCATGCCGAAGGGCGGCAGGATCATGGTCAGGGCGCCCAGCACCGCGATGAGCGCGGTCACCGGCATGACGGCGTACAGCCCGCGCATGTCCTCGATATCGCGGCTGGCGATGCGCTGCTCAATGGTCCCCACGCACAGAAAGAGCAAGGCCTTGGTCACGGCGTGAAACATGATCAGGAACATCCCCGCGGCGATGGCCGCCGGGGTGCCCACGCCGGCGCAGGCGATGATCAATCCCAGGTTGCTCACTGTTGAGTAGGCCAGGATTTTCTTGCCGTTGGACTGGCTGATGGCCAAGGCCGCGGCAGCCAGGAAGGTGAAGGCGCCAACCAGAGCTACGGTGGTGGAAAAGAACGTTCCGGAATAGGCCGGTGAAAAGCGCAGGAACAGGTACACGCCGGCCTTGACCATGGTCGCGGAGTGCAACAAGGCCGAGGTCGGGGTGGGAGCGACCATGGCGCCGAGCAGCCAGCTTTGGAACGGAAGCTGAGCGGCCTTGGTCAATCCGGCGAAGCACAGCAGACCTATGGGCAGCAGCAGGAAAGCGGCCTCGGGGGTCATGGCCAGAATCTGCTGAATGTTGACCGTACCCAGATCCAGGGAGATCCAGAGCAGGCCGATCAGCAACGCCAAGCCGCCAAGGCTGTTGATCCACAACGCCCGGAGGGAGTTGGCCTTGGCTTCATCGGTGAGGTCGTGCCGGATCAGCAGGAATGAACACAGCGTGGTGACCTCGAAGAAAAAGTAGAAATTTCCAAGATCGTTGGTCAGAACCAACCCGTTCATCGCCCCGAGAAACAAAACCATGACGGCGAAAAACTGCGGCTGCCGGGATGTGGTCAGATGCAGATGTTCCTCATGATTCCTCATGTAGGGCAGAGCGTGAATCACGATGACCGAACCAACGACGCTGACCACGAAAACCATCAGCTTGGCCAGGGGATCGACGAGAAACATGGCTTGCCCGGTGGCCTCGGCCGGGGAAACCAGTTTGAAGACGGCCAGAAGCACGATCTGTGCTCCGGCAAGGTAGATGATCAGCCGATGTTTCGCGCTGAGACCTACCGCTAAGATGATGAACAGCACCACGAAGTCCAGAAGCACGATCAACGGCTGCGGGTTGAGGCCCAGCAGCGTCGTCGAAAAGGCGACGGTTTCATGGGAAAACAAGGCCAACGAGGAACCCGTCAAGAGAACCGCGGCAGCCAAAACCATAACCATGCGCAGGGAATCGTTCCGCAGCGCGTAGAGCCCCAGAGCGGCAATGAATGGGACCACTACCAGGATAAACAGGAGGGTATCAGGCATACCTTCTCCAATAAGGTGAAAGGGTTGAACAAATTCCCGGGCTCCGAGTGTTTCAACGGCCCACGGGTAACCTCCGGGTAACCACACCAAAATCTTACGGAACGCTATGCCGGATGGCCATGTTTCCGTCAACCCCAAACCGAATACTTCGCGGCTTCGCATATTTTTTTAAAAATTGTATAACTCTCTGCTGATTTTTGACCATCTGGATTGATTTACCCGGCCTTGAACTTGCCTTTTCCGGCCCGACGGCGCACAACCACGGCAACTGCCCCCCATGGAGGACTTCGCTGTTGTTTCACCCGTTCAACCGCCTGGACTATTCCCCCGAACATCTGCGTCACGGTCTGAAAACCGGCTTGGCGGCGGTTTTAGCGTATGCCGTGGTCCATGCTTTCCGTTTGGAATACGGCTTCTGGGGCGTGCTCTCCGCGGTGATCGTCATGCAGATCAACGTGGCTGATTCGTTGCGGATGTGCTGGTATCGCCTGACCGGGACCATAATGGGCGCGGCCATCGGCATCCTCACCCTGCTGGCCCTGCCCGGCCCCGGTTGGCCCATGGCCTTGGGCCTGTTTCTTTCAGTGGGTTTTTGCGCCTACATGACCCGGTACAATCCCCGCTTCATGATGGCCGCGATCACCGTGGTGATCATCGTGGTCGCCGGAAGCGAGGAAGAGCATCGCATCCTGTTCGGTCTGCACCGAATCCTGGAAATCGGCATCGGGGTCGGTAGCGCGTTTCTGGTCACGGTTCTGATCTGGCCTCGTCGAGCTGGAAGCACGTTGCGTGAACAATTGCGAAGCCGATTCGCCGAGGCCGCCCGGTGTCACGAGATATTGGTGGAGGCGTTTCTCTCCAAGCAGACCACCGTGGACCCGAGCCTTCTGGCGAACCTGTGCGCCGCGTCTCGGCTGGCCAGGGAACTGTTGACCAAGGCGTTGCGCCATGAACGGCTGGTGTCTTCCGAGGACCTGGACACGCTCAGCCGCCGCGTGACGGCCCTGGAGAACTGCGTGGAACAGATGCGGACCATGCTGCGCGTGCTCAACGATGTTGAAGAAGGGGAAGGCTACGATATCATCATGGCCGCCCAGGTCCGAAACCTGGCCCAGGCCGCCGGTGATGTCATGGTTGCCATAGGCGAGGGACGGGAAGTCGTCCTGAACGATCTGAAGAAGGCGGTGGAAAGCTTTGAAGCCCGCCTGGAGGAGTTGCGTGCCGCCGGGGCGACCAAGCGCTTCAACCTGCGCAAGCTGCTGCAGGTCTTTTCTTTTCTGCATGCCATGGAATCCATGGCCAAGGGGCTTTTGAAGACCGGCAGCGTCCGGAGTGATCCGTGACTTCCCGCTTGTCGTCGGCGCGTCGGATCAGGCCCTCTGTCCGGCCACGAATCCGGACGACCAAGCCCACTGCAGATTGTATCCGCCCAGCCGTCCGGTCACGTCCAGAACTTCACCGGTGAAAAAGAGTCCGGGCACGGCCTTGGCTTC
This sequence comes from Desulfonatronum lacustre DSM 10312, assembly GCF_000519265.1. Classification (NCBI taxonomy): domain Bacteria; kingdom Pseudomonadati; phylum Thermodesulfobacteriota; class Desulfovibrionia; order Desulfovibrionales; family Desulfonatronaceae; genus Desulfonatronum; species Desulfonatronum lacustre. The sequence continues at coordinate 1,638,927 of NZ_KI912608.1, forward strand.
CATGGTTTTGGAGGAAACCCCGTCCGTGTCCACACCGCCCAAGGTCGCCTCGGCTTTGTCCAAGCCTTCCGTTCCAGACGGGAGAAAGGCAAAGCCATGAACCACCCGCTCCAGGGCAAGACGCTGTTTTTTAGGCAGACTCCCCGCTTGGCCGGACCAGCCGTGATAGCGGCACAACAGCTCCGCCAATCTGGCCGGCAAGGCCGCTGCCAGGGCGTTGTGGACCTCCCGGCGCGGCGCTTGCTCGAGCACTTCGCCGATCCTCCGCTCCGGAAGCAGGTCGATAATCAGATGCCGCCCCGGCCGCCAATACAGCGAAGCGTCCAGGGTCGCGGGACCGGAGATTCCCCGGTGCGTGATCAAGAGAGCGTCCTCAATACCATCGGGAATCCGAGCGCCCTCCACAATAACCCGAACCGGCAGGGAAATCCCGGTCAAATCCCGACAAAAAGCGACCAGATTCTCCGAGGCCCGCAAGGGAACCAAGCCTGGACGCGCCGGAAAGACCCGTAAGCCGAACTGCTCGGCCAAACGCAGGCCGAAGTCCGTGGCTCCGATCCGCGGCCAAGCCGGCCCGCCAGTGGCCACCACCAGGGAACGTGAAACATAAGCTCGTGTCCGGCAATGGACCTGAAACCCGTTGGCCGTCGCCGAGACCTCGCGGATAGGTTCGCCCAGGGCCCAGGAGACCCCGGCCTCCTCGGCCTCGCGCTGCAAGGCGGCGACAACGGCCGCCGCGCCGGGCACGCAGAACAGCCGTCCATGGTCGGCCTCCACCGTCTCCACCCCGTGCGCGGCCAGAAAGGCCAGGAAACGCTCCGGAGGGTACTGAGCCAACGCGGACTTCACGAAGTGCCGGTTGGCGCAGACGTAGTCCTCGGCCCGTACCCGGCGATTGGTCACATTGCAGCGCCCCCCGCCGGAAATGCGCACCTTGCGCCCCGGTCGGTCCGCATGGTCCACCACCACGACCCTTCGGCCCCGCTTGGCGCACTGGGCCGCGCAGACCAATCCGGAGGCCCCGGCCCCCAGAACCACGACATCGCAATGGGTCATGACGGTGCGACGGCAATCGATGAGCGGATTATCTTTCCCCCAGGATGGTCATGCTGGTCACCCGTTCCACCAGCAACCCCTGGGGTTTGATCAAGGTAGGGAGTTCCGCCCCAGGGGTCAGGGTGGTGATCACGGTACGTCCCAGAACCCACCGCCCCGGAGTGCTGACCCGCGGCCCGCGGCCCCTTGGTTCCTCGATCCGCAGCCCCCATATGGAATGCAGGACAACCGGTCGCCCCGAGGCAGGATCCGGGCCGAGGTAGAGCATTACGTGACCGGGCAGGTTCACGATAGTCAGCAACGGGACGCCGTGTTCAAGGATGCTCCGCTCCTTTTGCGTCGCGTCCAGGTCACTCAAATCCACGACCCGCCCCGCCTGGGCCTGAGCCCGGGAATTTCTGGGCATGGCGATCCCGAACAGGGCCTGGACATCCTGGATCAAGGCCGAACAATCCCGATTTTCATACATTCCGCCCCAGCCGTAAGGCTGGCCCAAAAGCCCGTCCAGCACACGGACATACCGCTCCACGGTCGGAGGCAAGGGCCAGGGCTCGGCCCCCTGTTTCGCAAGGAACGCGGTGTGTAGCTCGGCCCAGCCGTCCGCCCGGCGCTGTGGAGTGAGCACCGCGATCATGCCCGCCGGTGCTGGCTCGTCGGAGTGCGGCAAGAGCATGCCCACCCGTCCGTGCAGGGCATACATGCCGTGCGGCGTGCGCAACACCTCCCCATCACGAGTCATGGCGATCAACTTCGCGCCACGAAACGTCTCCATGAAGGCATGGTCCACCCAAGCCACTTCCCAGGGACGCACCCAACCGGCAACGTGCGGCGCCGTCACCAGATACCAGTCGCCGTCCGGGGAAGCATGGATCACGCGCACCGGAGTCCCCGCCGGAATCAGGGAATTCTGAAGCATGTCAAAAGGAAAGCCCTGCCCCGCGGACGTGGGATCATTGAATATCGGTCCCAAGGACGGCAGGACGCGCAACGAGACCGGCCCGACCGTCACCGCCGGATGCACCAGCGAAGGGAAGAGTTCCGGTGAACTGCGCCGCTTCATCTCCTCCAGCCATCCGCCGGGAACGGGCAACAGATTTTCCCCGTACACCTCCCTGTCCTGGTAGCGCCGCAGCCCCCAGAACAGATCCAGATCGTCCGCGGATTCGCCGTCCCATGCATCCCAGGGCGCGAAATACCGGGCCAGGAAATCGCCTGCCAGTTGTTGCTGATCCAGCTCGGAAATCAAGTGCTCCGTTTCCCCGAAGCGAGGCACGTACAGCCCCGTCGCCTGAGGCAGCAAGCGCAGATCCGACACCTCGCCCGGCGGAGGGAACTTGGGTGCGCAAGCGGAAAGCAAAAGCACCAGAAAAAAATACGCCGCGATACGCAGTGGATGTGTCGTCATGGATTGAACTCCGAAAAAGGGTCATTCCCGGATGGAAACTACATCACGTCCCAGACCTGCCCCCCGGGCGTATCGCGAACCTCCACGCCCATTTCTGCCAGTTGACCCCGCAATGCGTCGGCCTGCTGAAAGTCCTTGGCCAGCCTGGCTTCTTGCCGCACGGAAAGCAGTTCCTCGACACGGGCCACGTCCAGCTCGTTGCGCTGGATTCGCATCTCCTTCAACCGGGCCAGCCATTCCCCCGGTTCATCCAGGAACAGTCCCGTGGCGTGGCCCCAGCTTTGTAAATCCTGAAGAATTCGCGCTCCCAGGTCGCGGCCGCCGCTGCTTTTGCGCAAGCCCTTGTTTTCCAGCATGCGGTTGGCCATGCGCACCACGCCGAAGACATGACCCAAGGCTCCGGCGGTGTTCAGATCGTCCTCCATGGAGCGGGTCCACTCGGCTTCCAGGGTGGTCAGTTCGGCCTCCATTTCCGGAGTCAGGGCGGCATTGCTCCATTTGGCCCCGCCGGCGTGCTCCCGGAGCAGGGCCATGGTCTGGTAGATGCGGTGCAAGGCTTTTTCGGCCTCTTCCATGGACGCGTACGTGAAGTCCAGGGGGCTACGATAATGCTTGGAAAGCAGGAAAAAGCGCAGCACCTCGGGCTGAAACTTGGCCAGAATGTCCCGGATGGTCACGAAGTTGCCCAAGGATTTGGACATTTTTTCGGAATTCACCTGCACGAAGCCGTTGTGAACCCAGAACCGGGCGAACTCGCCGCCCGTGGCGGCCATGGACTGGGCCATTTCGTTTTCGTGGTGCGGAAAGGTCAAATCCTGTCCTCCGCCGTGGATGTCCAGGGGCAGGCCCAGCAGGTGTTCGCTCATCACTGAACACTCCAGGTGCCAGCCAGGACGCCCCTGTCCCCAGGGACTGGGCCAGGAGGGTTCTCCCGGCTTGGCGGATTTCCACAAGGCGAAATCCAAAGGATCTTCCTTGCTTTCCCCAGGCTCGACCCGGGCCCCGGAACGCAGTTCCTCGATGTTTCGTCCGGACAGGCGACCGTAGCCTTCGAAGGCCCGGACGCGAAAGTAGACGTCGCCCCGATCCGTGGCATAGGCGTAGCCCTTGGCGATCAGGGATTCGGAAAGGCTGATCATGCCGGGGATATGTTCCGTGGCCCGCGGCTCGAAGTCCGCCCGGAGGATGGCCAGACGGTCCATGTCCTCGTAGAACGCGGCAATGTACTTTTCGGCCACCTCCGAGGAGCCGATGCCCTCGGCCGCGGCCCGGTTGATGATCTTGTCGTCGATGTCCGTGAAATTGCGGACAAAGGTGACCTTCCAGCCCTTGTAGCGCAGATACCGGACCAGAACGTCGAAGACCACGGCGGACCTGGCGTGCCCGATGTGGCAGTAGTCGTACGCCGTGATCCCGCAGACGTACAAACGGACATGGTCTTCCCGCAGCGGTTGAAATTCTTCCTTTTTCCCGTGCAAACTGTTGTAGAGGAGCATAACGACTCACATGGTCTCGACAGTGTTGATTATTTCGAATCGGGGCGACGCATGGCAGTGACCACGGCCATGGCCTTGATGCCCTGCTTCGCGCCGGTGAATCCCAGCCCTTCTTCGGTGCTGGCCTTGACCCCGACCCGGGCGGAGTCCAGTCCCAGCAGCCTGGCGACATTGCGCCGGATTTCCTCGCGCCGGGGAGCGACCTTCGGGATCTGAGCGACGATGGTCAGGTCCACGTGGGTCAGGACCAGCCCTTCCCTGTGGGACAATTCCAGAACTTCGGACACCAGCACGGCGCTGTCGATGTTCTCGAACCGTGCATCCGAATCCGGAAAGAGTTCTCCGATGTCGCCCTTGCCCAGACAGCCCAGCAGGGCGTCGGCCAGGGCATGCAGGAGCACGTCGCCGTCGGAATGGGCGATAATCTCCGGAGCGCCGGGAAAGGGCACGCCGCCCAGCTTCAACGGACGGCCAGGACCAAAGCGATGAACGTCGTAGCCGAACCCCACGCAGGGAATGGGAGTGATCATCTCGACGGGATCCTTGAGCAGGTTGAGATCATCCGGGTTGGTGATCTTGATGTTGCCGGGGTCTCCGGGAATCACGCGCACGACCTTGCCCAGCCGCTCCACCAGGGAGGCGTCGTCCGTCACCTCCCACTGCTCTTGCTGGCAACGCCGGTGGGCCTCTTCAAGGACCGCGCGGTCAAAGACCTGGGGGGTTTGCACCGCTCGCAGGGTGGCCCGGTCCAAGGTGGCCGACACCCGCCCTCCGCTGACCTGCTTGACGGTATCGGTCACCGGAAGGCCGGGAATCGCTCCGACCGCGGCTTCATCGCCGACGTCGGACGACTCTTCCCGCAATGCGGCCACCAAAGCCGTGACCAGGGCCGGACGGACAAAGGGCCGGGCCGCGTCATGGATCAGCACGATCTCGCTTTCCCGCGGAACCTCGGCCAGGCCGAGCCGGACCGAATCCTGCCGCAACGCCCCTCCCTGGACCGTCAACACAGGAAGCCCCGGCTGCTCCGCGTCCACGAGCCGCCGGACCCATTCTTCTCCCACGGCCAGTTCTTCGGCCGGAAAAACCACCACCACCCCGCGCAGATCCGGAATTTGCGCGAAAACACGCACACCGTGCCAGAACAGGGGCACGCCCCGCCAAAGCAGAAACTGCTTCCTGGTTCCCACCCCGGCCCGTTCCAAACGGGAACTTTGACCGGCGGCCAGCACCACGGCCCAGGGACGACGTAAAGTGGATTTCATGGATGAAGCAGAAGTGGAGGTCATGGAAGCACTTGATGAAAACGCGGAAGTCGGGCGATAAGCCGGGTCCTGTCTCCCCGCGCTCACTTTGCCCTGGCCATCCCTCAAGCAATGAGAAGATTGCCAAGGTAAAGCAAGCGCGGGGCGGTTGTCATTCCTCTAGGACCGGAATTGCTTCCGGCCTCCAGCAACCTACCCGAGGACTTCGACCGGGCCGGCCTCAAACGTCCTCCTATTTGGTCTTGCTCCGAACGGGGTTTGCCGAGCTTGCCGCGTCGCCGCGGCAACTGGTGGGCTCTTACCCCACCGTTTCACCCTTACCCAGCGCTCACTTTGTCCTGGTTCTCCTTCATAAGGATGAGAAGCTTACCAAGGACAAAGTGAGCGCTGGGCGGTCTGTTTTCTGTGGCACTTTCCCGGGGTCGCCCCCGCTGGACGTTATCCAGCGTCCCGCCCTGTGGAGCCCGGACTTTCCTCCCGGGAAGCATTTTGCCGAGGCAAAGCGCATCCCGGACGACAACCTGCCCGACTCCCGCGAAAAATGAATATAGAACAGCGCCCTTCCCAGGTCAAAGCAGCGGAAAAATCCAAAGTGAGCCTCTTCTCTTGCTCACATCTCCCGGAACCAAGTCGAAATCGAGATCGAGATTGAAATCGAATCGAAATGCGTGCCGCGGGGAGTTGGCCTCCCCTCGTGCCCATTGGAATGTTTCCCGTTCACAAAAGCCGCCTCCAGGGTACGCCGGTTCCTGGCTGCGTCCGATGCATTTTCAGGCCAAACCCGGCTACGCCGCTTCAGCCTCCTCACTCTCTTCGTCCCTGGAGAAGTGCTCGGACCAGTAGATGATTCGCTGACAATTGGGGCAGCTCAGGATCTGCTCCCCTTTTTGCAAAACATTGTAAGTCTGCGGCGGGATGCTGATGTTGCACCCCTTGCAGATTCCCTCACCCACCGAGACCACAACGGGCTGGGAAAGCCGGGCCCGAATGAACTGGTACCGGCTCAGGATCGGCTTGGGAATCACCTGTTCGGCCTCGCCGCGCAGCCCTTTCAGTGTTTCCAATCGCGTCTTGGCGGACTGGAGCTTCTGGTTGATCTGCTTCTTTTTCTGGGTGATTTCCTGTTGCAGCGCGGTCAATTCGGCCTGGGTCGTGGCCAAGGTTTCCTCTTGCCGGGCGAGTTCCTCCAGCAGGGAGATTTTTTCTTCTTCCCGGACGCGATTGGTTTTTTCCAGGTTGTCGATCTCGCGCATCATGGCCTGATGCTCCTTGGAGTTGGTGACCATCATCAGCTTGTTCTTGCTTTTCTTGATCTTTCGCCCGGAATCCTCGATATCACTGTCCAGTTGGTCCCGCTGCGTGATAATCATGGCGATTTTTTCCTTCAAGTGCGCCACCGCGTCCTTGAGTTCGAGAAGACGCGCCTCCATGCGTTCCATCTCCAAAGGAGCGTTTTTCAAGAATGTGTTCAACTGCATGATCTCGTCATCGATCATTTGCAGGGCGACCAATTGCTCGATCTGTTTCAAATACAGGCTCAATGTCTTTCCCTCCTTAACTCCGCTCAATATTCCGCTTTATCCGACCCGTTTCGCATACCCCGGCCGCGTCCCCGCCCGGCTTCAACATATCTGGAAGGCGAGGACAAAAAATCGATTCCGGGGAAAAAAGCCACCTCCACGGCGCCGTGGGTCAGCTTGCGCCGCAATTCCTCGGAGAATACGCGCATCATACGCTCCTCCAGGACGAAGTGGCCCACGTCCACCACCAAATACCCCAGCTCACGGACGGCCTGCGCGTCATGGTACTTGAGGTCGCCGGTCACGTAGACCTGAGCCCCGACCTTGGCGACCCGCCCCAGCAGCGACGCCCCGGACCCCGGACAGCAAGCCACCCTGCGCACCTTCTCAGGAATAATCCCGGCCAGCGCCCTCGGGGGGCCGCCGATGAGCCGCTTCAAAACCTCGTAAAACTCCTCCCAGGGAGACGATTCCGGCATCTCGCCCACGAACCCGAAGCCGAGCGGTTCCAACGGCAGATCCAATTCATGGGAAATCACCCGAAGCGTGTTGTCATCCGCGCCGGATATCGCTCCATACACCTCGAAATCACTCCCCGGAGCGGCCACCGCTTCCAAAGCCCGCGCACCAAGGGCATAGACCTCGACCCCCGGACGTCCTTCAAGCCCTTGCGCAACCTGCTCAATCCGGCCCTCCGGGCCCAAGATCCGGAACCAGCGCCCGACACGGCGTCCTGTTTCCTCCAGCACGGAGACGTTTTGCAATCCCAGTTCCCCGGCCAGCCACCGCACCGGCCCCCGAGGCTGAACGTCCAGGCTGGTGTGCGCGGCGTACAGCCAGGCGTCATGGCGCAGCAACGCCCCGAGGACATGGTGGTATCCGTTTGGCAGGACAGGCAATTCCGGCTTCAGGGTCAACGGGTGGTGTACCAGGATAAAGTCCGCGCCCCAGGCCAAGGCCTGATCGATCAACTCGGGGGCGGGATCCAACCCGACGGCCAGTTTGCCGACCCGCTTCTTGCCCGCCGCCACTTGCACCCCGCCGCGGTCCCAGGACGCCGCCCATCGTGGCGACGCGGTCGCCTCAATCATGGCAATCAGTTCATGAACGTGCATGGCCAGACCTCGCCCTGTTCATGGTTTGTCCAGATTTTCGTAAAAAAACGGTATCTACTCAGCACATTTTGTATCCGCCCTTGCTCCGGCAATCGGAGTCGGGGTCGCTATCGGAATCGGAATCGGAACAGGAAGAAATCAGAACACATCCCAGCGTTTACGATCCCGATCCCGATTCCGACTCCGACCCCGGAAACGGAATTACTCTATGCTGAATAGTTACAAAAAACGACAAAAAAAAGGTGTTTCCCGGATAAACTTTTCCAAGAAACACCTCTCGTAAGAACGGCGAACAATATTTCAGCAATGCGGGTGATGTCGTATGCGCCTGAGGCACCAGAATCCTCTTGTGGTGGGCCTACCAGGACTTGAACCTGGGACCTGCCGGTTATGAGCCGGTGGCTCTACCAACTGAGCTATAGGCCCTTTTTGAATTTGCAAAAGAGATGATAGTTACCCTGTCACGGGAAGCCCTGTCAAGCGCAAATCCATCATTCTTTGGGACGGACCTTTTTGACGTGTTCAATGGCGGACCTGGCGGCCAGGGCTCCTTCTCCCACGGCAACGCTGATCTGCAAAAATCGCCCGACGCAGTCTCCGGCCGCGAAAATTCCGGGGATATTGGTCCGCTGCTGTTCATCCACCTCAATAAACTGCTTGCGCATCACCAGCCCCAGGCTGACGGCGAAATCGGAAGTCCCGGCCTGGCCCATGGCGATGAACAGCCCGTCCACCGCGTCATGCCCGCCGTCTTCGTACCGCACGGCGGACAGACCATCCTCCCCTTCCAGCCTGGCGATCTTGCGCTCCGAGACCGGTATTCCGGCCTCACGCAGCTTGTCCAGAAACTCCGCCCCCATGTCCAGGGCCTTGCCCTGGGTGCAAACATGGACCTTGGGCGTATAGTGCAGCAGCTCCAGAGCCTGATTGGCCGCAAAATTCCCCTCGCCCAGCACCATGACCTGTTTTTGGCGAAAAAAGAAGCCGTCGCAACTCACGCAGTAGGAAACGCCCTTGCCTTCATAGTCGTGCAGATTCTCGATACCCGGCCGGACCCTGGCCACGCCGGTGGAGAGAATCACCGCCCAGGCCTCGTACTCGTCCTGTTCGCTCCGGACATGATACCGGCCCTGCTCTCCCAGGTGAACCCCAAGGACACGGTCGCACAGAACCTCCGTCCCGAACCGTTGAGCCTGCCGCGTGCCGCGCTCGATAAGTTCCCTGCCGGAAATGGTTTCGTCAAAACCGAAATAGTTGTCGATATCATAATCCCCGGCAACCTTCGGCGCGCACCCCAGGACCATTGTCTTCATTCCGGCCCTGGCTGTGTAAATGGCCGCGGACAATCCCGCCGGTCCCTGGCCGATGATCAGTACGTCAACCTTGCGCATGACATGCTCCTCGCCCGTCTCTCGAGCAACTCGTTGAAGATCGTTGACAAAAAGGTCACGGTAGAAGGACCTGACCGAATTGTCAAAACCACAGCTCACCGTTAGAGTGCCCTGAAATGCCTACCACTGATCAGTTCTCCATTGCGGCCTCCATTGTCCCCCCCATTCTGGATATCCACGCCGCTACGGTTTACAGAGGCAGAAATCGGGTTTTTCATAACCTGTGCCTGACCATTGAGCATGGTCGACACACGGTGATTCTCGGCCCCAACGGCGCCGGTAAATCGACGCTGCTCAAACTTTTGGCCAGGGAACTCTATCCTGCCGCGAAACCGAACACGGTCCTTCGACTGTTCGGCCGGGAACGATGGGATGTCTGGGAACTGCGCTCCCGGCTGGGCATCGTCTCCTCCGATCTGCAGCAGGACTATCAAGGTACGGCCAGCGGCCGGGAAGTGGTCCTCTCCGGACTCAGATCATCCATCGGCACCTATGCCCACCAGCGGTTTTCCCGCGAGGAACACGACCGGGCCGAACGGATCCTGGAGGAAATCGCCGGGGCCGACCTGGCCCAGAGACCTTACGCATCCCTGTCGACGGGGCAGCAACGCCGCCTGCTGCTGGCCCGCGCCCTGGTCCACGACCCCGAGGCCCTGCTGCTGGATGAACCCACCTCGGGTTTGGATATCGCGGCCTGCTTCCACTACCTGGCCACGATCCGCGAGTTGATGCGGCGCGGCAAAACCATGATCCTGGTCACCCACCACATCCACGAGATCCCCCCGGAAGTCGACCGGGTCGTCCTGCTCAAGGCAGGCCGAATCGTGGCCGACGGCCCGAAACAGGCCGTGCTCACGGAACAGGCCCTGACCGATCTCTTCGTCGTCCCCCTGCGCCTGTTGGAATCCGGCGGCTTTTATCAGGTGGTTCCGGGCTGAACCCCGTCCATGGCCTTCCGGGTCAGGACCACAGAATCGTGCGTACCCGGGATTCCAGAGGCAGGTCCAGTTGGCGAGCCAAATCGGCCGCTTCGCCCCTGGCCCTCTCCAGGCCGAAATGCACTCCCGGCAAAACCAGCCGGCTTCTGCCCCGCAGCTCGACCACATGAGCCAGATAGACGGGTCGCAAGTCCCCGCCCAGCACGTTCGCAACGCCCACGGCCCGAAAATCGCTGAATAAGAATCCCCGGTGGCGCTCCCGAAACAGAATCCGTCGATACTCCTCCACCACATCGGCCCGCTGATCGATATGCACCTCATGCCGATATGAGAAACAGCCCGCGGCAACCACCGACAGGACCACTCCAGCGAAAGCGCTGAGTTCCCCTCCCGGACGCAACCACATCCAGACCAAAAACAGAACCAGGGCCATTCCGGCGGCAAACCGGCCGATGGTTCGGCTAAGCCCGGAATCCGCTCGAATATCCACTAACGCATCCTTCAACACGTCCGCTTCGCACCATCCACGAGACAGAAAACCTCCTGAAGCGAGACGCCGAACGAACCGGCGTCAAGAGAGTGACCGCAACGCGCCACAATGCACCACAACGTGCTACAACGTGAACGAATCGTAGACTCGAAACAGATCCTCGTAAGCGAGTCCCTTGCGAATGCCCAAAAACATCTCCACGGACATTTCCATTTTGTTTTCCATGTCCGCCAAAATTTCCTTGCGCAGCAGGATCAACCGGTACTTTACGAAATCGTGTTCAAACCCATCCTGGATCAGGGCCATGCCCTCGGAAAAATAATAGGACCGGATGTATTCGGAAAACACGACCATCTTCTTCAGATCATTGCGCCGGGCGAACATGGAGTAAACCATCATGTTGATGATCAAAGCCTCGATCTTCATGGATTGATCGATGAGCAGAAAACGCTCCCTGGTCTTGGGATTGTCCAGACTTTGAAGGGCTTGTTGGGCGATCTCAAAGACTTCCTTCTCGAAAATCGGGGAGATGGAAAACCTGGATATGATGCGGATCAAAACTTTCTGCGGGTTTTCATTGTCCGCGATGCCCAACAGGCAAATGGCCAGCAGATCCAGCTTGCGGTGCAGATCCCGCAGCAAATTGCGCTGCTTGATCCCGGCCAGGCGTCGACAGTCTTCCGGAGAAAGGCCGGACTGCAGAAGCTTCAGCAGGTGTTTGATGAACGGCTCAGTGGCGTGCTTGGCCTCTTCGGGTAGAATTTTTCCATTCTTCCGTTGATCCAGGGTCTTTTTCAAAGAAAGCCAGTACGCGGCCACTGCTTCCAGGGGGGCATGCACCAAGTCGAGCAGCCGCCCATCCTGCTGGCCGCCCTGCGCGGAAGTATATGATTTCGCCAAGTTGTCACTCACGATCGCCTCGCGGTCTCCATAAAAAGTCTGAAAGCACACTCAATTCCATGCTCGACAACCGGAACTCCGTATTTCTACCCGTGGCGTGACCATCAACGACTTCGATCATCAGCTTGTCGACTGTGATCCGCCAAATGCCTTTTGCAGAACAAAACCCGCGACGAACAAGCCCGCGAGGACCAACAACGGCCACATCACCTCCAGGCTGAACAGTTCCCCGGCCTCGTCGGCGTCCACGACGTTATGCAGGATGGAGGCGTACAGCATGCCTTTGACCAGATACCCCAGAATCGCGCTGAAAATGAAACGTTTCAGGGGGATCCGCAACAACCCGGAACCGTAATTGATCACGGAATGGGGAAAGCCGGGCAAGGTGCGCATGGCGCAAAGCATCAGGAAGTTCGTGTTGCTCCGCAAAACCCTGTACACCTTTTGCCGCTGAACCCGTTCCACCCAGGAAACAGCCAGCCTTCCGGAGAAGTAGTAGGCCGCCATACTGCCCATCACGCCTCCGGCGGCGATCATCGCCGCTGCCGGCAGCGGGTCGTAGAGCAGCCCGATGACCAGAAACATCACCGAACCAGGCAGGGCGAAGGCGAAAGGCAGGGCCTGGGCCAGGATCAATATCGGCACGAGCCACCAGGCATGGGTCCATTGAGCGGCCTCGACGTGGACCACGCTCCAGTCAAAAGCCGCTCCGAAAGCCGCCATGACGGCCAGTATCGCCACCGCGAAAGTCCAGCCCGCGATGGTCAGCGCGGAGGGCCCGAGCCCCCGTCCACCGACACGACTCATCAGCGACATAATTCCTTCAGCAAGAGTAACTATTCAGCACAGCCTGGGTAGAGCCTCATTCCGAAGCTGGATTCCCGCCTTCGCGGGAATGACATGTTTTTAATGCCGTCTCCGAGCCAGTCATACCCGCGAAGGCGGGTATCCAGGCCACTTTTACTCGAATGAGCTGAGTAGTTACCAGCAAGATAATGTTGTTCAAAACAAAAGGTTGCGATGCCGCAAAATCAAGACAAGCCGGACCGCGAGCAAAGAGATACCGCGAAGCAGGTTAGCGAAAAGCACGGATCAGGTACAGCCCACGGTCGAAACAAACGCTCTTTACATTAACGTAAACATAGAATCACTGATTACCCATTTTTGTCGGTCAAAAATGGCTAACAGTGTGAGAACTGCAAATAAAATTCATACAATTTAGATAATTACTATTTTTGCATATCTGGAATACTTTTTGCGATATCCGAGAGTATGCGTCCAGACACCAGAGATCTCAAGCTGAAAGTCCTTTCCAGCATCAGTGAAATTATCGCCAACCTGCCGGACCTGGAAAACACCCTCAGGGATGTGCTGCGGATCCTCTCGGAGACGCTGAGCATGAAGCGGGCCACGGTGACCCTCCTGGACCGCAAGACCGGCATGTTGTTCATCACGGCCTCTTATGGACTGACCGGGGAAGAAATGCGTCGCGGGGTGTACCGCCTGGACGAGGGCATTACCGGGAAGATCTTTCAGACCGGCAAGCCCTATGCCATCCCGGACATCCGCAAAGAGCCGCTGTTCCTGAATAAAACCCAATCCCGAACCCTGGAAAAGCAGCACCTGACCTTCATCGGCGTTCCGGTCATGCTTCAGGGACAGGCCATCGGGGTTCTCAACGTGGACCGTCTTTTCGAAGACCATGTCTCCTCCCAGGAAGACATCGAATTCCTGCAGGTCGTGGCCGTGCTCATCGCCCAGTTCATCAGTCTGAACGAGAAGTTCCAGGAACTGCGGGCCGAAAACGCGTCCCTGCGCTCCAAAGTCTCCAGGAATTCCGATGGCCCCTACATCGTCGGACGCAGCCTGGCCATGCTGGAAGTCCAGCGCCAGATCGAACGGGTCGCCCCGACCAAGGCCACGGTGTTGCTCCAGGGCGAGTCCGGCACGGGCAAAACCCTGATCGGGCGGATCATCCACGACCTTTCCGAACGGAAGAACTTCCCGTTCATCAAGGTCAACTGTGCTTCCATCCCGGAAAACCTTCTGGAATCAGAGCTGTTCGGGTATGAAAAAGGGGCGTTCACCGGGGCTATGGGAACCAAGCCGGGGAAGTTCGAGGAAGCGCACAAAGGATCCATTTTTCTGGACGAAGTAGGCGAACTGCCCTTGGGGTTGCAGGCCAAGCTGCTCCGGTTCATTCAGGAGAAGGAGTTCGAGCGGTTGGGCAGCAATAAGACCCGCAAGGTGGACGTACGCATCCTGGCGGCCACGAACAAGGACCTGGAAATCCTGGCCAACCAGGGGGCTTTCCGTCCGGACCTCTACTACCGCCTGAACGTCTTCCCCATCCACACCCCGGCTCTGCGGGAGCGCAAGGAGGACATCGAAGGCCTGCTGATCCATTTCCTGCGCAAGGTCAGCCGGGAGTACGACCGGGAAATCCACTTCTCCGTGGAGGCCTTGGAACAGCTCAAGGGCTACGATTGGCCGGGCAATGTCCGGGAGATGGAGAACCTGATCGAACGGCTGGTGATCCTCACCGAACAGGACCGGATACAGCCGGAGTTGATCCAGCCCTACCTTTCGCCCCGCCCCGGAACGACCGAAGGCCCGGTTCACGGCCAGGGCAAGCTTGCCCCCCCCGGCACCTCAAACAAACCGGCCCTGCTGCGGGAGATGGAAAAGCGAGAGGTGATCGCGGCTCTGCGCCGCAACGACTGGATCCAGGCACGGGCCGCCAAGGAACTGGGCCTGACCCAGCGCCAGATGGGCTACAAGGTGGCCAAGTTCGAACTGGATGCCTTGGTTTCCGTGCAAAAGGTCAAAGCCAGAAAGCGCAAAGTCGAGCAGCCCACCGAAGCTTGACGGCCAAGGAAGCCCACCTCGCGGCCCCCTCGTTTCCCACCGGACACGCCATCGTTTCCGGATGAAACACTACTTGACCAGCCGCCGCCGCATCGCCCGGATCGCCAGCCCGAAAAACACCCCGCTGAACAGAACCAGGTACCCCAGGCTGATCACGGCGCTGCTCTCCATCCGGCCCATGGTCGCCAGCCTGGACAGTTCCACCAGGTGGTAAAGCGGCGACAGCCAAGCCACGACCTGGGCCCATTCCGGCAACCCGGCCACCGGAAAGAACGTCCCGCTGAACAGGAACAGCGGGGTGACGAACAGGAAGATCGGCAGGTTGAACATGTCGATGCTCGGCGTGATCCCGGTAAAGTACATGCCTACCGAGCCAAAGACCATGCCGCCCAAAAAGGCCAGAGGCAGAATCCATAGCCCCTCGGGCAGACGAACCAGCCCGAACAGGGCGATGACCATCAGCATCAGCCCGGCGGCCAGGACTGATTTGGTCGCCCCCCAAAGGATCTCCGCGGTGATGATCTCCTCCAGGGACAGCGGCGTGGAGAGCATGGCGTCGAAGGTTTTCTGGTAGTACATGCGCACGAACGAGGCGAAGGTGGTCTCGTAAAAGGCGTTGAACATGATCGCCACGGCCAGCAGGGCCGGAGCGATGAAGGCCACGTAGGTCAGGCTTTCTCCGGCATAGAACACCTCCCCCACCAGTCCGCTGAACCCGATGCCGAAAGCCAGGAGATAAAAAAGCGGCTCCAGCAGCGGAACCAGGAAGTTGACCTTCCAGATCCGCCGGTACACCACCAGATTACGCAGCCAGACACGCAACAACCGCAACGAATACCTTCCGGTCCGGATCATTCTCGCAACCCCCTTCCGGTCAAGCGCAGGAACACGTCTTCCAGGCTCCCCTGACGGAATGTACAGGTCTGGGCGCAGAATTCCTCCCGCAACCGGCGTTCCAACTCCGGCCCGAGGGTGTTGTAGATGATGATTCGCTCTCCAAGATCATCGTGGGCCAGACCGTGAGAACGGACAAACGCCCGCAGTTCCTCGGTAGGTGACTCCACCTCCGCCACCGAATCCCCGGCATGCTCCCGGATCAGTTCCCGCGGCGTCCCCTCCACCAGCACCCGTCCGTGGTCCACGATGATCAACCGGTCGCACAGCCAGGCCGCCTCCTCCATGTAGTGCGTGGTCAGCAGCATGGTCAGCCCCCGGCTTCGCAGCTCCCGGAGCTTGTCCCAGACCTGATGCCGGGACTGCGGGTCCAGGCCGGTGGTCGGCTCGTCCAGGATGATCAGCTCCGGCTCGTTGATCAGGGCCCGAGCCAGCATCAACCGCCGGGCCATGCCTCCGGAAAGGTGCTCCACCTTGGCCTGTTTTTTGTGCTCCAGGGCGAAGTACTCCAGCAGTTCACGGGTCCGTCGTCCGGCCACAACCTTGGGCAACGAAAAATATCCGGCGAAGATCAGCAGGTTCTGCTCCACGGTCAGATCCGGGTCCAGGGTGTTCTCCTGCTGGCAGACCCCCAGTCTGGACCGAACCTCCCGCCAGCCCTGCCCGATATCCAGCCCGAAAACCCGCATGCTTCCGGAGGTCAAGGGGGAAAAACCGTAGATCATCCGAATAGCCGTGGTCTTCCCCGCCCCATTGGGCCCCAACACCCCGAAAAACTCTCCTTTCTCCACGTGAAAGCTCAGGTCGTCCACGGCAGTGAACGACCCGAATTGCTTGCGCAGATTGCGGGCCTCGATGATCGGCGGGTTGGATTGAGAGGCCATAAAAACCATATTATCCCTGACTCCATTCACAAAAGTGTCCTGACAGATCGACAAAGGCCGCACGCATGCATTCCCAAAAGCGACGCACGAGCCAAAGTTCATTCTTGCCTCGTGGCCCGGCCTCGCGCCTTGATAGCAACAATAGCCCCTTCGCCCCACTCAAGCAATCACTCGCGCGGCCTCGACCATACGCGGCATAACTCCATTGAAAAAACTTCGCTTCGTATACTCGACACTCTATTCTTGCTCCCCATCCCCTCAAAAGGTAACCTCAACCAACAGGCCGGACGCCCCCCTCTCCCCACGATCGTTGACTTCCAGACAAAAATCATTTCTCGACCAATTCCATGCCTCCTTTCCCAATATCTCCTGACCAACTCGAACGCTCTCCCGACGTGGAGATGGAGTTTCTGCGCAGTTCCGGACCGGGCGGGCAGAATGTGAACAAGGTTTCCACGGCGGTGCGCCTGCGCTTCGCCGTTCACTCCACCCCGCTGCTGCCCGAGGATGTCCGCCGACGTCTGATCCTTCGAGCAGGCAGGCGGATGACCGACGAAGGGGAGTTGATCATCGAGGCTCGTCGGCATCGCACCCAGGAACGCAACCGTACCGACGCCTTGCTTCGGTTGGCGGAACTGATCGCCGAATCCTGGCATCCGCCCCGACCGCGCCGTCCCACCAAGCCGACCCTGGCGGCGCGACAACGCAGACTGGATCGGAAGAAACGGCGCAAAAGCGTCAAACATACCCGTAAAACCGTGGACGAGGAGAAAGGATGACGTTTTTTCAAATCGCGGGCCTGGTCTATCTGTCCATGCACCTGCTGGTCTGGGCGCGGATGGGCGCTCAGCTCGGCCTCGGACTTCGGAAATGGCTGATCGGCCTGCCGGCGATCCTGGCCCTGACCGCGACCCCGTTTCTGGCCTACCTGATCCCGGCGGCCTGGCCCCAACCCTTGGTGCGCATCCTGTGGTGGCTGGTCTTTGTCTGGATGGGGACGGTCTTTTATCTGTTCTGGTTGCAAATCCTGAGTATGGTCCTGCAAGGCCTGCTCAGACTGCCTCCAGCCGCCAAAACCCGCTGGTTCCCCCGCGGCCCGCGCCAATTGCTCGCGATCCTGGCCCTGACAGCGATCATCGTGCTCTACGGCCTGTACGCGGCCACGCAGTGGGAAACGCCCCGGATCGAAATCCGCACGCCTCTGGTGACCGCGGACACCCGCATCGTGCTGGTCAGCGACACCCACTTCGGCGTAATGACCCGGCAGACTTGGGTAGAACGACTGGTCGGGTTCGTCGATGAACTGGAGCCGGACTTGGTGCTGCTGGCCGGGGATCAGATCAACGACCATCCGGAGTGGCTGAACCCCAAGGCCTCTGCCATGGCCCGCCTCGCCCCACCTTTGGGCGTTTTCGGCGTCCTGGGCAACCATGAATTCTACGTCGGCTTGCAAACCAGCCGAACCTTTCACAACCTGGCCGGAATCCGCCTGTTGCGCAACGAGACCTTGATCCTGCCGGACACGGGCATCCAGTTGATCGGCATCGACGATCCGACTTGGGGCTACATGGACCGCGAATTCATGATCCGCCACCTGGACCGGCTCACTCCCGAACTCTCGCCGGACCACTTCCAGATCCTGCTCACCCACCGGCCCTGGGCCTGGGACGAAAAAGCCGCGCCCCTGGGCATCCACCTGATGGTCGCGGGCCACACCCACGGCGGCCAGATTTTTCCATTCCACTGGTTCGTCGGAATGCAGCACAAATATCTCGCCGGTCACTTCCAGCAAAGCGACAGCCACCTCTTCGTGACCACCGGAGCGGGCACCTGGGGCCCGCCGCTGCGCGTCGGCGCACGTCCTGAAGTCGTGGTCATCGACCTGATCCGTGACGCGAATTAATTTTCTCGGCCACAACTACTTGCCAAACGAAACCCAAATCTATATGTAACCAAATTCTTGTTCGGGAGGCACTCCCTCCAAGGGCGAGGTAGCTCAGGTGGTCAGAGCATGCGGCTCATATCCGCAGAGTCGGGGGTTCAAGTCCCTCCCTCGCTACCAAGCAAAATCAAGGGTTCCGGTCGATTGACCGGAACCCTTTTTTATTTGGAGAATATTTCCCGCAGGATTGTTCTTGGATCCCTTGGACAGCTCAGCGGCTTTCGTAAGGTGGAGCCTGTCCAGGTACCAGTTTAGGTACCCCAAGGCTGTTGCTACAGGTTTGCCCAGCCCGTCCAAGTACCTCCATAAAGCAAATAAGCCCTGATTTCTCAGGGCTTATTGTATTTACCGGACATCGCCGGATCGTGTGCTGGCGGAGGGAGAGGGATTTGAACCCCCGGACGAGTTTCCCCGTCAGCGGTTTTCAAGACCGCCGCCTTCAACCACTCGGCCATCCCTCCGTAAGGGGTTACGATGTAAACCGAGACATGGATTCTGTCCAGTATCAAGGCAGGTTCGAAGACAGCTTCAGGCAGGCAGATTTATTCTCGATCCTCACGCGCTATCAAGGTCGGTATCGAAATCGAAATCGAAATCGAAATCGTGATCGAAATCGAACAGGCCATATCCAAGAAGTTATTATAATAACGAGATGATATAAAGTATTTTCCGATTTCGATTTCGATCGCGATCAGATTTTTGATGAGAACAGATTCGCCCTGCCAGGGGGATAGACTCGCTGGAGGTTGCGCGGCATCTCTGGTAGAGACGCTCTCTTTATGTCCAGCCCCCCAAAAACCACCATGGGCCAAGCCGCTCCCTTCGCCCCTTCCTTCCACGAACCGCCGAAGTATACGTTTTTGAGCATGATCGGGGTGAACATGATGGTGTTCATGGCCACCCTGGACATGAGCATCGTCAACGTGGCCCTGCCCAGTCTCGCCAAGCAGTTGGACACGGACTTCGCCACGGTGCAATGGGTCATCCTTAGCTACGTGCTGGTGGTGGCCTCCTTGCTGCTGCTGGTTTCCCGGCTGGGGGACATGCGCGGCAAAAAGGGTATTTTCAGCCTGGGGTTGGGGCTGTTCACCCTGGCCTCTTTGCTTTGCGGGCTGGCGCCCAGCGTGGGCTGGCTGATCTTTTTCCGGGCTCTGCAAGGCGTGGGTGCGGCCATGAGCCAGGCTCTGGGCATCGCCATTGTCACGGAACTCGCGCCGCCCTCTCGACGGGGCCGGGCCATCGGCCTGATCGGGGCCACGGTGGCCATGGGGTTGGCCCTGGGGCCCTCTCTGGGCGGACTGATCATCGAATTCATCGGCTGGCGCTGGATTTTTCTGATCAACGTGCCCCTGGGTATCGCGGCCCAGTGGATCATCGCCAAGTACATGCCCGCCCTCCCCCCCAGGCAAGGCGGACAGCGCTTCGACATCCCCGGCGCAATCATCGCGGCCCTCACCCTGGCCGCCTATTCCATGGGCATGACCCTGGGCCAGAAGACCGGCTTCTCCGCTCCGATGAGCATGTCGCTGCTCGCCGTGGCGACCATTGGGCTGATGGCCTTCATCCTGGTGGAGCGCCGCGTTCAGCAGCCCATGATCGACATGAAGCTTTTCCGCAACCCGTTGTTCAGCATCAACCTGGTCATGTCCCTGCTGGTCTTCATTTCCCTGTCCGCCGGGTTCATCATGCCGTTTTTCCTCCAGTACGCCCAAGGCCGTCCGCCCAGCGAGGTGGGCTTGTTGATGATGGCCATTCCCTTGAGCATGGGCCTGGTGGCCCCTTTCGCCGGTGCCCTTTCCGACCACTTCGGGCCACGGGGGTTGAGCCTCCTGGGCCTGCTGATCCTGATCAGCGGCTGCCTGGCCGTAAGCACACTCAGCCTGGATACGCCGTGGTGGGGCTTCGTGTTGCGGGTGCTGCCCGTGGGCCTGGGGGTCGGGCTGTTCCAGGCCCCGAACAACAGCGCGATCATGGGCGCGGTGCCCCTGGAACGGTTGGGCGTGGCCTCCGGGCTGCTGAACTATTCCCGGGTCTTTGGTCAGACCACCGGCCTACCGATGATCGGCTCCATCTTTACCCTCTCCGTGGTCTCCGCCACCCTGGAACCCGTGCGCACGGACTTCGCCGCGGTCCCGCCCGAAGCCTTGTCCGCGGGCATCGCCGGGGCCTACCAATTCCTGGCCCTGCTGCTCCTGGTGGCCGTGGGCCTGGGCATCGCGGCCTGGATCATCGACCACCGTCGAACCCGCAACAAAACGTCGCGCTATGCCTGAACCTCGCCACCTCCCCTGCCTCGTTCTCAAATTCCAGGACTACTCCACCACCCTGGCCACCCTGCTGGACAACCTGGGTGCACCCGACGTGCTCAAGCGTCGCAGGCGGGTGATCATCAAGCCCAATCTGGTCAACGCCTCGCCCTTTCCCGTGACCACCCATCCGGAGATGGTCCGAGCTTTGGTGGAGTATGTCCGCCGACACTCCAAGGCCAGAATCGTCCTGGCCGAGGGCTGCGGAGACGCCTGTCTGGATACCGGCCAAATCTTCGCCGACCTGGGCTATGCCGCCTTGGCCGAGGAACTGGACCTGGAGATGGTGGATCTGAACCAGGCCCGTCTGACCCGTCGATCCGACCCGGAATGCCGTTTTTTTCCGCAAATTTATCTGCCAAAGACGACGTTCAGCGGACTGCTGATCTCCGTGGCCGTACTTAAGCGGCACAGTCTGGCCCAGGTCACCCTGGCCATGAAAAACATGCTCGGCCTGCTCCCGCCCAGCCACTACCAGCGCGGCGGCTCCTGGAAAAAGTCGGCCCTGCACGCGGACATGCAGCGCTCCATTTACGAGTTGAACCGCTACCGCGCCCCGGACCTGGCGATCATCGACGCCAGCGTCGGCCTGGCCGAATATCACCTGGGCGGGGCCACCTGCTCCCCGCCCGTGAACAAGCTGGTGGCCGGGTTCGACCCCGTGGCCGTGGACGCTGTCGGAGCGGGCCTGTTGGGCCTGGATTGGCGCTCCATCGGGCATATCAGGATGGCCCACGGCCGGCTTGGCTCGGCCGAAGCTCCGGCTTCGTATTCACCATAACCGCGCCGAGAAAAAAAACGTGTCCCGCCCTTCACTACGCTTTGCCGCCCAGAGCCTTCTCCAGGCCGCTTTTCTCCTTGCCTTGCTGTTCTCGCCCCTTATTTCTCACGCAAGCATTGATAATCCAAGCCTGTTTGCGGACGAAAACGGCATCGAAGCCGAACCCACGCCACCCTCCCCTGCCTGGTATTCCTTCCCCGCCACGCCGGACTTCACGCATCGCATCAGCCTGTATGCCGGGAAATACACCACGCAAAGCATGGGGGATACGGCCACCTTTTGGTCCGTGGACTTTGAGGAAAACCATCTCGTGGCCCTGGCCTACGCCCGGGACATGCTCGACCTGGCCTACGACCTGCGCCTGGGTCCGGAGGTCGGGGTTGCCGCGCGGTTCGGGTGTCGCTGGTCCGCGGAAATCTGGGCCGGGGCGGCCCTGCGACACCGGGGCATCGTGCTGTTCAATCGCCTGCGCCTCGAACCGGCCTTCACCCTCGGCCTGAGCTGGATTCACAACTCCATCGGCATTGAGCGGAACCGGGAGGAGACCCAGGACGGCGACGCGACCTGGCTGGTCTACCTCGGCCCGGAACTGGCATTCTCCCTGCCCCAGTACCCGCAGTGGACGATCTTCTACCGGCTGCACCACCGCTCCGGGGCCTTCCGCACCTTCGGCAACCTCAAGGGCGGCCACAACGCCAACACCATCGGCCTGCGCTACAGCTTCTAAGCCGTCGTCGCCGCAAATCCAAACCAGCCATGACCGGAGACTCCGACATCCCCCTTCCCGAGACGTTTCCCCACGTCCTTGTGGTCCAGGCCTCGGCTGGGGCCGGGAAGACCTACAGCCTGGGGCTGCGGTTCCTGCAACTCCTGGCCAGGGCCGGCAAACCGTCCGTCGCGGGACTGGGGCACATCCTGGCCCTGACCTTCACCGTGGCCGCGGCCCAGGAAATGAAATCCCGGATCGTGGCCTTTCTCAAGGAAATCGCCCTCCAGACCCCGTCCGGCCAACTGCTCCGCGCCCAGAGCGGACTCGACCCGGAAGCCGCCGGGGCCTGGCTGGAACGAATCCTGGATCAATACCAGCGCTTTCAGGTCAAGACCATCGACAGCCTGAACTTTCAACTGGTCCAGACCCTGGCCCGGCGCATGGACCTCTGGCCGGAACTGGAAGCCGGGTTCAATTCCGAGGCCTGGGCCAAAGTGGTCCTGGAAGGCCTGCTGGCTCGAACGGACTGGGACCAAGCCGCGGTCCAACCCTCGGGCTCCACCGAAAATCCGGCCGAGGCGGCTGGTCACGACCCGGAAGCCGCTCAATCCCTCTCCGCGCTCTGGGAAGGCATCTTCCAGGTCTACCTGCGCCAGGAGATGCGCACGGGGCTGCGCTTCCTGCCCTGGCTGGAAGAGCAGGTCACCGGGGTGGTTCGTGACCTGAACCAGATATTTGAACCCTTGGCCGTCACCTCCCTGGAAGACCTGTGCCTGGCCCGGACCGATTTCCTGCAAGCATGCCGAGAACTGGCCACCACCTTGGAGCGCGTCGGTTTGTCGAATCACGTCTCCCGGTTCAAAGCCCCAAAACTCGCGGAACTTTTGGACAATCCGTGCAGCAACCTGGAATGCGCCTTTTTCGAGAAGACCGCGCCCGAGGAGCTGTTCAACAAGCCCGCCTGGGCCAACCCGGACCTGTCCCAGGCCTGGGATGCCTACCAGGCGCTCCGCCGGACCAGGAACGCCTTTCTCCTGACCCGGGCCAGGCTGTCGGCCGCTCCCCTGGCCCGGCTGCACCACGTGGTCAACCTGGAACTGGACCGGCTGGGCCGTACCCAGGGGCTGTTGCCCGGAGGCTGGTGGACCCGATTGATCCGCCTGCATCTCGCCCAGGGCGACCTGCTCCAAGAGGCGGCCTTGATCCTCGGCCTGCGCTGGAATCATCTGCTCATCGACGAATTCCAGGACACCAGCCGGGAGCAATGGGACGTGCTCCGGGAACTGGCCCTGGAAGCCCTGGCCGAGGGCGGAAGCCTGTTCTGCGTCGGCGACGTAAAGCAGGCCATCTACCGCTGGCGCGGCGGGGACTGGCGGCTGTTCTTCGAGCCGCTGGATCCGACGGTGCTGCCCAACGTGGCCCCGGAAAACCGCCTGCGCACGGTCCTGCCCTTTAATCGCCGCTCCTGCCCGGAGGTCGTGAACTGGATCAATGCCCGATTCGCGCCCCTGGAACAGCCGGAACCCAGCGCGAATCTGGCCCAGGCCATGATCCCGGCCAAGGACAAGGACGAGTCCCGGGCCCTGCTGGCCGCCACGGCGGCGGCCCTTTACGCCGAAGCGGCCCAGACCCCCTGGAAGGACTGCGTCGGCGCGGTCCGGATCACCGACATCCCCACGGACGACCTGGAGGGCGGAACCGAGGCGTACACGGCCCTGGCCCTGGAAACCCTGACCGCCCAGGTCCTGGCTCTACGCGAGGACTCCACCGATCTGGGCGGGATCGCGGTTCTGGTCCGGACCAACAAGGAAGCCAAGTCTTGCGCCGCCGCCCTGCTGGCCGCGGATATCCCGACCATCACCGAGCAAAGCCTGGTCATCTCCGCGCATCCCGCGGTGCGCGGCCTGCTGGCCCTGCTGACCTGGCTGGACCACCCCGGCGACGACGCCGCGCTGTACGCCCTGTGTTGCAATCCTCTGCTCTTCCGGGAATGTGCCGATGACGTCCCAGACATAACCACGCTGCTCCGGACAAGCGACGACCAGCCCAAGGACACCGTGGCCGCCCGCCCCCTCTCCCTCCGACTCCAGAAAGAGCAGCCGGAGTTCTGGGCCGGACACCTTCAACCCTTCTGGGAACTGGCCGGCCTGGCCGGGGCCTATGAACTGCTGCTGACCGCCGTGGCCCATTTCCGGTTGCGCGAACTGCCCCTGGGCCAGTGGGCCTGGGTGGAAAAACTGCTGGAAACGGCCTTCCAGGCCGAAACCCAGGGCCAGGCCACCCTGTCCGCCTTTCTGGCATTCTGGGAGGAGAACGCCGGGTCCTGCGTGGTCGGGCTGCCCGAGGGCCTGGCCGCGGTGCGGGTGATGACGGTGCACAAGGCCAAGGGCCTGGAGTTTCCCCATGTCTTTCTGCCCCTGCTGGGCTATGGCGAAAAAAACCGTCCGGCGCATCTGCTTCTGCCCACCGAGGACGGCCGACCGGGACTGGTCTCCACGACCAAGCCCCGGGCCGACGAGGTGGCCCGGATCATGGACCGGGAGCAAGTCCACTCCATGGCCGAGGAGCTGAACCTGCTCTACGTGGCCCTGACCAGGGCCCGGGAGAGCCTTCGCCTGTTCCTGCCCGAGGGCAAAAGTTCCAAGGGCTCCCGAGCCGCGGACTGGCTGCGGGCTCTGACGGCCAACCATTCCACCCCATTCACGTAATGCCCAGACCCCTGTTTCCCCATCTGCTGCTGGCCCCTCCGGACGCCTCGTCCTGGACCGACCCGGCCGCGACCTCGCGCCGACTGCACGGCGACGTGGCCCATCAGGCCCTGGCCCTGCTCGGGCCCGGTGAGATCGCCCCCGGAAAAACCTGTCAGACCGCGGTGACCCGTCGCCTGCGTCAGGCCCGCGCCCTGCTGGGCGTGCATCCGGCCCGGTTGGACCTGGCCCCGCTGGCCTCGGCCATGGTCCGGACCCTGGCCCATCCCCTGATGGTCGAACTCTTCTCCGAAACGGCCCTGGCCCTGGCGGAACAGGAAATCGTGATTCCGGCCCAGGTTTCGGGCCACGTCCCAGCCCCGGCCCATCCCCACGGCTCGTCCCCCACCGCGCCGCATGCCCTGGTCCGGGTGGACCGATTGGTCCTGCTGCCGGACGGCACGGCCTGGGTGCTGGACTTCAAGCTGGGCGTCGGCGACCCGGACGCGGACCGGGCCCAGGTCCGCTCTTACCAACGCCTGCTGGCCGACCTGCTGGGCCGGGAATGCCACGGCGCCCTGGTCAACCTGGAGCAGGCCGAGGTGGTCACGCTCCCGCCCGTGCAACCACGACACGGCGAGACGTCGGCCCCTGAAGCGTCGGGATGCCCGACCTCCGCGTTGCCCGAAGCTCTGACTCTCGAGGCCCTGACTCCCGAGCCACCCGACGATCATGGCCCGCCCCCCATTCGCGTCCTGCCCCTGCGTGCCGACCCCATCGCCCTGCTTCATGACCACCTCAGGGCCCGCTGCGCCGACGCCCCCCTCTTGGCCATGGCCAAGATCCAGGTCATCTTCCCCCATCGTCGACCGCGCATCTATTTGCATCAGGCCCTGGCCCGATCCCTGGGCGCGCCCTTTCTGCCTCCGCGCTGCTCCAGTCTGGAAGACTGGATTCTGCGCCAAGCCTGCCTGGCCTCGGACGATCCTCCGGCCGTGGCCACCCCGTTGGACCAGGCCTGGCTGCTGCACGAAATCGACATCAATCTGAAAAACGGACGGGAGTCGACGCCCTGGCATCGGTTTCTCCCCTGGGGCCTGCGTTTGGCCCAGGTTCTGGACGAACTGGACCGGGAGCGGATCACGGCCCGGGCCCTGGACCATCCTCCGGACGACCTGCCGGAAACGGCCGCACGGCTGCTGGCCGACCTGGGAGCGGTCCAGGCCGCGTTCCACGAGCGTCTCGCGGACCGCAACCTGGCGACTCCCGCGACCTTGGCCGCACGAATCCAACCAAGCCTCCTTCCAAAGGAGCAGTCCCGCCCGACCTACCTCTGCGGCCTGTTCGCCCTGACCCGGACCGAGGCCGACCTGGTCCAGTCCCTGCGCCAGGCCGGAGCGGAACTCTGGTGGCAGGCCGACCGGCCCCTGCCCGAACCCTTGCGGCGCTGGGCCGCGGCCTGGAAGGCCGATCTGGACTGGGATTTCGCGCCCGACGCCCAGACTGAGCCAGGCCAGACCCAGGATTTGGCCCAGGGTTTGCCCCCCACCTTCATCCTGGCTCATGACCTGCACTCCGAGTTGCGCCGTCTGGCCGAGGATGCCGCGTCCTGGGACCAAAACGACCGGGTGGCCGTGATCCTGCCCGATCCTGCCCTGCTGCGGCCCGTGCTGGCCCATCTGCCCACGGACAAGGAGGTGAACATCACCCTGGGCCTGCCCCTGGAACGCTCGGCCCTGGGCCTGCTCCTGCACACCCTGACCCGCATGGCCCGGGACGGGCGGCTCACCGGCGTGGGACCGACCAGCCGGGACTACCTGGACCTCTGGCAGAATCCCTGGGTACGACGGCTGTTGCCCGGCGGAGGGTTGGCCCGTCTGCGCCGCCTGATCCAGGGACGAGGTCATACCTTTCTGGATTCAGCGGCTCTGGCGGAACTGCTTGGGGAGTGCGTTGCAGTGGACGTCGAGGATGTGCATGAGGTCGTGGACGAAGACGGGGACGAAGACGGGGACAAATATGCGGGCAAGCTTGAAGGCGGGCAGCCGGAAACCGATGCTGCGGGCTTCGCGGCATCCAGTATGGCCGGATTCGCGGCCCTTTTTCACGAGGCCTTGGACCTGACCACCCTGGAGGAACTGCGCGCATTCCTGCTGCGCCTCCTGGAGGCCCTCCAGGTGCGGGAACGGGCTCCCTCGGTGCTGGAAATGCACGCGGTCCATGCGCTGTATTCCAAAGTTCTTCCGAACCTGGAGCAGACCCTGAGCCGGGACCGTCCACTTCCTCCGGCGGCCCTGTGGAGCGTGTTCTGGAATTGCCTCGGCCTGGAGCGCATCCCGTTCAGCGGGGAGCCGCTCACGCCCTGGCAGGTGATGGGACTCCTGGAAAGTCGGCTGTTGTGCTTCGACAAGGTGATCGTGCTGGAATGCGTGGAAGGGGTTCTGCCCCGGACCAATGCGCCCAACCCCCTGCTGCCCGAGGCCCTGCGCCCGGCCCTGGGACTGCCGCCGGGCTATGCCGAGGAGCGGATCATCCACTTCCATTTGCGGCGTTTGATGGTCTCGGCCGGGGAGGTTCGCCTCTACAGCCGCCAGGGCATGTCCCCCAATCCGCTGGAAGGCCGGACCATGCCCAGCCGGTATTGGGAGCGGGAGCTCTGGGACCGGGAAAAGGCCGCGGGCAGGCTGCTGCAAGGAAGCGTTTCCCGAGTGGCCCTGGACCTGGACCTGAGCCTGTCGCCGGGTCGTCCGCCGGAAAAGGCGGCCCTGGCCGAACGTCTGGCCCGGCGTCTGGAACGGGGTCTGTCCCTGTCCGCGCTGCAAACCTACCTGCGTTGCCCGCTGCGCTTCTTCAAGGAAGAGGTGGCCGCCTTCCCGCCCCGGCCCGACCCGCGGAGCGACCCCGGTGCCGCGGTCATGGGCTGGCTGGCCCACGACATCCTGGAGCGGCTGTTCCGGCCCCATGTGGGAACCACCGTGGTCCCCGGGGATCTCCTGGCCGGGTTCGACGACCTCTGTGCCGAGCTGGCCCCCGCCCATTTGCGGGAGGCTCCCCTGACCCCGGCGGCCCGGTTCTTCCAGACCCGGCTGCTGCAAGAACTGCTGCGCAACTACCTGCGTCAATCCGACCAGCCGGTCCACCTCCTGGCCGTGGAACAACCGGTCCAACGTCCCCTGCCCGGAACCGCCGCGAAAATCGTGCTGCGCGGCAGGCTGGATCGGATCGACATGGACCCGTTGCTGAGCATTCCCATGATTCTGGACTACAAGACCGGCGGCGCTTCCCGACGCAACCCGTTGGACATCCATCGCCTGGACGAACTGGCGGGCGAATTGACCGACCTTTCACCGGGCGACGAGGTCACGGCCCACGAAGGACTGGTCCTGGTCAACACCCACCTCCCTGATCCGCAACTGCCCGGCTACCTCTTTCTTCACGCCGCGCCGGCCCTGTGCGGCTACGTGCATCTCGGAGAATGGCAGGCTCGAAAGCGCTTCGTTCCGCTGACCAAACCAGGCAGAAAAGACGAGGTCGAACACCTGCGGCACCGCTTCCTGGACTGGCAGGACCAAGGCCTTCCCACGATCCTGGAATGGATTGGCCGCCACATCCTGGAAGCCCCCCTGTTCTCCCCCACCACCCAACCCGGAACCTGCCCCTCCTGCCCCTGGCGGATTACCTGTCCCTGGGCTTTGGAGGAATAATACCAATTCTGCTTCGGCAATGCGTTTTTCGCTTGAGAAAATGCAGGTATCGGGGTCGGCGTCGGGATCGGGATCGATACTGTTGTTCGCCAATAATCCTAATTCGACCCCGATGCCGATACCGATACCGACCCCGATACCGAAAGAGAAGCTTTGAATTAGAAATGGTATAAGGCTTTGTATAACGGATGGCGTGGCTCTGGCCATGCTGGCGCTTGAATACCCTCCCCCCCGTCTACTTGAACCGACCATCCGACCTTCGCTCGGCCACGGTCTTCCCCGGCGTTTCCAGCCAGCCGGCCCGGGCCTGGGGATGGGAGTCGAATTCCGGGACATACGGCTTGATGTCCAGAAGCGGGGTGCCGTCGAGGATGTCCACGTTCCGGATATGCAGCACGCCGTTTTCGATCCGGTCCAGTTCCACGATGGACAGACCGATGGAGTTGGGCCGCTTGGGCGCCCGGGTGGCGAACAGGCCGCGGGGGACGGTGTCCATGAACGGCACGACCTCCAGAGAAAACCCCTGGCTGCCATGAAAGCGGTACAGCAGAATAAGGTGGGAAAACCCGTCCAGGTCCTTCAACCCGGCTTGGTATTCCTCCGATATCTCCACCGTTCCCCGCACCCCCGCCGCTCCGGCGGGCTGAATCGGCATGCCGCTCAACTCCTTGAACGGACTGCGAATCAGTCCAATGGGATGTATTTCCGTCATTGTTTCAGCTCTCCCAAGAAAAAACATGGCGTACAAAAAGGCTACCTGGGCACGGGGCCCTGCTGAGCCGAAAAGACATCCACATCACTGGAAAACGAATCACCCCGGCGAGGGGCCGCTTGAAATTCGCCTTCCGTCAGGGTCATGCGGTATCCGAAGGTCAAGAACGTCTCTGTGTCCGCGGGAACGGCTTCGAGGGGGATGGCAAAGGAAAAGTCCACTCCCTCCGGGACCATCCGTCGCACCAGATAGGAATTGCGATCCCGGGCCAGCACGATTCCTTGCTCATCACTGATGTACGCGGAAAAATCCAAGCCCTGAAACCACTGAGCCAGTCCGGGCCAGACTCTGGTATTCGGCAGGGCCTTTCCGGTAACGCTATACCGATCGCCCTCCACCCGAGCCAGATAATGAAAATCCCAGAAGTCCAGCGAAATGACGTCGGTTTGGTTCGGGACAAGTTGATTCCGCGGCA
Organism: Desulfonatronum lacustre DSM 10312; assembly: GCF_000519265.1. Lineage (NCBI taxonomy): Bacteria > Pseudomonadati > Thermodesulfobacteriota > Desulfovibrionia > Desulfovibrionales > Desulfonatronaceae > Desulfonatronum > Desulfonatronum lacustre. Next base: position 1,668,465 of record NZ_KI912608.1, read on the forward strand.
GGTGCTTGACGCTCAAGTGGGAACATCCCGTCAACAGGATCAGGAAGCTCAATGAGATCAGACTTTTTTTCATTTCGTCTCTCCTGGAAAAGGTCAGCTGGGGAATTTCAAATTGAACAGAGTGATGCCAGGACTTCCGATAGCCTCATCCTCCTATGCGAATCAAGCACTGAACAGATTGCAAAAACGCGGCGCCTGGCGGAATCATCGTTCCCCTCGCGAAGACGCAGCTCCCGCCACCCATCTCCAGGCAAACAACGCCAAAAGAATCACGGCGGAGGCCACGCCCACGAGCCTCCCCTCCTCTTCCTCCGCGCCGATGCGCCAATGCCCCAGGACGCCGACCATAAAATCAGTTTGGCCGTAAACCCAGTCCACCAACAGTCCCAGACCCAAGGTGCAAAACATGATCCCGGCCACGTAGATCACCGTGGCCCGCCGACCCAGGATTTTACCGATCACGGTCAAGGCCGCGGCATTGACCGCCGGACCGGCCAGCAGGAAGACCAGGGCCGCTCCCGGGTTCAGGCCCTTGAGCACCAAGGCCGCGGCAATGGGCGTGGAGGCCGTGGCGCAGACGTACAGCGGCACGGAAATCACCAGCATGGCCACCATGGCCAGCACGGGATTCCCCAGCCACCTGGAGACTATTTCCGGCGTGAGCCACACGGAGATCCCTCCGGCAACGAGCACTCCCAACAGAAACCACGGGGCAATGTCCCGGAACAGATCGCCGAAGGCAAACGCCATGCCCGTGCGCAAGCGGTAAAGAGGGGAGACTTCAGCCGAAGGTTGGTTAAGAGTCCGACTTTGAGGCTGCATCGGAGAGCAACCGCATCCTGACCCGCCCAGGCACGAAGACGAGGACAAGGACGAGGTTGGAAACGAACTGAGAGAAGGAGCAACCGAAGGCAAGGCGGACGGTTCTCTGCTCCGATCCAAAGCCTGAACCAGGGTCCCGGTTACCACGGCCGTGAAAAAGGCGGACAAAGGCCGGATAACGGTCATGAAAGGGTCCAGCAGGGCCCAGGTTACGGCCATGGAATCCACGCCCGTCTCGGGCGTGGAGATCAGAAAGGCCGCGGTAGGCCCCTTGGCAGCACCCTGACGACGCAGGCCCGCGGCAGTGGGCAACACCCCGCAACTGCACAGCGGGATGGGCACGCCCACGGCCGCGGCCTTGATCAGACCCCGGAACGACGAAGTTCCCAGATGCCTGGCCACCAGATCGTCCGGCAAAAAGGCCTTGAGCAACCCAGCGAAGAAAAACCCCAAAAGCATGTACAACGCCGAGGCCACGAGCACGTCCCACCCGGCCTGCACCACTTGCAACACCCAGTCCATGTTCACCTCCAAAGGCGGTTGAAGTGAACATATGACAATATGTTCAGATGTTCAAGGAAAAAGTTGCCCTCCCTTCAAAGGCTGGACCATCAATTCAACCCGCTATTCCGCCACATGCTCCTCGGCCTGCTTGAGCAAGCCCAGGATATGCGCGTCGTCCAGGCTGTAGATCACGTTCTTGCCGTCCTTGCGATACTTGACGATGCGGGCCGTGCGCAGCACGCGCAGCTGGTGAGACACCGCCGATGAACTCATGGACAGCAGCTCGGCCAGGTCGCAGACGCACAATTCGGAAATGCTCAAGGCCTCCAGGATGCGCACCCGGGCGGGTTCGCCCATGGCCTTGAACAGCTCGGCCATCCGCAGGAGAGTCTCATCCGGAACCATCCGTCTCGTCACCCGCCGCAGCGCGTCATCATGGACGCACACCTCGCCGCAAACGTCATCCAGCCGCTGATCCATGCCTACCTCGATAAGACGTTTTCAATCGTCAGGCTTCTGAGAAAAACTCTCCATCTCCCCATGCCATGATACCTCGGCGTTGGTCCAAAGACCGCCGGAAACCACCACGTCATACACTCCCCGAACCGAATTAAGCAGCACGACCCGCTCGGCTCCGTCCAGGTCCTCCGGTCGGAGAATTCGTTCCTTCAATTCGCCCCGCTCCACCATTTCGGCCCGCATCGTCCCGCCCAGCAAACCGCATCGGATCGGCGGGGTCCAGAGAACGCCGTCCTGGCTGATGGCCAGGTTGGCCCGGGTGGATTCGGTGAGTTCGCCGCGCTCGTTTTGCAGCAGGACGTCGCCGAAGCCGGGGTTCGCGGCCAGGGCCTGGGCGTAAATATGGCGATGGGAGGTCTTGTGGTAAAGGAAGATGTCCGAGGAATCCACCGCCGACGAGGCCAGGGTCACGCGAAGGGGGACGGAGGACGGCGATGGCGGGGGGAGATGTTCCAGGGCAACGACCCCGTCCTTGTCCAGAAGCAGGCGGACCATTTGTGATTTTTGGCCAAATCCCGCGGACAGCACGTCCAGTCGATCACGGATCAGCTGCACGTCCAGGGGAAAATCAAAATACTCGGCCGAAGCGCCCAGCCGGGCCAAGTGCCGTTCCAACAGCACGTACCCGTACTCCGGGGTCCAGAGCATGGTTTCCAGGAGCCGGAATTCCGGCGTCCGCCGATGCAAAACCTCGGCCTTGGTCCGACACTCCGCGTACTCGCCCCGGGCGTCCGAATCCCAGACGATCCCTCCGCCGACACCGTATTCGGCCCGGTTCCGACGCTGGTCCACCAATACCGTGCGGATGGCCACGTTGAACGCGGCCCGGAGTTCCGGCTTGCTTCCAGAGGCTGAACGCGTCGCCTTCGGCCCCACGTATCCGATGCAGCCGGTATAGAGCCCGCGAGGGTCGGATTCCAGGTCGGCGATGATGCTCATGCTGGCGGCCTTGGGTGCGCCGGTGATGGAGGCCGGAGGGAAAAGGGCCGCGAAGATATCCGTCAGCGAACGCTTTGTCCGCGCCCGGACCGTGGAGACCATCTGCCAGACCGTGGCGTGCTTCTCCACCCGGCACAAGTCGTCCACCTCGACGCTGCCGGTTTCGGCGATCCGGCCCAAATCATTGCGGACCATGTCCGTGATCATCACGTTCTCGGCCCGGTCCTTGGGCGACCGGCCCAGCTCCTCGGCCAGGGCCAGATCGTCCTCCAGGGTCCGTCCCCGAGGCCGGGTGCCCTTCATCGGCTCGGAAACGATCTCCTCGCCGTCCAGAGCGAAGAACCGCTCCGGCGAGAAACTGCATGCCGCCCAGTTCGGCAGGCGGACAAAGGCGGCGTGGGCCGGGGGCCGGTCCCGGCAGACGGTTCGAAAATAATCCCAGGGATCCACGGAAAAGTCGGTTCGCAATCGAAAAGTGAAGTTGACCTGGTAGCAGTCCCCCACCCGCAAATGCTCCCTGATGCTCCCGAGGGCCTCCCGATAGCCGGATTCGGAAATGGACGGCGACCAGTCCGACGAAGCAAACCCAGGACCTTCGCCCCCCAAGACATCACGGGACGCGACCCGCTCAACCCGCTCGTAGATCCCAAACCAGAGCAGCGGCGGACCGTCCTTGGTTCGAGGGCAAACCCGCAGCGCGGAATCAAAGGCCGGGGCGGCCTCGTAGGTCACGAACCCGGCGGCGTACAGGCCTTTTTCGATCGTCAGGCGCTGAATCCATTCCAAAGAAGACCGAACCTGAAGGAAATCCGTGACCCGGATCACTTCCAGGGGCCGTCGAAAGCCCAACCAGGAGCGGGATGAAGCGTCCCACAACAGGACGACGTTTTGTTCCCGCCATGAGGAGGACATGATTTCAGAAGTCGGGAGAGGAAACGGTTCGTTGTGATGTCGCCGAGGATTGCCGACGGGCCAGTCTTGGTTTGGGGCTTGTTTCCGGGGCCTGCTTCAGGGTCGAACATTCCGAGGAGAACAGGAGGAGCATTGAATGTGCAAAGCGCCCGCCCCTTCATCCCGGTCCATGTCCTGTTCTTCGAGCTGTCTCTCGGAAATCTGAAACGACAGGACCACGTCAACGGTCGTTCCCTGGTCCACGACGCTTCGGATGGTGATCTCCCCGCCCAGCAGGCGGACCAAACGGTGCACGATGGTCAGCCCCAGGCCGGCTCCCTGATGTTTCCGGGAATAGGACCCATCCACCTGACGAAAGGGTTCCAGGACGTCTTGAAGCTTGTTTTCCGGAATACCGACGCCCGTGTCAGCGATGGTGAACCGAACCCGGCACCGCTTGTCGTCCTCCCGCTCGTCCAGGGCGATCTCCAGTCGCACTTCGCCCTGCTCCGTATATTTCAAGGCGTTGCCCACCAGGTTGAACAGGATCTGACGCACCCGGATCTCGTCGCCGATCAAAAACAGCGGCAGAACGGGATCCAGGGCCGACGTCAGGGCAAGCCCCTTTTCCTTGGCCGCCAGCCCAAACAGACCGTCCATGGATTCCAGAAGCTTTTGAGCCCGGAACTCCCTGGAGTGGACAACCAGCTGACCGGCTTCCATGTCGCAGAGAGTCAGGATGTCGGAAAGCAGGTTCGTCAGCCGGTCCGCGCTGTTTCCAGCCAGGACCACGAACTGCTGCTGGCGCTCATCCAGATTGGTGTCCAGCAATATCTGCATGGCCCCGATAACGCCGTTCAGCGGCGTGCGGATTTCATGGCTCATGTTGGCCAGAAACTCGCCCTTGGCTTGATTGGCCAGTTCCGCGACCTCCTTGGCCCGGCGCAAATCCACCAGGAGTTGCTCGTTGCGCTCGCGCAAGAGCATGATCTCCAGCCCCTTTTGGATCCGTTCCAAAAACTCCGGCGGGTTCAGCGGCTTGTTGAAATATCCCTGGACCCTGCCCTTATTGATGGCGTCCACCAGCGGGTCGTAGTCGCTGTAACCCGTGAGCATGTAGCGCAACACGTTGGGAAATTCACCAGCCACCTGCTCCAACAGGACCGTCCCGGACATTTCCGGCATTCGCTGGTCGGTCACCAGGACGTGAACCTCCTCTTTGCGCAGGATATTCAGGGCTTCCTGGGCCGACTCGGCCAGACGGATGTCGTAGTCGCGCCGAAACAACGCCTTGAAACTGCGCAGATTTTCGGACTCGTCGTCCACGTAGAGGACGATCGGCTTTTCGGAATCGCTCAAGGCCAGCATCAGTTTTCCTCCGGAGTTATCGGCAAATACAGCATAAACGCGGCACCTTCGGCGACCTCTTCGTCGACCTCTTCGTCAACCTCCAGGAAGCCGTGATGTTCCCGTGCCAGATTGGCGCAGATGTACAGCCCGAGCCCGGTCCCCTTGCCCACCGACTTGGTGGTGAAAAAGGGATCAAAAATCCGACCCCGGATGTCCGGATGAATCCCCGGACCGGCGTCGGCGACACGCAGCACGGCATAACTCTTGCCCGCGCGGTCACGGACTTCGGTAGTCAGGGTGACCCGTCGCCGGGCCCGGTCCTCCAGAGATTCCACGGCGTCGATAGCGTTGTTCAGCAGATTGACCACCACTTGGCTGAGGTGACCGTAATTGCCTGGAATCGATGGCAATGGATGAAAATCCCTGCATACGTCGACCTGCGTCTTGTAGCGATTGTGCAGCATGACCAACGCGGAATCAACCAGTTCGTTGAGATCGATGTCCAGGGTCCGGGCGTCGTCTGAACGGGAAAAGACGCGCAGGCAGCGCACGATGTCCTCGGCCCGCCACAATCCTTCAAAAATATGGGCCAGCAGTTCGGGAATCTCCTCCCTCAAGGTGGAATAGTCCATCCGCTTTTCGAAATCCGCCAACGCGGCCTGCTGTTCCCCGGTCATGACCCGGCGGCAATGATCCACCAGGGCGATCAGATCGGCGATGTCTTTTTCCAGCCCATGGCAACTGTTTTTCACGAAATTCAACGGATTGTTAATTTCATGCGCCACCCCTGCGGCCAAAACCCCCAGCGCGGCCATCTTCTCCGACAAAACAAGCTGGTTCTGGGCCTTTTTGAGCTGATCCAAGGTCTTTTGCAGGGTCTTGTTCCGCTGCGTCAGATCATGTTGGACGCGGCGCAGGGCCAGATGAGTGCGGACCCTGGCCAGCACCTCCTCCACGTGAAAAGGCTTGGTGATGTAGTCCCGACCTCCCGCTTCGAAAGCCCGGACCTTGTCCGCCGCGTCTTCCAGGGCGCTGATGAACAACACCGGGATGTCCGCCAAGGCTTGGTCCGCCTTCAACCGTCGGCAGACCTCGAAGCCGTCCATGCCCGGCATGTTGATGTCCAAAAGGACCAGGTCCGGCGGCAGACGCCGGGCCGCCTCCAGGGCCATGGCTCCGGATGTGGCCGGCCGGACCTTGAACCCTTGGTCCTTGAGCATCCCGGACAACAGATGCAGGTTGGCCGCGACATCGTCCACGATCAGGATGGATGAGGCTGCGGATTCGTTCACGACGCTTTCTCCGGCTCAAAAAGACGTTGCAGTTCATCGAATAGATAGTTATCCACCAAATAGAGTATCCCCGCGACCAAATCCGGATGCTCCTGGTCGATCCGGGTGCAAATCTCCCGCAAAGCGTCCATGTCCAGACTCCAGGCCGCCTCGGTCAGGACCTCCAGTAAATCCGGCGGCAAACCGGCAAGTTGCTCCGCATTCACGGAAGGGCGCTCCGCCGTTTGCGTCCCCGGACCGCTTCCCGGCCCGACTGTGTCAGCGTCCGGGCTCTGGTCGTCCTCCTCAAATTCCACATCCAGATGTTCCCGCAGCAGGCCGAACAGTTCATCGACCTTGAACGGCTTTTTCAGGAACGCCACGGCCCCGGCGGCCAGAACCCGTTCCTTTTCGGCCATCAGCACGCTGGCCGTGACCGCGATGACCGGGGGCGAATCCTGACCGTCCCGGTCCTGAATATGCCGCAGAACCCCGAACCCGTCCATCACCGGCATGAACATGTCCAGCAGGACGAGAGCCGGTCGCCATTGATCGTAGACCCGGCAGGCCTGCTCGCCGTCCGCGGCCTCGCGCACGGTGAATCCGGCCTGTTCCAGCATGCGCACCAGGATTTCCCGGTTGGCCTGGTTGTCGTCCACCACCAGAACGCGCACCTCGCCCTGGCCGGGCTTCAGCACGGCCACCCGGCCCTGGCGCTCCCGAGCCCGGCTCGCGCCCGGTGTTCCCGGGCCGACCCGGACAGTAAGCCGAAACGTGCTGCCCCGGCCGACCCGGCTTTGCACGTCGATATCCCCGCCCATCAGTTCCACGTAGGCCTTGGCGATGGCCAGACCGAGGCCGGTGCCGCCCTTCATGCCGCTGCCCGGCACAAGCTGCTCGAAGTGGGAAAAGATAGATCGTTGCGCTGCTTCCGGAATGCCCGGCCCGGTGTCCTCCACTTCCACGGCCAACAATAAGGCGTCCGGGGCAATCGCCTCGGCCCCTGCATCCTTTGCGGACTCCGAGGCACGGCTTGTTATCCGGAGCACCACCCCGCCTTGATCCGTAAACTTGACCGCATTGCCCAGCAGATTGTTCAGCACCTGGTGCAGCTTCTGTTCGTCGCCCCGAACCCAGCGCGGCAGCTCCGGGTCCGGAACGACCTCCAGGGACAACCCTTTTTTCCGGGCCAGGACTCCAAACATCGCTTCCAGGTCCTCCACCAGGGCATACAGATCAAAATCCTCCTCGCTGAGGACGATCTTCCCGGCTTCGATCTTGGACATTTCCAGAATGTCGTTGAGCAACAGCAACAAATGCTCGCCGCTTCGATACACGGTCCGCACCGAGCGCCGCTGGTCCGGCCCGAGCTGCGGATCCCGCAGCAGCAACTGGGTGAAGCCCAGGATGGCGTTCAACGGCGTGCGGATCTCGTGGCTCATGTTGGCCAAAAACAGACTTTTTGCCGTATTGGCCTCGGCAGCGGCCTCCTCGGCACGCATCCGCACGTCGACCTCCCGCACCAGACTCTGATTCAACTCTTCCAACTCACGGGTCCGCGCCTTGACCCGCTCGTCCAGCAGGTTGCGCTCGCGTTCCAGGGCCTCCCTGGACCCTTCGAGCTGAGCTTCGGCTGCCTGCACGGCCTCGAGCAATTGATTAAAGGCCTCGGCCAGTTCCCGAATCTCGTCCCGACTGTGGACGGAGAACCGGTACCGCAGGTCCCCGCTTTCCCGGACATGCTGGGTGCCGCGGGTCAGGGTCCGCAACGGAGAGAGAATGGAGGCGTACAGGCCGACAAGAGTAGCCAGGCTCAGCAGGCCGATGGCCGCGCCCAGGAACCACAGGTTGACGGTCACGGCATCCCGGATGTCCTTCTGGATTTTTCGATCATCAAGCAGGGCCACCAGAGTCCAACCAGTGGCCGGAGAGGGATGGACGTAGGCGTGCAGCCGGTCCTGGAGTCGATCCTCCGCATTCAGCACCAGATGCGCTCCGGGCTCGGCCAATGCCAGCCGTTCGCCGTCCGCGAACAACTCGCGCACGTTGGCGAAAAGCATTTCCCGGTCCGGGGCGGCCAGCACCATGCCCATCTCGTCCAGGAGCAGGGTTTGTCCTTCGTGGCTCAGGGAAAAGGCAGTCACGTAATCCGTGAGGTCGGCCAGGGTGAGGTCCGCGCCGACCACGCCGAAAAATCTCCCGAACTCGTCCAAAAGCGGCGTGACCACCCCGATGTTCACGTCCGGAGTGGTCACGGAGCGGTACGGCGGAGTGCGCATCACCGCGTCCGGATGCCCTTTGGCCAGCATGTACCAAAGCCGGTCCCGGGGATCGTAGCGGGTGGGCCGCTCCCGTGGATGGGAACGGACGAAACTGCCGTTCTCGCGGCCCATGTACACGGAATTGACGTGGGGGTGGTAATGGCGGAACGTCTGGAAGAGGTCGATGATCTCCTGCTCCCGCCAACCGATCCGGTACTCAAAGGTCGCTTCATCCGCGTCGAGAAAGCTGGTGAACTCCGTGTCGTGGGGCGTGCGTACCCGAGCGTCCGCGACCAGAATCAGCAGGTCGTTCTCCACGTCCTTGACGAACCGGGTCAAGGCGAAGTCCAGATGCTCCAACTGCTTGCCCATCTGGTACTCGATGGCCGCGAAGGTCCGCTCCTTGAGGGCCATGAACTGGACCACGCCCACGATCAGCAGGATTATCGCGCCGGAGGCGACGAACAAGGCGAGGGTTTTGGATTGGAGTCGCATACTGTTCAAGTTTATCCGGTTACCGACTGGTGTCAGGCGAGGCCGTTTTGTCCGATTGCCGAGCAGCCTCTTCATGCTTCTCCTCCAGCAGTCCCCGCACCATTCCCAGCAATTCCTCCAGTTTGTACGGCTTGGTGAGCATCCCCGAGGCTTTTCGCAGTTCTCCGTTGTCCCGGACACCGACATAGCCGCTGGATATGATGACCTTGGCCTTCGGGTCCCGCTCCCGCAACGCCAGCAGCAGGGCCTCGCCGCCCATGCCCGGCATGCCCACGTCCGTGATCACCAGATCGATCCTCTCCCGGGCATGCACCTCCAGGGCTTCCAGGCCGTCCGCGGCCTGGAAGACCTCGTAGCCGTGGGCGGTCAGCAGTTCCGCGGTCACTTCCCGGATCATCTCCTCGTCGTCCACCATCAGGATCTTCACCCCCGCGGAGGACGTTCGGAACGCCTCGGACCCGGCCCGCGGATCCGCTTCGGCACCTCCCAAGGATTCCTCCGGACTATCCGGGGCGGCGTCCCGAACCGGCTCCAGGGCCGGCAGCAGCATGGTGAAAGTCGTCCCCTTGCCCGTTTGGCTGGCGCAGGCAATCATGCCCTCGTGATCCCGCACGATCCCGTAGACCATGGACAATCCCAGACCGGTGCCTTTGCCCACTTCCTTGGTGGTGAAAAAAGGTTCGAAAATGTGTCGCAGCGTCGTTGCATCCATTCCGGCCCCGGTGTCGGACACGGCCAACCGGACATGCGGTCCCGGCGACAGCCCCAGGTATGCGGCGGCCTGTTCCGGGCTCAACTCCACGTTCCGGGTTTCCAGCCGCAGGTCCCCCCCCTCGGGCATGGCGTCCCGGGCGTTGTTGGCCAGATTGACCAGGACCTGCTCCATCTGCACCGGGTCCGCGGAAACGTCGGCCAGATTCGGATCGGCATCGATCTCGATCCGGATCGTGTGCGGCAGGATGCGCCCGAGCAGCGCCACCACGTCCCGGATATCGTCGTTCAGGTTGTGCCGTATCCGCCGCGACTCTCCTCTCCGACTGAAGGTCAGCAACCGCTGCACCAGTTCCGTGGCCCTGTTCACGGTCTGAGCGATGCGATTCAACCCCGTTCGGACGGACTCCCGGCAATTGGTTGGACAAACGTCGCCGCAGGACATTCGCAGCAGTTGGACATGGCTGGAAATGGCTTGGAGCATGTTGTTGAAGTCGTGGGCAATGCCTCCGGCCAGGGTGCCCACGGCCTCCATCTTCTGGGATTGGCGCAACTGCTCTCCCAGCCGCTCCCGTTCCTCCTCGACCCGACGCCGTTCCTCCACTTCCCGTCGCAAGTACTCGTTGGCCGCCTGAAGATCAGCGGTCCGGCTGTCCACCAGCTCCTGCAAGTGAGCTTGATAATGCTTGATTTCTTGATCCGAAGCGGCCAGAGCATCCGCGGTTCGGTTCAAGGCCCGGCCCAGTTCGCCAATCTCATCGCGGCCCAGGTCGGGCAACGGAACGTCGAACACTCCTTGGCCCAGCCTGCGGGTGGCCTGGACCAGGGTCGATATCCGGCGCTTGACATGCCCGCTGAGTAACGCGGCCAGCATGACGACCATAACCAGGGAGAGCAACGCGCTCATGCCCAATCCCATGCGCAGCCGGGCCAGGGCGGGGTAGGCCCGGGCTGTCGGCTGGGTCAGGACGAGGCTCCAGCCGGTCTGGATCAGCTCCTGGGAAACACCATCCACGGGGGCTACCACGGCCACTTTTTCCATGTCCGTGTTGATATGGCCCACCCAACTCTCCCTTTCACCCACCGACTCGACCAGGTCCGTCAAAGGCAACGGACGCAGCACCTCCTCGTCCGAAAAGCTGGAAGCCACCACCAACCCTCGATGGTCCACCAGCCGGGTCCGTCCCTCCGGACCAAAGGATACCTGGCTCACGATCTCCCAGATCCGCTCCATGGCGATCTGGCCGACCAAAACGCCCCGGACGGGACCGTCCTTAAGCTCTCTGACCGGAACCGCCACGGTCATCACCACCTGGTAAGGATGAAGTTGGGCATGGACGTTGGAAACAAGGCGATCTCCATCGCGAGCCCCCTGAAACCACGATGTGGAGGCCCAGGCGCCGCGGTAGGAATGATGGACCGAGGTCCGCACCTCGCCGTCCAGGTCCAGCAGCGTCAGATCCAGGATCATGGGATAAAACCGATCCGTCTTGCCCAGTTCAGCCGCCAATTCGTTCATGGTCGCCCGCTCCGAGACGAGCACGGGATTTTCCGCAAGCAGATAAATGGCGTTGCCGGCATCGTTCACGGCCCGGTGAATTTCCCGACCCACTTCCGTGGCCAGGGACACCAACTGCATTTGGGTGGACGAACGAACCGCGTCATCCACCCGAAGCAGGGAGAAGCCGCCCAGAATTCCCAGGGGCGTCAGGCCGACCAGCAAAAAAAGAAGCAGAACCTTGGTGCGCAGGGCCATCCTGTTCTCACATCCCGGACAGCAGCTCGGCCCAGAGCTTCATCCGCGAACTCACGGACTCCGATGAGCCGAAGTCACCGAAATACGTGCATCGATCCCGGACACTTTGCGGCGGATGGACCACCGGAGATTCCAGGACCTCGGGGTCGATGAATTCCCGAGCCGCCAGATTGGGCGTGGCGGACCAGAGTTCACCGGCGATCTCGGCCATGATTTCCGGGGTGTGCACGAAATTGATGAAGGCATGGGCCGCGTCCGCGTTACGAGCCAATACGGGCACCACGAACACGTCCACCCAGGCCGCGCAGCCTTCCAGAGGAAACCCGAAGGCCAGGTCCGGGTTTTCCTCCAGGGCCATCAGCGCGTCGTTGCTGTAACTCTGCGCGGCCCAAAGCTCTCCGGAGGCCATTTTGTTCAGAATCTCCGTGTCGTGCAGATAGCCCGCCAGCAAGGGGCGCTGCGCCAGCAGCGCGTCGCGGACCTCGCCCAGATGCTCCGGCTCGGGATTGAGCGGATGGCCCAGCATCATGCTTGCCGCGCCGATGACCTCAAAGGGGTTGTTGAGCATGGCCACCCGGCCGGCAAGGCTCGGCTCCCAGAGCACGGACCAGGAATCCGGAGACCGGTCGACGTGGCGGGTGTTGACCACCACCCCGGTATAACCCTCCAGGTACGGGGCCTTGTAATCTTCCCCCATGATTTGCAGCTTGGCCATGATTTCCGGATCAACATGGCGCAGATTGGGCAGGAGTTCCCTGTTCAACGGCGCGAGAACCCGGCCCCAGACCAGCTCACTGGCCGCGCTTTCGCTGAGAATGATCAAATCCGCCTCCAGCGAACCGGACAGCAACGCGCCGACCATCTCCTCGTCGTCCTCATAGGTGCGCAGTTCCACCTCTATGCCCGTGGCCCGCTGAAACTGGTCCAACGTGTCCCGGCCCAGGTACTCCTCCCAATTGTAGAGCACCAGTCGGGCCGACCCGTGCTCGGACTGAACCGCCGCTTCCCGCTCCGGGGACTCGGTGCAACCGCCAAGGCCCAGGCCCAAAAACCAGCATGCGGCCAGGGCCAGCATGCGCCAAACACCGCCGAAGATTGCTGAACGATCCTTCATTCTCTCCTCCTCACTTGCCCGGCCAGTCGCTTATTCCTTTTTGCTTCCAAAATGCACTATCAGGTCGACTTCACATTTAGAGTCAGATCGAAATCGGTATCGAAATCGAAATCGAGAAAAACAAGTACGTCATTGAATAACGGCAATTCCGATTTCGATTTCGATTCCGATTTCGATTTCGATACCAAGCACGCCCTGGATATATGTGTCGTGATGAGGAACGGCGGGCTATTCCAGGTTCAACGAGCGCAGCGCCGTGTGCACGGATTCGCGGTTCACCGGCTTGGTTACGTAAACGCTGGCCAGCCCTTTGAAAAAGGCCTGACAGACATTTTTCTGGTCCTCCAGGCTGGAAACCACGATCACCCGCGCCTCCTTTCCCGGCTCGACCCGTCGTTCCTGCTCAATGGCCCGAATCCGCTTCAGAGCCTCGTGGCCGTCCATGACCGGCATCATCAGGTCCATCAGGATCACATCGTAGGGTTCCCCCAGATTCAAGGCCTTGATCACGGTCAACACGGCTTGATCCCCGTCTTCAACCGCATCGCAGGGGCCAAAGGATTCCATGATTTTTTTCAGTTTGCTCCGACTTACCAGTTCATCATCCACCACCAGGCTTTTCATTTCATCCTCCTCTCCGCGTACGCCAAGAGCCGGCGATATGCCTCTCGCAACCGTTCCAGGACCGCTTGACCGTCCGCACGTTCTTTCGCCGGTTCTTCGGCCAGTTCTTCCCTTCGACCGATCCGTTCCATATCCCTGGCCGCCCCGGCCAGTTCCTTCGCCAGCAGATTGGCGGCTCCGCCTTTGATGGCATGGGCCTGCTCGACCAGGCTTCCGTGATCCCCCGAGACCAGAGCCTCTTCCATCACCGGTATCTGCCGGGCCACATTGTCCAGAAACCCTTGCAGGACCTCCTCCAGCAGTTCAGCATCCCCTTCGAATTCCTCCACGGCCCGTTGATAATCCATGGGCTCGCCACTGGAATCGGTCGTTTCAGGCTGGGTCGTGCTAGGCAGGGTCGTTTTAGGCTGAACGGAAACCAAGACAGCCTTTGCCTCCACCTCCGGCGACCCGGGCGTCCCGATCCACTTGGCCACCATGGCCAACAACTCCTCCCGCCGCATGGGCTTGGTCAAATAATCGTCCATCCCCGCAGCCAGGCACTTCTCCCGATATCCCACCACCGCATGGGCGGTCATGGCGATGATTGGAATTCTGGGATACTGGGATGCTGGAATGCTGGAATACTGGGATGTTGGGATGTTGGGATGCTGGGATACAGTTTGTGCGGAATTCGTCTCCCTGGAATCATGGCCGGAGAAATATGAAATGCCAAGGTCGCTCTTCTGATCAATTCCAGCATTCCAGGATTCCAGCATCCCAGCATTTTCTTCTTCCAACTTCCTGATCTCCCTCGTCGCGTCCCAGCCGTCCATGATCGGCATTTGCACGTCCATCAGGATCAAATCGTACGGCTTCTTTTGAAAGGCCCGGACGGCCTGGAGGCCGTTTTCAGCCACGTCCACGACGTAGCCCGCTCCGTACAGGTGGTGCAGAGCCACTTGCCGATTGGTGGGGTAGTCCTCCACCAGGAGAATCCGGCCCTGGGACGTGCTGGATGTTGGAACGGTCATGACGCCGGGCGGAGATTCCGTATCCTTTCGTGGCGTGGGTGCGTCCAATTCGAAAGGCTTTTGGAGCTCCAGGACAAAGCTGAAGGTGCTGCCCTGGTTCTCCACGCTTTCCAGGAAGATAATTCCGCCCATTAATTCCACGAATCGCTTGCAAATGGCCAACCCCAGGCCCGTTCCGCCGTATTCCCGTGTCGTGGAGCCGTCCACCTGAGTGAAACTTTCGAAAATATGGGCGTGTTTGTGCACCGGAATTCCGATGCCCGTGTCCCGGACCTCAAATCGAACCCGAGCCGTGTCGTCGCGAATCTCCAACAAGTCCGCGGAAATCGACACTTCCCCGGCATGGGTGAACTTGATCGCGTTCCCGCCAAGATTCAGCAATACTTGGCGCAACCGGCCCGCGTCTCCCAACAGGGACGAGGGGATTTCCGGGGTGACGCGAGAGGTGAACCGCAGCCCTTTACGCCGGGCCAGCACGGCCAGGGACTCCTCCACCTGACGGAACACGGCCCGCAAATCAAAGACCGTCGATTCCAACTCAAGATGCCCGGCTTCGATCTTGGAGAAGTCCAGAATGTCATTGATGATGCCCATCAACGCTTCGACCTCTCCGGAGATGGTCCGCAGGGCCAGTTGCGGAGGAACCGTGCTCCCCTTGCCCCGCGCAAGCTCGGCCATGCCCATGATCGCGTTCAGCGGGGTCCGGATTTCATGGCTCATATTGGCCAGAAACTGACTCTTGGCCCGTGTCGCTTCCTCGGCCTGGGCCAGAGCGGCATCCAACTCAAGGTTCTTACGGGTCAGCTTCCGGGCCGAATCCAACATTTTCTCTTCGACTTTTCGACGATCCGTGACATCCAGAATGAATCCATCCAGAAAAACGGTCCGCCCTTGCGCGTCCCGAACCTCACCGCCTTTTTCGTAGACCCAACGTTCGCCCCCGTCACGATGCAGCACCCGGTACTCCACTTCCCACGGAACGCCGTCGGCGACGGCCTGGGCCACGGACCGGACGACATATTCCAGGTCGTCGGGATGGATGACGTCCCGATGGTTCAGAGCGGGACTCGGACCTAAAAAATCTCGCGCCGAAAAGCCGATGATCGCCTCGACGGGATCGCTGACGAACAGCAAGGCGCGTCCCTTTCCGGCATCCCGACGGTAGGTGGCGCCGGGAATATTGTCGACCAGGGACTGGAATTGGTTGCGACTGTCCCGCAAGGCTTGGGTCCGCTCGGTGATCAGTCGCTGGAGCTGTTCGCGGCGATGGACCATTACGCCCACCACCAACCCGACGGCCCCGGTCATCATCAAACCGGACAGGGCCGCCAGCCAGCCGACCATGATCGGATTGAGCCTCTCAAAGACCCGGGTCGGACGGACCTCCAGGGCGTAAGTCTTGTCAAAGGCCATCACCGGCCTGGTCAGGGCGAAAGAGGCGTACCGTCGCGAACCGCCGTGCTCCGCGGTGGTTCCCAGCAATATTTTGCCCTGGTCCGGATGCAGTTGATAAAAGTTGATGAACGTCAGGGACTCGCCGCCGGCCCCGGAATCCGCGTCCAACGCGCCTTGAACCAGGGACTCCGCGTCGACGAGTTCAAGCAGGGAGGCCAAGCCGGGACTTTCGCTTTCGGTAAGATACTGGAAATTGTCGAGAATATTGGCCGACTTGACGTCGGCCAGCAAGGAAAAAGTCTTGAAATGGTTTCGATATTCGGCTCGGTGCAGGGTCCGGGAGACGGCCACGGTCAGGATGAGTCCGACGAGTACGGTCAGCACGGCTTCCAGAGGGAGCCCGGCTTTCCGGGCTTCGGCCTCCCGCTCCCGACGAGCGGCCAGCAGCATATATCCGATCATCAACACGGCGGCCAGAACCAGGGTCATCACAGCCGGAAAAATTCCGGCCCGCATCGCGGACCACCGCCAGTCCCCGGCCTCCACGTCGATGCCCGTCACGGCCAGCAACGTGCCGTCAGCCGGATCAATCAGGGGAACCAGAGCGCTGACCCAAGTCCCCCAGCGGTCGGTTTCCGGTCCCTCCATCAAAGCTCGGCCCGTGTCAAACATGCTCAGGAGTTCGTCCGTGGCTTCCTCGTAGACCTGCCCGGGCAGGGAGGGCTCCCAGTCCGTGTCCGGTTCGGAATCCACAAAAAAAAAGGCCGTTCCGTCATCGTGGCGGCCCATCAGGTAGAGCCATTCCCAACGGTGGTCGACCAACTTGGTCAGCCACAGGTGCTCTTTGAGCCGGGCGTACTGGGTCGTTTCCAGGTCGGACCGATCCCCGGAGAGGCTTCTCACCCAGTCCGGCTTCAAAGCCTGGGTCACCAACCGGGCCTGGCGCAACAAGTCCTCGCGCATCATCCGATCGGCAGTGCGCACGGACCACCAACTGAACAACAACCCGACCGTCAAAACAAAAGCCAGGACGACCATCGGACGCGGCCCCGGAAGAACACGCCAGGAGGTTCTCTTCATAAGTGGAATCAGGGCCGTCGAACTGCCAGGACCTCGTGCATCACCTCTCCCAGCTTCGTCGTCTCCACCGGCTTGGTCACGAAGGCGTCCATGCCCGCGGCCAGGCAGCGCTTGCGATCATCGGGCATGACCATGGCGGTCAGGGCGATGATGGGGATATCCTTGTTGATGTCGGGCCTTTCGCCGGAACGGATGATCTTGGTCGCTTCCAGACCATCCAGCACGGGCATGGAGATGTCCATCAGCACCAGGTCGAATGTCGCCCCGGCCAGGGCTTCCAGGGCTTGCTCGCCGTCCTCCACGGCGACCACCCGGTGGCCGTGCTTGCTCAGGAGTTGTTCGGTCATGAACCTGTTGACGGGCTCGTCCTCAACCAGGAGGATCGAGAACGGACCGCCAGGCGTGTCCGAAGCCGTCGGTCGAACCGCATGCCTCGGCAGGGGCAGGGAAACGGAAAAGGTGCTTCCCAGGTACAGATCACTGTCCACGACGATGTCGCCGCCCATTTTCTCCACAAGTTCACGGGCCACGGCCAGTCCCATGCCCAAACCGCCAAAGCGCCTGGAATGCGGCCCGGTGACCAGCTTGTTGAAGATCACCTCCTGGCTCTCCCTGGGCACCCCGATACCGGTGTCCGTGACATTGATGCACAGGACCGGCTTCCCGATCTTCCCTCGGCCGCAGTCGAAATGCACCAGCACCTCGCCGTAGTCCGTGAACTTGACCGCGTTGTCCACCAGCGCACTCACCACCTGGGCGATCCAGTCCGGAACGCCGTGCAGGGTCCCGGAGACGTCCTGGCCAACGTGCATGAAAAAATGCAGTCCTTTATCAAGGGCTTTCTTTTTCTGGGCATGCAACCGGGGCAGGATATCCTGGACAATGGTAAAGTCGACGTGGTCTTCGTCCTCCGTCTCGGACCGCAACTGGGAAAAATCCAGGATCTCGTTGACCAATCGAAGCAACTGGGACGTGGATTGGTCGATCATGGACAGGTAGTTGGCTTGGGTCGCGTCCAGTCCGGTGCCGGACAGCAGTTCGGTCATCCCCATGATCGCGTTCAACGGGGTCCGCAACTCGTGACTGATCCGCCCCAGAAACTCATCCCGCACCTTGGAGCTCTCCTCGGCTCCCCGCCGAGCCTGCTCAAGCATCCGCTCCAGTTTGGCCAATCTGGCGGAAATTTCTTCGCTGTTCATATTGGTTGGGTCCCCTCACACTGCACGGCATTCCGCACCGCGGCGCCGATCAAGGCTTGGACGTCCAGGATCAGGGCCATGGTGCCGTCTCCGTTGATGGTCGCTCCGGAGATGCCGTCCAGTTCGCGGTATACGCGGCCCAGGCTTTTGATCACGGTCTGATGCTGGCCGATGACCTTGTCCACCACCAGCCCGACGCGCTGCTCCTGAACATTGACGACCACCACTTGCTCGATGGCCTGCAACGCTCCCTGTTGGTCGAACCAGTTGCGCAGGCGGATGAACGGGACGGCTTCTCCGCGCAGATTGATCATTTCCCCGTTCTCGCCGAAATTCGACTTGAAGCGGTCCAACTCGACGCATTCCTCCACCGAGGACAACGGAATGACGTACTGTTCCTGGGCCACCTCCACCTGCAACCCGTCGATGATCGCCAGGGTCAGCGGGAGCTTGATCAGGACGCTGGTGCCTTTGTTCGGGACGCTCTCCAGCTTGATCACCCCGCGCAGGGCGTCGATGCCGCGCTTGACCACATCCATGCCCACGCCGCGCCCGGACACGTTGCTGACCTGCTCGGCGGTGGAAAACCCAGGCAGGAAAACCAGTTGCAACACCTCGTCGTCCGAAAGGGCGGAATCCGCGGTGATGAGCCCTTTTTCCAGGGCCTTGGCCCGGATCCTGGCCGGTTCGATGCCCGCGCCGTCGTCCATGATCCGGATCAGGACCTCGCCGCTGGCATGCTCGGCGGAAAGGGTGATCCGGCCTTTGCGCGACTTGCCCTTGGCCTGCCGCGCTTGCGGCGACTCCACCCCGTGGTCGATGGAATTGCGCAAGAGATGGACCATGGGATCGTTGAGCTTCTCGATCACGTTCTTGTCCAGCTCGGTTTCTCCGCCCTGGGTGACCAGCTCGATTTCCTTGCCCAGTTCCTTGGAAAGGTCCCGGACCAACCGTAAAAATTTGTTGAAGGTGCTGCCGATGGGCAGCATCCGGATGCCCAGGGTGTTGTCCCGCAACTCGTCGCTGAGCCGCTCCAGTTCCTCGGCCAGGCTGGCCAGGGCCGGGTCGTGGCGCTGGGTCACGAGTTGGGTCAGCCGGGCCTGGACGATAACCAGCTCGCCCACCAGGTCCCCCAGCTTGTCCAGCTTGGCGGCCTCCACTCGGATGCTGGTCACCGCCTCCTTGTGCTCCATCCGAGGTGCCCGAACATCCCGCATCACTTCCTGCTCGGTCAGGGCCGCCTCCAGCCCTTGGGAGCTGACCAGTCCGGCCTGGGTCAACAATTCGCCCAAGGGCCGCTGCTGCTTGAGAATCGCTTTGAGGTCCTGGATATTCACGTCTCCGCGCTCGACCAAAATCTCACCCAGCCGCTTGCCTACATGGGTCACGTCGTCCGGGTTGACCGTCTCCACCTCCTGGATGGTCAGTTCGCAGTCGTCCTCCACGAAAATGAACACGTCGTGAATGGCTTCCCTGCCCCGCGACGTCACCAGAATCATATCCCACCACGTGTAGCAGGACACCGGGTCCATTTCCTCCAGCCTGGGGATGTTTTCGGTCCGGGCCACGATCTTGCAATTGCCCAGCTCGGCCAATTCTTCCAACAAGGCCAAGGGGTTGGTTCCGGTCAAAAAAATGCGGGCATCCGGCTTGAAGCTAATCCGGTACACTGTGGAAAGCTCATCGGTCGAACCGCTCGCCTCCGGCCCTTCAACGTCCGTCTCGTCGGCGGTCGACCCGGTCGGCCCTTTTCCGGCTTGCGTCAGGAACCCTCGCAACCGCGCGACGATCCGCTCGGACTCGCCTTGACAGGTAGACGCGTGGCATCCGTCCTGGTGCAGCATCTCCAGAATCAAGTCCCGGGATTTGAGGGTCAAATCCAGCAATTCCGAAGTGACGCGCAATTCGTCGTTGCGGACCAGATCGAACACGGTTTCCAGTTCGTGGGTGAACATGGCGATGTCGTCGAAACCGAACATCGCACCGGAACCCTTGATCGTGTGCATGGACCGGAATACCCGGTTGATCAGTTCGCGATCCTCGGGGTCGGACTCCAATTCCAACAGGGCGTCTTCCAGGTCTCCCAGCAGTTCCCGAGCCTCTTCCAAATAGGCTTCTTTGGCCTGCTGCATCTGCTCATCACGACTCATGGCGTCATCTCCCTTCCGTCTTCACACCCGGACTCCAACCTTTCCCCGTGCAACAAATCGGGATGGTTCAGAATTGGTTGACAAATCGCAACGCCTTCTTTCCGGCATTCGTTCGGTGTAGGGGCGACCGGCCGGTCGCCCCTACGGCCTGAACATGGACAACCGTACACGAATGTGCCAACCGATTTTCCTGACAAAACGAACCATCCCAATAAATCCATGGCGTAACGACTCAGTACATTTTGCGTCCGCTCTTGCGCCGGCAATCGGGGTCGGTATCGGAATCGAAACAGGACAAATTTTGAACGCATCCCCACATTTTCGATCCCGATTCCGATTCCGATACCGACCCCGGCAACAGAATTACTCAATGCTGAGTAGTTACTCCATGGCAAAAAAGACTACCTGACGACCTTCTTCACCACGGCCAGCAATTGCTCCGGCTTGAACGGCTTGACGATCCACCCCGTGGCCCCGGCTTCCTTGCCGACCTGCTTCTTTTCAACCTGGGACTCCGTGGTCAGCATCACGATGGGAACGAACTTGTAGTTGGGCAGGGCCCGGACTTGGCGGATCAACTCGATGCCGTCCATGTTCGGCATGTTCAAGTCCGTGATGATCATGTCCACGGGCCCGGACAGCTTTGTCAGTGCGTCTTTTCCATCCACGGCCTCGACGACCTCGTAGCCGGCGTCCTTCAGAGTAAAGCCGACCATCTGACGAACGCTGCTGGAATCATCCACGGTCATAATTCGCTTGGACATACTCATTAAGCTCCTTTCCTAAAAATCCCGACGACATGCCGGGGAGCAAAGCCTATCCACTCCGCTTTCGTCATGACGTGCTCCGGGATGTTCACGAAATGCAGTCCATTCGACCCCATCGATTTAGTCGCTGAACCGAGGACCTGAAAAAAAGCCAAATCCACGTCTTCCAGGCCTTCCAAGTCGACATGGAGCGCGACTCCGATATCCGTCGCCTGTTCGAGAAGTTGCGTAAATGCCTGGTGCAGCTCCTCGGCTCCTTCCACCCCCCAGCGCCCGGAAAGCTTCAGCACCCGGGTCGTGGGTTCCGGAATGGATATCTCCCATTCTCCCATAGCTTGGCTCCTTCTGATACGTCCGCTTTGCATTCGACATGACACAGATAATCAGATCATGTTCGGTATCGAAATCGAGATCGGAATCGCTCTCGACGTCCTTCAATAATGTACTGTTTTTTCTCAATTTCGATACCGATTTCGATTTCGATTTCGAGCCTGACACCAATGCGTAGTTGATCCGGTCACTACAAAATCGTCAAAACAATTCCACGTTGTCGCCGAAATCTTCCTTGCGACGTTTGTCGTCCTTGCTCTCGGATTCAAGATCGTCGAACAACTCCACGCCGTCGTCGCTTTCAAACAACTCCACGTAGTTGTCACCGAACAGTTCAACGGCATCGCCGTCGCCGAACAGCTCGACACCGTCATCATCGCCGAACAACTCCACGTCGTCGCTTTCCGCCGCGGCGGCCTCGCCGTGCTCTCCCCCCAGATGGACCATGCGCTCGGCTTCCATGGTATATCGGGCCAACAGTTCCTTCAAACGCTCGGGTCGCCTGGACGGATCACAGTCCGCCGAGGATTGGACCAAGGCCTGGTCCGCGAGCTGCTCAAAGGTCCCCCTGGCCCGGGTCAAGTCCTGAAGCACGTCATGGTGAAAAGTGATCCCTTCAATCTGGGCTTGAAGGTCTTGACACAGAACGTCTCCATCGGCCCGAATTTCGTCGAACATGTCCATGGTTTGCCGGTTCAGGTTGCGCAAGCTGTTGATCATTTCCTCCAGCCGCCCCATCATTTGCTCCATCCGCCGGGCGTCCGCGGAAACGTCGGACAGCTTTTGCAGTTCCAGGGCATGGTCGGCTATGGCCCGCAATTCCCCGGCCACCTCGTCGGTCACGGTCCTGGCGTCCATGGACAGGCGCTGAATGGCCCCGGCCAGAACGCCCAGGGCCAGCCCCTCGTCGCCGGTGTGGGCCGCCTGGACGCTGGCGTTCAGGGCGATCAGCTCGATCTCCGAGCCCACTTCCTCGATGTTCCCGACAAACCCGGCCATCTGGGCCACGGTCTCGGCCACCCGGACCATGATCGCGCCCAGTTCCTCGCTCTTGGCCCCGAACCCGCGCATGAAGTCGATTAAATGGTGGACATTGGCCCCAATCTGGTCCAGCACATTCCGGCTGGAATCCCCTTCGGAACGCAGCATTCCGCCCAGGTCCCGGTTCAGGCCGTTCACGGTCTCGGCAATGCTGGACAAGTCGGCGATCAGGGTGTCGATGGCCTGTTCAAAGGCCTTGCTGCAATGGCTTAGCTGGGAGGCCTGCAAGGAACAGACATCCGCGATCCAGCACGCCGTCTCCTGCATTCTCTGGTGATCGGCCTCACTGGTTCCGTTCTCCGCTTCCTCGCCGAGCATCCGGACCATGTCTTCCACGGCCTCGCAGACGTGCTCCACCTGCTGCCGGGTGATGTCGTGAAACTGGAGGGAGGCGACAATGGAGCCGACATGGCGGCTGACCTCTCCGGTCCGCCTGGACAATGTCCGCGAAGCGTCGGCGGAATGCTCGGACAGGCGGCCCAGGGTCGCCAAGTTAGCCTGGCCGCTGCTCAGGGCCTCCTCGGTCACGGCCTGTTGTTCCCGGACCAGGGTGTCGGTCCGGACCAGGGCCGAGGAAACCTGTTCGCCCAGGTGCTTGGCGTCGGCCTGGATCTTGGCCCAGTGATCGATGATGTTCCGGCCCAGGCTGTCCACCTGCCCGGCCAGATTCATGAACCCCCGGCCCTTCTCCCCCAGCCGGGCGCTTTCGATCCGCGTGGTTACGCCGAGCATTTGCAAAGTGCGGACGATTTTGCGGAAACTGCCGGTGCGTCGCTCCAGGGAACCGATCAGCTCCACCACCTGCTCCAGCCGATGCAGATCGTCCCTTCGGCAGGACAGGCCGCAAACCGCATTGATCTGGTCCAGCTCGCCGCCCAGGGTCTCGACGATCTGGACGATCTCTTGGCCGGCGGTCAGTTCGGTCAGGGCCGCGGCTTGCTTGGCCATGGCCTTGGACTTGGACGAAAAGGCCTGGATGTCCGCGCCCAAGGCCAAAAACGCCTCTTCCCGATCCGGAATGACCCGGGCCACATCGCGGCCCAGAGCCTCCAGGCTCTGGGCCCACTCCCGGGCATGTTCCGGAAACCGTTCCGGATTAAAGCCGGAATGCGTCGTCGATTCGGCAGCCATGGCGGTTACTTGTGGAACCGGATTTCCGCCCTGGCCGTGTGCTCGTCCAGCGGCTTGACCGTCACGTCCACCCGTTCCTTCATGAACTGGGCCGCGCTCTTCAAAATGCCCTCGAAGTAGTCGAACAGCCCGCGCTTGGAGCGGTAGTTCATGAACAGTACGTCGCCCTTGTCCTCATAGGTGAAGTTGGGCGGCTTGATGCCCGGATGATCCTTGGTCAGCTGGGCGTGGATGTCGTTCATTTTCAGATAGAAATCCTTGAGATTCTTGGCGTTGAAATAGCGCCCGTACATCTTGTGAAACTGAGGCACGGTGTACATCCCCAGGCCTATGAGCACATCCCGCTTGCTCTTCTTGGTGATCCGGCTGACGATCCCGGCCATTTGCTGCAAGACCTGATCCGGATAGCTGGCCGTGGGCAGGAAGACCGGACTGCCCAGTTCTTCTTGCAGCTTTTTGTAAACGTCCTGGCCGAATTTCTCCTTGACGAATTCCTGCATCAGCTTGGGCAGCACCCCTTTCATCTGCCCTTCCGAAGCCGCCAGTTTGCTCATGTCCGACCCGGCTCCGCTGAATTTCTGAGAGGCGGAAAGCAATTCCTGAGCCAATTGAGCCAAGTCCCGGGTGGCCGCGGCGGTCTGGCCCGCGCCCTCGTCGGCTTCATGGGCGATCTGGGCGATGCCCTCGATGCTGTGGTTGATTTCTTCCGCGGCGGCGGACTGCTCTTCCGCGGCGGCGGCGATCTGGGAGACCTGGGAAACCACCTCCTCTACCCGCTGCATGATCAAGCGCAGGGATTCGCCGGCCTTATTGGAGAGTTCGGTGCTTTCCCGGACCTGGCGCTCGGTCTGTTCCATGGAGGCCACCGCGTCCTTGGACCGACCCTGGATGGTCAGGACGGCGTGCTCCACTTCCTTTGTCGCGGTCATGGTCTTCTCGGCCAGCTTGCGCACTTCGTCGGCCACCACGGCGAACCCTCGCCCGGCGTCTCCGGCCCGAGCCGCTTCGATGGCCGCGTTCAAGGCCAAGAGATTGGTCTGGTCCGCGATATCGTTGATCACGTTGATGATCTTGCCGATGGCCCCGGCCTGTTCATTGAGCTGGGTCAGCACCTGGGCCAACTCACGGGCCGAACCGGCCACGCCGTTGATCCCGGCCACAGCCTTTTCCACCAGCACCACCCCCTCGCTGGCTGAAGCCTTGGCTTCTTCGGCCGCCTGGGAAGCATTGGACGAATTCTTGGCCACCTCCAGAACCGTGGCCGCCATTTCCTCCATGGCCGTGGCCACGGAATCGGTCTGCCCCTTTTGCTGCATGGCTCCTCGGGCCTGCTCGTCGGCCGAGGCCGAAAGCTCCTCCGAGGCCGAGGCCACACGCTGGGACAATTCGTTGATCTCCTCGCCTAAAACCTGGCGCTTGCGGTTCTCATCCTCCAGGCGATCCCGTTGCTCCTTCATGGCGCCCATGTCCATGCACAGCAACACAAAACCGCTCAGCGGCTCCGCGCCGTCCCGCACCGGAGCCAGCACGCAGCGCACGGACCAGGCTTTCCCATTGGCCAGCTTCAGGGAAAGCTCCGCGTCCAGCGCCCGTCCTTCGGCCAACGCCGTTTCCAGCTCCACCGCCGAGGCAGCTCCGCCGGAAGAGCCGAACAGGACATCCTTCAGCGGTTTGGTCCGAATCTGGTCTTCGGTTTTGCCCAGAACCGCGCAAAAGGCCGCGTTGGCGGAGACGATCCGCCGCTGGGCGTCGCAGAGCAGCACCGGGGCTTTCAGGTCGGCCAATCCCTGGCGCAGAAAGCGGACGTCACGCCGGTTGTCCTGGACCGCGCGGACCAACCCGCCGAGCAACCCGTCCACGCCGCCGGATTGCTCCAAGGCTTCCAGGTCAACAGGCTTGCCGTCCGCCACGGCCTCCGCGGCCTGCACGGCCAGAGGTGAGGGCTTGCCCGCGGACGAGGTCGCAAAAAAGGCCGCCCAGCCCAGCGCCACCGCGCCGAAACCGAACAGCCACCAAAATTCCGACCACTGCGCCGCGGCGAAAAAACCCAGCGCGACAATGCTCAGCCCCCAAACCATGACTCGCGGATTCACCTGATTCGTTCCCGCCATATTGTTGCTCCTTTTGATCCCGTCGACATCAGTGCAGCCTGCATCAACAGCCACTGTATCTTTTCTTGTCCGATACGCTGAATTTCACAAAAAACCAAGAGACAGGAAGGACAAAGAGCCGAGCAAGTCGGTGAAAGCGAACGTTCCACGCGGGATGAGTGCTTCCCGAAACACCACGGAGACATCTTAAAGGAGGAAGCGAAGCTTGAAGAAATGTTCATCGGCCATGGATGCAACCACCTTTCAGCGGGTCGGGCTTGGCGTGGTCGGCTTGGCCGACATCGCGCCAGGGCTCTTGCCTTGCCCAGTACCGCTCCACCAAATACCGCTTCCGGACCAATTCGGCCAGCACGGGGTCCGGCAGGAGAAACCGGAGATCCCGGCCCGCGCTCCAGTAGTCCCGGATCATGGTCGCGCTGATGTCCAGATAAGGGGGGCGGATCAACAGGATCGACCGTGCGTCCCCCTCCAGGGGCCACTCCCAGACCCGTCTCCAATCCCGCTCACGCAAAAGGGGTTCACCGCTTCGGGGCCAATGCTCGCGGACAAAGGTCCGCGTCGTTTTCAGGGCCATGTCCTGTCGGGCCACGGCCACGAAATGGGCCTTGTGGGTCAGGGCCAAACCGTCTTTCCAGGACGGCAGGGTCAGCAGATCCGGGACGCCGAGTAAAAAAAAGAGCCGGCTTCCGGGCATCGCCCGTGCCAGCTCTTCCAGCGTGTCTCCGGTGTACGACGGACCGGGCCGGCCGCCCTCGATCAGGGAGCAGTGCAAATCGGGAAGCCCATGAAGAGCCTTTTGCACCAGGCGACAACGCAGGCCAAAGGGCAACATATCCCGCTGTCCCTTGTGCGGCGGGATAGCGGCCGGAACCAGTTCCACCCGGTCCAGTCCAAGGATTTCCAGGGCTTCAATGGCCAGACGCAGATGGCCGTGATGCACGGGGTTGAAGCACCCACCGAAAACGCCGACCTTCATCTGCCGTCACTTCCATTTCACGTTCAGCATGACGCAAAAAGCCGCGGCGCACTCGGAGTCGAAATCGCTATCGTCATCCAACGACATACCTGTTTTTCTCGATTTCGATTTCGATTTCGAACCTGGCTCCAGCGCCGAGACTCGAAAATATCTTTTTGAAGGCAAAATGGAACGAAGTTCATTCCCGGACCTGCCCCTGACCAAGGCCGACGAACTTCACGCCGGTCAATTCCCGAACGCCCATGGGGCCGTAAGCGTGCAGTTTGGACGTGCTGATCCCGATTTCCGCGCCCAGGCCGAGCTGGCCGCCGTCGTTGAACCGGGTGGAGGCGTTCACCAGGACCAGGGAGGCGTCGGCCTCACGCAGAAAGCGCATGGCCCGGTCGTGGTCCCTGGTGAGGATGGCCTCGGTATGGTTGGAGCCGTAAAGGGCGATGTGCTCCAGGGCCCGGTCCATGTCCCGGACCACCCGCACGGCCAGGACCAGAGCCAGAAACTCCCGGCCCCAATCGCTCTCATCGGCCGGTTCGGCGTCGGCCTTGGATTGCAGCAGGGGCAGACTTTCCGGACAGGCCTTGAAGCGCACGTCCGCAGCCCCCAGCCGTTCCGCCACCTTGGGGAGAAACATTCGCGCCTCGTCCTGATGCACCAAGAGACATTCCAAGGCGTTGCACACCCCGCAGCGCTGCACCTTGGAGTTGAAGACGATCTCCAGGGCCTTGTCCAGATCCGCGCCCTGATCCACATAAATGTGGCACACACCTTTGTAATGCTTCAGCACGGGCATGGTGGCCTGGTCGGCCACGGCCCGGATCAGGGATTCGCCGCCGCGCGGGATGACCACGTCGATATACTCGTCCAGCTTCAGCAAATGCCCCACCGCCTCCCGGTCCGTGATCGGCACCAACTGGACCGCGGCCTCGGGCAGGCCGGCGGCGCGCAGCGCCTCGGTGATCAGACCGGCCAGGGCCTGGTTGGAATGAAACGCCTCGGAGCCGCCCCGCAGGATGGCCGCGTTACCGGCCTTGAGGGTCAGGATGGCGGCCTCGATGGTCACGTTGGGCCGGGATTCGTAGATCATCATCACCACGCCCAGGGGCACGCGCATCCGCCCGATGCGCAGCCCGTTGGGCCGCTGCCACATGGTCTCGATCTCGCCCACCGGATCGGCCTGGGCCATGACCTCCAGGCAGGCCTGGGCCATGGACTCCACGGTCGCCTCGGTCATCCGCAGCCGATCCACCCGGGCCGTGTCCAACCCGGCGGCCAGGGCCGCGTCCACGTCCCGCTGGTTGGCCTCCAGCACCTGCCCGGCCCGGTCCCGCAACAGCCGGGCCAGCTCCCGCAACATTTCGTCCTTGCGCCTGCCCTCGGCATTGGCCGTCAGCCTGGCCGCATCTCGGGCCCGCATCGCCAACCGGACCATCTTTTCTTGCAGTTCGTTCGCCATATCCCCTCCAACCTTGATGATGTCGGCCACCGGCTTGCCCGGCGCCGTCCTTCCTGATAGCCCTGCCTGACGCCCCCATACCGAACCGAGGAATCGCCCATGCACGACTCCATCCGCGAACTGATTCAGAGCCAGAACGCCTGCGTTCTGGCCACCTCCCGAAACAACGCGCCGCACGCCTCTCTGATGGGCTTCGTTCCATCCGAGGATTGCTCGACCTTTTTCCTGGCCACCTACCGCAACACCACCAAGTTCGCAAACATCCAGGCCAATCCGGAAGTCAGCCTGCTTCTGGACGACCGGGCTGCGCATCCCGTGCAGGACCGCCGAGAAACCAAGGCCCTGACCGTACATGGCCGGGCCGAAATACTCAAAGATCTGGAACAATGCCGCACCGTCGCGGACATCCTTCGCCGACGCCTGCCGCACCTGCAAGACTTTCTGAACGGCCCGGACATCGCCTTCATCGCCGTCCAGGCCGTGGATTTCCTGCTCCTGCAAGGACCCACCGAGGCGATCTTCGAGACCGCCGATCCCTCCGACCCATAGATCGACGCCCCCAACTCCTCGCGGGCTTTACATTCTTTTTGAAAACTGGTTGAAATGTGGCGGAAAAGCAGGGAAGCGCGCTTCGCCCTCAACCTTGCGTTCACTTTGGCGATTTCCACTCACCCCAGACAGCCAAGGAGGCAGGTCTGATGGACACCTCAAAATTTGCCGTTCCAGCCATTGTGATCGGCATCCTGGTCATTGTCGGTGCCGTGTTCGCCACGTTTTTGAGCGGTGCGTCCGGACTCACCGGAGCCGTCACGACGGCCGCGGCCGGTCTTGTCGCCCTGCTCGTCGTGGGGACGCCGCTGATGCTCCAGAGCCGCGCGCTTGCCGAGGCGTCCGTGGTGTTGGGGAATCTCGCGGAAGGCAATTTCCAAAAAAATACCCTGGAATCCAGCCCTGGAGCCAAAAGCCTGCCCGGACTGTTCGCGGCCCTGGAGGCCGTGTCCCATGCCCTGAAGCACGAAAAAGGGCTGAGTAAAGGAATTATCGAAGGTCTGCCCACGCCGTTTCTGCTGGTGGACACCAAGGAGCGGGCCTTGTTTACGAACCAAGCCTGCCTGGACATGGTTCAGATCGACGGCCCGCCGAAAAAACAGCTTGGCCGGACTCTGGCGGAAATCTTCTATAACGACCCCTCACGCCAGACTGCCGTGGGCAAGGCCATCAAGACCGGCGAGGTCTTTCGCAATCTGGAGGTGAGCATTACCGGACACAAAGGCGGGGTGCGCCACGTTCTGGCCAATGTTTGCCCCCTGTACGATCTGGACGGCGTGTGCATCGGCGGCTTCTGCCTCTACGTGGACATGACGGCCCTGAAAACCAAGGAAGCTGAAATCTGCGAGCAAAACGAGATCATCTCCAAAGCGGCATCACAGGCCACCCAGGTCTCCAACTCCATGGCCTCGGCCGCCGAAGAGTTGGCGGCCCAGGTGGAGCAGGCCAGCCGGGGCGCGGAGCAGCAGCGGGACCGAACCGGCGAAACAGCCACGGCCATGGAGGAAATGAACGCCACGGTCCTGGAGGTGGCCAGAAACGCCTCCCAGGCCGCCGAAGCTTCGGACCTGTCTCGGACCAAGGCCCTGGAGGGCGCGAAAGTGGTGGGCGAATCCGTGGCGGCCATCAACAAGGTCCAGCAACAATCCGAGGAGCTGAAGGCCAACCTCGGTCGGCTGGGGCACCAAGCGGACCAGATCGGGCGGATCATGACCGTGATCGAGGACATCGCGGACCAGACCAACCTCCTGGCCCTGAACGCGGCCATCGAGGCGGCCCGGGCCGGAGACGCGGGACGCGGATTCGCCGTGGTGGCCGACGAGGTGCGCAAGCTGGCCGAGAAGACCATGAACGCCACCAAGGAGGTCGGACAGGCCATCTCGGACATTCAGCAGGGAACCAGAACCAATATCGAAGGCATGGACAAGGCCGCCGAGGCGGTTGCCGAAGCCACGGCCCGGGCCAACACCTCCGGCGCGACCCTCCAGGAAATCCTGGCCCTGGCCGAACAGGCCGCGGACCAGGTTCGCTCCATCGCCACGGCCGCGGAACAGCAGTCCGCCACCAGCGAGGAAATCAACCGCGGAGTGGAGGACATCAACCGCATCTCCGCGGAAACCAGCGAAGTCATGAACCAGTCCGCCCAGGCCGTCTCCGAACTGGCCCGGATGGCCGCCCAGTTGAACACCATCATCGACGGCATGCGGGCCCAGGCCAAAGACGAGTGTCCGGCGGAGTGATAATTGCCTGCCCCTCCCGTTCCATCACGCCAAAAAGGCCGGTGCGATCATCGCACCGGCCTTTTTGGCGTGATGGCGTAGGCAGAGGCACGGCGTGCCGTGCCTCCTAACGTCCCTGCTAGTCTTCCAACGTGGAGGTATCCCCCACTTCCTGGCCGAGTTCCTCGGCTTTGAGCACCCGGCGCATGATCTTCCCGCTGCGGGTCTTGGGCAATTTTTCCCGGAACTCGATGGTCTTGACGATGGCCACGGGGCCGAGTTCGTTGCGGATGTGGACCTTGAGTTCCTTGACCAGGTCGTCGGACGGCTCGAAGCCTTCGGTCAGGGTGACAAAGGCCTTGGCCACCTCGCCCTTGATCTTGTCCGGAATGCCGATGGCCGCGGCCTCGGCCACCGCCTTGTGGGCCACCAACGCGCTTTCCAACTCCGCGGAACCCAGGCGGTGTCCGGCGATGTTCATCACGTCGTCCGAGCGGCCCTGGATCCAGATGTATCCGTCCTCGTCCTTGCGGGCCATGTCCCCGGCCAGATACACGCCGGGGATTTTCTCCCAGTAGGTCTGCTTGTAACGCTCCGGGTCCTTGTACAGGGTCCGGACCATGGACGGCCAAGGCTTGCGGATGATCAACAGCCCGCCCTTGCCCGGAGGCACGGGGTTGCCCTTCTCGTCCACCACGTCCGCGTCGATGGCCGGCAGCGGCTTGGTGCAGGAACCCGGCTTGAGCACGCTTACCGGAAGCGGGCTGATCATGATCGAGCCGGTCTCGGTCTGCCACCAGGTGTCCACCAGGGGGCACTCGGAGCGGCCGATGTTCTTGTACAACCAGACCCAGGCCTCGGGGTTGATGGGTTCGCCCACCGAGCCGAGGATACGCAGCGAGGACAGATCGTGCTTCTTGGGATACTGGGTGCCGAAGCGCATCAGCATCCGAACCAGGGTCGGCGCGGTATAGAGGATGGTCACGCCGTACTTGGCGATCAGGTCCCAGACCCGGTCGGCCTGGGGATACAGCGGGTGTCCTTCGAAGATGACCGAGGTGGTCCCGGCGATGAGCGGACCGTAGACCACGTAGCTGTGTCCGGTGATCCAGCCGGCGTCCGCGGTGCACCAAAAGATGTCCGTGGGCTTGATGTCGAAGACCCAATTCAGGGTGCGGTTGATGCCCACCTGGTAGCCGCCATGCGTATGCACGATCCCTTTGGGCTTGCCCGTGGTCCCGGAGCTGTAGAGCAAAAAGAGCATGTCCTCGGAGTCCATGGATTCCGTGGGAGATTCCGAACTCTCGGCACGGACCAGTTCTTCGTACCAAAGGTCACGGGCTTCCTGCATTTCCACCTGAACATTGGCCCGGTGCACGACCACCACCGTCTCCACGCTGTCGCAATTGGGTCCCATCAAGGACTCGTCGACAATGGACTTGAGGTGCACGGCCCGACCGTTACGGTAGAAGCCATCCGCGGTGACGATGACCTTGGGCTGGGCGTCCTCGATCCGGTCGCGCATGGCCTTGGCCGAAAACCCGGCGAAGACCATGCTGTGGATGGCCCCGACCTTGGCCGTGGCCAGCATGGCGATCACGGTTTCCGGCAAAGGCGGCATGTACAGGAGAACCCGGTCGCCCTTCTGGACGCCCAAGGAGCGCAAAGCGTTGGCGAACTTGTTTACCGCCCTGTACAATTCGAAATAGGTCATCTTCCGGGAATCGCCGGCCTCGCCTTCCCAGATAATGGCCAGCTTGTTCTTGTTGCCCGTCTTGATGTGCCGGTCCAGGGCGTTGTGCACGATGTTGCACTTGGCTCCGGTAAACCATTTGTAGAACGGGGCGTCGCTGTCATCCAGAACCTTGTCCCACTTCCGGAACCACTCCAACTCCTTGGCGGCCTCTTCCCAATAAGCCAAAGGATCGTCCACGGCCTGTCTGCGGGCGTTTTCCAGGGTTTGGGGGTTGGCATTGGCCTCAATGACCATCTGCGGCAAAGGCCGAAAGACGCGATCCTCGTGAAGCAAGGTTTCCAGAGCGCCGTCTTGTGACATGATGTCTCCTCCTTGGCGGTGAGCTTATGAACGTCGTGACATGACGTGCGCATGGCGCACGGACCGATAACGAACCATCCCATTGTGGTTCCCGGTACGGCTGCATCCAGAACACGTACCAGCCGGAAAACCGCATTGATTATCGGCGAAAGGGAAGGGGGAAAGGGTAAACGGCAAGGCCGCCGCGAACTCAGAGGCCGAGAATCTGCTTCAAATCCGCGATGCGGCGGCGGCTGACCGGCAGTTCAATGCGCTTTTTCCCCGTGGTCCGGAGCATGAAGTTGCTGCCCGGCAGGGAAGCGATTTCCGTAACCAATTCCAGGTTGACCAGAAACTTGCGATGCACCCGAAAGAAACGGTGCGACCGCAAACGGTCTTCCAGGTACTTTAAGCGGAACGAGGTCAGGTATTTGTCCTGATTGGTATGCACGAAACTATAGTCTTCGTAGGCCTCCACGAAGACGATCTGGCTGTAGGGCACCAGAATGACCCGGCCGTCCAGAGTGATGGGCAGCTTTTCGATCTCCACCGGACGGGCCTGGTTGTAGTCCCAGGCTTGACGCAGGGCCTTGAGGAAATTGTCTTCTTCTTCCTCGCCCATGGAAATCTGCAAGGTCTCTTCATCGCCCTCAAAATCCCTGGATTTTCTGGAATTGCCCTCGGGCTCGGCAATGTGCGCGTCAGCCGGGAGTCGGCGCAGTCGGGCCAACGTGCGCTTCAATCGCTCGTCGGTGCAGGGCCAGAGCAGGTAGTCCGTGGCCCCCAGTTCAAAAGCCTTGAAGGCGTGGGCTTCATCCGCGGCCAAAAAGACCATGGCCGGACGACGCTTGCGCTGCCCGAGAATCTGGGCCAGTTCAAGGCCGCTGACTCCGTCCGGCAGATCCAGTCCCAGAAAAAAGGCATGATAGCCGACCCCTTCCAACAATTCCATGGCCTCAAATGCGGAAACGGCCTCCCCCAGCACCTTCACCCCGTCCATCTCTCTCAGTTGCCGCCGCAGTTCATGACGCAACTGGGGATCGGGATGGATCAGCAGTACGCGGAGTTCACTCATGACATCACCGTAACTCGTTGATGTTTGATGGTTGACGGTTGAAATACCGCTTTAAACGGCCCCCTTTTCCCAAGAGCCGTTCGCCGTCGTCTCCAGATGGCGCAGCATGGAAAGGTCAGCGGGATGGTTGACGTTGAAAAACGGCGTAGCTTCGGACCGTGGGTAGGGAATATGGTGCCGCATCGGCTCGGTCAGAATCCGGTTGAGTTGATACAGCCCCTGGTCAAACGCCCGCTCCAACAGAGGCAGGGCCTCGGGTTCGTACATCGCGACCAGAGCCTCGATGTACCCGGTGTCTTCCTGCTGGAAGGTGGTCATCAAGGCCGTGTCCGGCTTCTCCCGCCACCCGGTCTTGAGGCGGCGCAACGTCCGATCATCCATCAGGGGCAGGTCGCAGGACAGCACCAAACATGGCCGACCAAGACGACTCAAGGCAGTGGCAATCCCTCCTCCCGGACCGCGCCCCGGCACGGCGTCGAGAAAGCTCGGTACATTCAGTCCGTGGTCTTCCGAAAGTCTTCCGACGACATGCACCATGTCGCAATGGCGCTTCAGCAGATCCACGGACCGGGACAGCAAACTGACCCCGGAAAAAACAATCCGCGCCTTGTCATGACCCAGTCGACTGCTCTTGCCGCCGGCCAGCACGACTCCGGCCGGCGATCCTCCCTGATTCATGTTCGTCACCCTCGCTTGCGGCCAGTGGATATGTCCGGATTGGTCGACGGCAGCCCGTAAATCAGGGCTAGAAACCGAATGCCGACAGGGTCGGCCGGGCATGGCCCCTGGCCTGGGCCAGCACGTCCATGGCCAAGGATTCCAGGTCGTCCAGCACCGGGACGGAAATCCTGTCCAACTGCCGAAAGTCGGCGGTTTTGACGTACATCCGGCACTGATCACAAAGATCGACCCGGAATCCGGGCAGGTCTTCAACGTCGAAGTAGTGCAGCTTTTGCGGGTCCCGCTCGCCGCAGTAAACACATCCGATCCGCGCGACGCGATACGCGGTTTGACAAAAACAACAGTGCATCTTCCGCAGCCCTTCGCGGGTTTCCAGGCTGGAAAGATACGGCAGGCTCCCACAAACCGGACAGTGGCCGTGCTCCCAAACACCGTTCAACGGGCGTGCTTCGACGATCCGGCGAGCCAAGCTTTTGATGAACGGCGTCAAAGCACTTTGAGCGAGAAAGAACAACAATTTCGGTGTTGTCGGAGTTTTTTCAGCCCAAATGGCGAAAAATTCCTGATCCTCATCCAAATATGCCCGAAACAGACGTTCGACACTGAGTTCCTCGGTCTCCAGGGCTTCCATCACCCGGTCCGCGCCGATCTCCAGCTCCGATCCCGCGGCCCGGACATCCTCCAGGATGGCCGTCAACAGGACCCGAGCCGGTTCCAGGTCCAGAGAAAAGGATGCTCGCGGCAACAAGCTGGCGCCCTGAACATGCCGCTCAGGAGCCGTCAAATCGGGTAATCCGGTCGAAGCATCGTCCTTGGACGTCTGCTCGACCATGGCCTGAAACTGTCTTCCGCCCACTGTTTCCAAAAGGTTCAGCATGGCCGTCGGGAAATTGCCTTTCGCGCGCAACGCGCCGATCTTTCGTGCAAAACGTTGTTCTTCCTTTGCCAAGTCAGTCATGATCAAGTTTTCCTCCTGGATAAAAACAACATCATAATTTCAAGGACGAATCAGGTGGTCTTCCCGATATGGACCCTAATATGGCCCCTATGGGCATGGGCTCCACCCGGAATCGTTTCACTTCCATCAAACAATCTTTTTCGAAGCCATAATTGAACAGCCAAGGACAATCAATCGATTAGCCAGAATTCCTCCAATGGCCGCTGCATGGAAATACGGACAAGAAAGATACATTTTTTTCCGGCAAAAGCTTGACTTTTTCCCGAACGAAAGGCAAAGACCCTTTTTGCCGCAAGCATCATCGCGAGCAGGAACCGCGAACAGGAACAGGCGCGTAGCTCAGGGGGAGAGCACTTGCTTGACACGCAAGGGGTCAGGAGTTCAAATCTCCTCGTGCCTACCATCACGCATCCACGCAGGGAGGCCCAGGCCTCCCTGCTTTATTTGAAGACCATTCGAAATCAGCGCGAAATTGCCGAAATGAGCTCGTCTCGACGTTTTTGAAAAAGATGTCAGCTCTGATGATTTCGGATGGTCGGGCTCCGGACGGTTCAGTTCCGGACAAGGAGTATCGGGAGTGTATATCGAAATAGGTGACCAGCAGTTGGAAATCGGCGAAGGCGAGAACTGCGGTCAAATTTTGTCCCGCGCGTTGAGCAAAAAGAAGTTAAAGACCGCCGTCGGATGCCGTTGCGCCGCGGGCCTGTTCGACGTTCACACTCCCGTCGATCCCGCCCAATGCACCAATCTTGAAGCAGTGGACATGTCCAGCCCCGAGGGCTTGACCATGATCCGCCACAGCGCCGCCCACATCATGGCCGAGGCGGTCCAGGGCCTGTTTCCCACGGCCAAGGTGACCATCGGCCCGGACATTGAAAACGGCTTCTACTACGATTTCGATTTCGAACGCCCCTTCACCCCCCAGGACTTGGAAGCCATCGAAGCCGAGATGGCCAAGAGCATCGCCCAAAATCAGCCCTTCCAACGCCGAAACATCTCCAAGCAAGACGCCCGGAATCTTTTCGAAAGCATGGGCGAGACCTATAAACTGGAAATTTTGGACGCCTTGGAAGACGGTACCGTTTCCTTGTACGAACACGGCGGCTTCACGGATCTTTGCCGAGGCCCGCACGTGCCGTCCACCGGATTCGTCAAGGCGGTCAAACTGACCTCCGTGGCCGGGGCCTACTGGCGCGGCGACGAATCCAAGCCCATGCTTCAGCGGATCTACGGCACGGCCTTCGCGTCGGAAAAGGACCTCCAGAAATACCTGCATCGTCTGGAAGAGGCCAAGAAGCGCGACCATCGCAAGCTGGGTGTTCAATTGGACCTGTTCAGCTTTTGCGAAGAGGCCGGACCGGGGATGCCCATTTTTCATCCCAAAGGAGCCATGCTGCGCTTCCTTTTGGAACATTTCGAACGTCGGGAGCACCTGCGCCGGGGCTACCAGTTGGTCCAGGGTCCGCAGATGCTGCGTCGCGAACTATGGGAGCGTTCCGGACACTACGACAACTACCGGGAAAACATGTACTTCACCGAGATCGACGAACAGGCCTACGGCGTCAAGCCCATGAATTGCCTGGCCCACATGTTGATCTACAAGTCCCAGGTTCGCAGCTACCGGGATCTGCCGCTGCGTTTTTTCGAGCTGGGCACGGTCCAGCGCCATGAAAAGTCCGGCGTGCTTCACGGTCTGCTTCGGGTCCGCCAGTTTACCCAGGACGACGCCCATATCCTCTGCCGCCCGGATCAACTTCAAGATGAAATCATCGCCATCCTGCACCTTGTCCAGGACGTGATGGCGCTTTTCGGGTTCGAATACGAAGTGGCCCTGAGCACCCGCCCGGAGAAGTCCATCGGCTCGGACGCGGACTGGGAGCGGGCCACAGCCGCCCTGACCAACGCTCTGGAAACCCTGGGGCTGAAATATGCCGTCAACCCCGGCGACGGCGCCTTTTACGGACCGAAGATTGACATCAAGCTCAAGGATGCCCTAGATCGCCGCTGGCAATGTTCGACGATTCAGTGCGACTTCACCCTGCCGGAGCGCTTCGACCTTTACTACACCGGTCAAGACGGCAATCGCCATCGGCCGGTCATGCTCCACCGGGTGATCCTGGGGGCCCTGGAACGGTTTCTGGGGATTCTCGTGGAGCACTACGCCGGAGCGTTTCCGGTCTGGTTGGCCCCGGTTCAGGCCCGGATTCTCACGGTCACGGACGCCCAGAACCCTTGGGCCGAAGAGTGCGTCCGGCGGTTGCAAGCCGAAGGATTCCGGGTGGAAACGGATTTGCGCAATGAAAAACTGGGCTACAAGGTCCGCGAAGCCCAGATGCAAAAAATCCCGTTCATGCTCGTGATCGGCGAACGGGAGGCCCAGTCCCAGGCCGTAAACGTCCGCACCAGGACCGGCGAGAATCGCGGCGAGCAGTCCCTGGATCAGATCGCGGCCATGATCAGGGACGAGTCCAGTGAACCTTTCAAACGCGGAGGAATGCCCTATTACCTCGGTTAAACGTACCCGCTGCAACAAGCAGATCCGGGCTCAAGAAGTTCGAGTCATCGGGGAGGACGGCAAGCAGGTTGGAATTCTGCCTCTGGCCGAGGCTCTCCAGTACGCGGAAAGTCAGGGAGTTGACTTGGTGGAGGTTTCTCCGGAAGCGAATCCTCCGGTCTGCCGGGTCATGGACTTCGGAAAGTACAAGTACGAGCTGCAAAAAAAGCAGCAGGAAGGCCGAAAGAAGCAGACCCTGATCCAACTCAAGGAAATCAAATTCCGCCCCAAGACGGACGATCACGACTTTGAAACCAAGCTCAAGCACATCCGCCGCTTCCTGGAAGCCGGCGACAAGTGCAAGGTGACCGTGGCCTTTCGGGGGCGGGAAATGATGCACCGCGACCGAGGTGAAATGGTGCTGAGGCGGGTCCTGGAAGAGTTGGGCGAAGACGCCAAGATCGACCAGCAGCCGTCCATGGAAGGACGCACCATGAACATGGTGCTCAGCGCCGTGGAAAAGAAAAAATAGGGCGGAGCCTGGGACGTCCCCGGCAGACGAGTCGGTCAATCGAACCAACGAGATGAACCGTTGCGAGCGGATATCCCCGCCGTGGCCCGGATTGCCTAAGCCGCCGGGTCCTCGAAATAATCCGGAACGCCGTGGAAAGCCACGGACGACGATACATATTTGTCCATTCAGTCCGTAAGGAGAAGAACTACCATGCCGAAGATGAAGACACGAAAAAGCGCCGCCAAGCGGTTCAAGTTGACCGGCTCCGGGAAAATCAAGCGCCGCAAGGCCTTCATGAGCCATATTTTGACCAAGAAAAGCCCGAAACGGAAACGGCAGTTGGGCAAGGACACCATCCTCGCACCGGCCAATGTGAAGTCCGTGCGCAAGATGATCCCTTTTGCGAAATAGGGTTTGGATTTATCAATGATTCTTCGGCCCGTGGTTGAGAATTTCAAACACGGGCCTAAACACGGTTTTGATTGCCTTTCACCAACGAGGAGGTTGAGTCCATGCGTGTAAAACGCGGCTTGGCGGCCCACCGCCGGCATAAGAAATATTTGGATATGGCCAAGGGCTATCGCGGCGCCCGAAGCAGACTGTACCGCACCGCTCGCGTCACGGTGGAGCGCGCCCTGGCGTACGCCTACCGCGACCGCAAGGTTCGCAAGCGTGAATTTCGCGCCCTGTGGATCGTGCGCATCAACGCCGCGGCCCGGGTCCACGGTCTGTCCTACAGTAAATTCATGCACGGCCTGTCCCAGGCCGGCATCGAACTGAACCGCAAGGTCCTGGCCGACCTGGCTGTTCGGGAAAAGGAACACTTCGGCAAGTTGGCCGAAATGGCCAAAGCCAAGCTGGTCTGATCATGACCGATTCGAACCCGGAACGCTCCAGCGGCTTGGCCGAGCAGTTGGACGAACTGGCCCAGGCCCTGGAACAGGGCCTGGGTTCAGCCGACACCGCCGCTGAAGTCGAATCCATCCGCGTGGCCTACCTGGGCCGCAAGGGGCGCTTGGCCGGGTTGATGTCCGGCTTGGCCAAGACGCCTCCGGATCAGCGTCCTGCCCTTGGCCAGAAGGCCAATCAGGTCAAGGCCCTGCTCCAGGAACGGATGGAAGCCCGCCTGCGGGAGTTGGAACGGCGCAAGGAGCACGAGCTTCTGGCCCGCTTCGATCCGTCGCTGCCCGGGCGCTCCCACTGGCTGGGCAGCCTCCACCCGGTGACCCTGGTTACCGAGGAAATCTGCCGAGCCTTCGTTTCGCTGGGGTTTGAGGTGGTGGAAGGCCCGGAGTTGGAAACGGACTTCTACAACTTCGAGGCCCTGAACCTGCCCCCGGACCACCCGGCCCGGGACATGCAGGATACGTTCTATATCGGTGAAAACACCCTGCTGCGGACCCATACCTCGCCCTTGCAGGTGCGCACCATGCAGCGCAAGACCCCGCCCGTGGCAGCCATCGCGCCGGGCAAGGTCTACCGTCGGGACTCCGACCTGACGCACACCCCGATGTTCCACCAAATCGAAGGCTTTCTCGTGGATAAGGACGTAAGCATGGCCGACCTGCGCGGCACCTTGACCGCCTTTGTCCATCAAATCTTCGGTCCGGACACCGTGGTCCGCTTCCGCCCCAGCTTCTTTCCCTTCACCGAACCCAGCGCGGAAGTGGACATTTCCTGCATGCTCTGCGGCGGCCGGGGCGTCTGCGCCGGGAAGACCTGCCGGGTCTGTAAGCAGACCGGTTGGCTGGAAATCCTGGGCTGCGGCATGATCGATCCGGCGGTCTTCACGGCAGTGGAGTACGATCCGGAAGTGTACGCCGGCTTCGCCTTCGGACTGGGCGTGGAGCGAGTGGCCATGCTCAAATACGGCATCGGCGACCTGCGCATGTTCTTCGAAAACGACGTCCGGTTCGTCTCCCAATTCGGCTGATCCGGCCAGTCTTCAGGGGCGTGAAGAACCGACCGCATCTTCTTTGCCCGGAAATCACCCTTCCGCCCAAGGATCAGTTCACGCGACCTTCTGCCTTCTGAGTCCTGACTTCTGACAACTGACGCCCGACAACTGACTTCTGTCCCCTGCCCCCCGAGGTTCCCCATGCTTTTAAGTCTGAACTGGCTGCGCGAGTTCACGCCATATGAAGGTTCGGCCGAACAATTGGCCGACCGCCTGACCATGCTTGGTCTGGAAGTAGAAGAGATCATCCGCCCCTTCGCCCACCTTGCCGATGTCGTCGTGGGCCGGGTCCTGGAATGCGATCGCCATCCGCGATCGGACCGGCTCAGCCTGTGCAAGGTGGACATCGGCCAGGTTAAAACGTTGCCCATTGTTTGCGGCGCGCCCAACGTGGCCCGGGGGCAGCTGGTGGCCGTGGCCAAACCCGGCGCGATCCTTCCAGACGGCAAGGAAATCGTCGCGACCGAGATTCGCGGAGAGACCTCCCTGGGCATGATCTGTTCGGAGATCGAACTTGGCCTGGGCGACGAAAGCGATGGGATCATGGTCCTGGAGGGCCACTTCAACCTTGGGCACAGCCTGTTGCGAGTCCTGGACCTGAAAGACGAAGTTCTGAACATATCCATCACGCCGAACCGCGGCGATTGCCTCAGCGTACTCGGTCTGGCCCGGGAAGTGGCCGCGGAGTTCAATCTGCCCCTGAACCCGCCTCAATCTCGGTTGCCCGAGGAAGGCCCCGAGTGCTCCGAAGCCGTGTCCATAGCCATTGACGATCCGGGCCTTTGCCCCCTGTACCAGGCCCGGATCATCCAGGGCATCCGCATCGCTCCCAGCCCGGCGTGGCTGAAGCGCCGACTCCTGGCCGTGGGGCAACGGCCCATCAACAACGTGGTGGACGTGACCAACTACATTCTCATGGAGTTTGGCCAGCCCCTGCACGCCTTCGACCTGGCCAAGCTGGCAGGCCCGGCCATCCGGGTCGCCCGGGCCGAGGAAGGCCAACGGTTCACCACACTGGACGGTAAGGAACGCACGCTGCTGGCCACAGATCTGCTGATCAACGACGCGGAAAAAGCCGTGGCCCTGGCCGGGGTCATGGGCGGCGCCAACTCCGAAGTCACGGAGACGACCACGGACATTCTTCTGGAATGCGCGGTCTTCAATCCCATTTCCATCCGCAAGACCTCCCGCCGCCTGGGCCTGTCCAGCGAATCCTCCTACCGCTTCGAGCGCGGGGTGGACCAGCCCGGCTCGGCTTTAGCCCTGGATCGGGCCATGGCCCTGATCAGAGAAACCGCCGGCGGCTCGGTGCTGCGCGGGACGGTCAAAAGCGAGCCCCGGCCTTGGCAGGCCCCCCGCATCGCCTTTCGCCCCCAGCGGGCCACGAAACTGCTCGGCCTGTCCCTGGACGACGCTTTCTGCAAAACCACGTTGCAAGCCCTGGGCTGCGCCGTGGCCGACGACGACCAGCCCGTCTGGCACGTCACCCCGCCCGGCTCCCGCCGGGACCTGGAGCGGGAAGCGGATCTGATCGAGGAGATCGGCCGCTGCTACGGCCTGGACCGCATTCCCGCGGTCCTGCCCCGGGCGGCCAAATCCCTTGACCAACTGGCCTCACTGGCTCCCAGGACCGACTTTGCTCGCCGGGTGAAAACCTGGGGCCAAGGCCTGGGCTTGACAGAGGTGGTCAACTACAGCTTCGTCTCCACCCAGGAACTAACCCTGATGGGTCTGATGGGCGACTTGGCCGACGCCGAGACGACCATTGCCCTGCGCAACCCCCTCTCCGAAGATCAGAACGTCCTGCGGCCCCAACTCGCCCCCGGCCTGCTGCAAAGCGTGCGGCACAACCTGACCCAGGGCAACACCACCCTGCGGCTTTTCGAAACCGCCGTAGTCTTCCAGCCCGATGCAGGCTCCGAAACCGGGGCACGGGAGCCCTCACGCCTGGGCCTGGCCCTGACCGGCCAGCGCCACCCCGAAGGCTGGCCCCATCCCACGGAGTCCGTGGCGAATTCCGTGGACGTCTTCGACCTCAAAGGCGTGGTGGAGCACCTCCTGCGCCATCTGCGCCTGCCCGCCGCCACGTTCCGGACCCTGGCCGACCATTCCATTTGCCTGCCTTGCGCGGAAATCCTGCTGGACGGTGAATCCTGCGGCTGGCTGGGCCAGGTCCGTGCGGAAATCGCCGAATCCTGCCACGCCCGGCGTGAACTGTTCCTGGCGGAAATCGATCTGGATCTGCTCCAGCGTCGCTGGGCCGAGTCGGTCCAAAGCTTCACGGCCCTGCCGACCTTTCCTCCTGTCCGCCGAGACATGACCGTGATCAGTTCACAGAGCGTAACCTGCGCCGCGATTCAAGAGGCCATTCAATCCACCGACATCAAGCTGCTCCAGGACGTAATCCTGGTGGACCGCTTCCTTCCGAAAACCCAGCCCGAAGCCGACGAAGTCCGCCACACCCTGCGCCTGACCTACCGCCACCCGGAACGTAGCCTGACCAACGAGGAAATCGACCAGCTCCACCAGGGACTTTGCTCCCGCCTCCAGGAACAACTCCCGGTCCGTTTTTCCTGAGAGAAAAGGGGGAAAAGAGAATTCCCTCTTTTCCCCCACCTGGCTCTTTCTCCGTTTTCCTGCTATAGGCTGGGCCGTGAGCGACCTGGGCCTGTAAACGCCCTGGAATCGGAATCTCCCGCAATCCACATCCAGCGGACCAGCCATGCCCAGCACCCAACGGATGTTTCCTGAAATCTCCCCGGGCCCGAAGCGCCTGCGCATCGGCGAGGCGGCCCGAAAGCTTGGCCTTGAGCCGTACGTGCTGCGCTATTGGGAGACGGAATTTCCCCAGCTGGCCCCCCTGCGAACCGAAAAAGGCCAGCGACTCTACACCCAGGACGACATGACCGTATTGCGAAGGATTCAAAAGCTGCTCCACGAAGACGGTCTGACCATCGACGGCGCGAGACGCCGGTTGACGGAAAGCGCCCAGGTTCATGAGCTGACCACCGGGATCATCCAGGAACTTCAAGACATCCGGGCCATCCTGACCGCTCCCGCGCGACCCGGCGCTCGCCGCCGCCCCTGACACCAATGAGGAGACGACCACCATGCCCGGCATTTTTCTGCGTTGGCTGATGCTGACCGTGGCGATTCTGGCCGCGGCCTATCTGGTTGAGGGAATTCAGACAGCGGGCTTTCTCTCCGC
Source organism: Desulfonatronum lacustre DSM 10312 (assembly GCF_000519265.1). Classification (NCBI taxonomy): domain Bacteria; kingdom Pseudomonadati; phylum Thermodesulfobacteriota; class Desulfovibrionia; order Desulfovibrionales; family Desulfonatronaceae; genus Desulfonatronum; species Desulfonatronum lacustre. The sequence goes on from NZ_KI912608.1 coordinate 1,711,554, forward strand.
CCTGGTCACCGCTGCCGTACTCGGTATTCTCAACGCCATCCTGCGCCCGATCCTGATCATCCTGACCCTGCCCGCGACCATCCTGACCATGGGGCTGTTCCTGTTCGTGATCAACGCCCTGCTCTTGATGATGGTCTCCGGCGTGGTCGGCTCCTTTCATGTGACCGGATTCGGCTCAGCCCTGCTCGGCTCGCTGATCATCAGCCTCGTGGGCTGGCTGCTCAATTCCTTCATCAGCGATCGTGGCCGAGTGGAACGCGTGGAACACATTGAAATGCGCCGCAACCACGGACGCTGGGAACCATGACCCCGCCGACCATCGAAACCGTGAACCGCTGAATCTCCCCTCAACAAACCACGTATCGGAGCATCTCCATGAGCGACTATTTGACGCAGTTCTGGAACAAACGCCTGCACAAGGCCCAAGAAGGACTGGAAAGCAACAATTTCGAGACTTACCTGGTGGAGAATCTGGTCCAAGCCAGGGAGACCGTCCTGAACGTGATTCTCCCGGCGGTGAATCCCGAGGTAATCGCCTGGGGCGGCTCCGTGACCTTTTCCGATTCGGGGATCATGGACGCCCTGAAACAGCGCAAGGGTTTAAAGGTGCTGGACACCTCCGACCCGTCCCTGAACAAGGGCCAAAAACAGGAACTGCGCCGTCAGGCCCTGCTTTGCGACCTGTATTTCACCGGGACCAACGCCCTGACCGAGAGCGGCCAGCTGATCAACCTGGACATGTACGGCAATCGGGTCGGGGCTTTGGTCTTCGGCCCTCGCCATGTGGTGGTTCTGGTGGGTCGCAACAAACTGTGCGTGGATGTGGAGGAGGCCATGCTCCGAGTCAAGGGATTCGTGGCCCCGGCCAATGCCGCCCGCCTAAAGATGAAGACGCCTTGCGTCAAAACGGGCTTTTGCGAGGACTGCAAAAGCCCTGAACGAATCTGTAACACCTGGACGATCACCGAAAAATCTTTCCCCAAAGGACGAATCAAGGTCGTTCTGGTCAACGAGGATCTCGGGCTGTAGCCGGTGCCGCCACCGTAGTTCCACGGGGAGAGGAAAGCCGGTCAGAGTTCCCGACCAGCTTAGCAGGCTGCTGAAAAATCCCCGGTAGCTGCGTTGCTGCAAAAAGTTCAAACCCTCCGCATGACTAACTACCTTTCGGCCTTGAACTTTTTTTTGCGCCTTACCATCGAGGTTTTTGAACAGCCTGCAGAATCCGGCTTTTTCAACTGTTAAGAAGCTTTTCCCACGTCTCGACCAACAAAATCCGGCACCAGCCGACATATCAAGTCATTCGGAGATCATGCCGTGCGAACCGATCTGAGCGCCAACTGGGGACCGCTTCCTTTCTTTGTCGGCAGGCAGCCCATCTTTGATCAGTCCCAAAAAATCTGGGGCTACCAGCTTTTCCATCGGGCCACCGCCGCCTCGGTGGCCGCCAGCTTTGAGGATGGCGAGGAAGCCACCCTGGAGATCATTCGCAACATCGCGATGAATCCGCTCCTCGATCCCCATGGCCAGACCAAAAACCTGATTACCTTCACCAGGGAGAATGTGGTCCGGAGCGCACCCTTTGCCATGCCTCCGGGCAAAACCGTGGTCAAATATATCGGCTCCCGGGCCGAATCATCCATCCAGAAACAGCTTCAGGAATTGCGCACGGCTGGGTATCTTCTGGCCTGGGAGGACGACGCCGAAGCTGTCGTGCCGGAGGTTTCTGGGCTCGACATCCTGATTCTGGACGCCATGACCGTTCCGGAAAATCGAATTCCCGGCATGATCCACGCCGCCCACGCCGCGAATGTCCTGGTCATGGCCAAGCGGGTCGAGACCCATGCGATTTTCGAACAATTGAAGCGTCACGGCGTGAGCTTGTTTCAAGGCTTCTTTTTCCAAAAGCCGGAAACCTTCCACGGGCCGCGCCTGACACCCCACCACGCCTTGCGGTTTAAACTTCTCGCGATTCTCAACGAGGACCCGCCCAATCCGGACAAGTTGGCCGATATTCTGGAAAAGGACGTCGCTCTCAGCTATCGCCTGTTGCGGTACGTCAACTCCGCCCGTTTCAGCCCGGTGACCAAGATCACCTCCATCCGCAGGGCCCTGTCCTTCATCGGCCTGAAGCACGTCCGGCACATGCTTGAAGTCATTTTGGTCAAGGAAACCACCCTGCCCGGCAAAACCCACGAACTGCCCTTTTCCGCCGCCTTGCGCGGCAAGTTCCTGCAGTCCGCGGCCTCCGGACGCTCTCCTGAAAACGTCACCCCGGAGTCCCTTTTCTTACTGGGCCTGCTTTCCCTGCTGGAAGCCTTGTTGGACCTGCCCATGCCGGACATCCTGCGCAACCTCCCCCTGGACGACGATTTCAAAGCCGGTTTGTGCCGACAAGCGGGGAGCCCGTATCTGCCCTGGTTGAAACTGGCCGACGCCTTTGAACGCTCGAACTGGGACGAAGCGGACGCCTGCATCAACGAACTCGGCCTGGACCCGCTCAGGGTAGCCTCCAGTTACGCCGAAGCCGTGGATTGGACCCAGACGTTCTTCCAACATGCCTACTGACCCCAAACACCTCCCCATCCCATGCCGTATTCGTCGCAAACAGTGGTCGTGGCCAACGACAGTCCAGCCCAGTGCAAGCTGTGGTCGAAGTGTCGCGTTGGAACGGTTTGCGGGTCCAAGAATTTGAGAGCGCGGAGCAGGCTTTTGATCAGCGAGTGCCTCGGGTGGTCTCCAGGTATCGCTCGTAGGTCCAGGCTGCCAGATCTTTGATCATTCGACGCTCCACCGCCCGCCAAACCAATTTGCCGCCTTTTTCCTTGATGCCCTCGGCCGTCAGTTCAAGGCCGCTGACGATGTCTTTGGAAGCGTGGTCAACCTGGGTGTAACAAATTCGCCCCTTGAACCAGAGCGTCATGTTGCAGCCTTTCTTGGGATCATGCAGGACCAACCAGATCACCACCCCGGGCATGTCTTCCCAGGCCTCTATCACGTCCTTCAATCCGGAATGCCGGAGGTTGACTTTCATCCCTCCGGCCGAGAGGTCGAGGAGTTGGACCTGTTTTTCCTGGAGATGGTCGTTGTTGATCATCGGCGGATTCAGTTTGACCTTGTTCGTCTCCGGACACTTGACCATGAACTGCCCTTGAGGCCAAAGAGAAAAGCCCAAGACATGTTCCGGCCTGGGAAAGATGCGCATGCTCGACCGCCGCTGACCCAGGGAAAGGGCCTCGGGAGTCCGCAGGACGCAGACATATCCTCCGGGCTGCTTGGTCAGGGAAAGAACGGGGGAAGTGAAGTTGTAGTAAAATTCGCAGGCCTTGGCCCTGTCGTTCAACTGAAAATAGCAGGCGACCTCGTCGCGCAGCCAGTTGGTCATGGTCAGCCCGCCCAGGGAGGTCAATTCCAGGTTGATATTTTTTTTGGTAAAGGAAGAAATCATCCCCGCCACGGACTTGGGTGAACGGCTCAGAAGCGTCGGGATAACGATCAGTTTGGCCCGCTCCGCTATGACCTGTTCCAGAAGTTCACCGGCTTCAGCTGCGGCTACGGTTGTACAGATGTCCATCAGATGAGCGGCTCCTTGTGTCGCGGTTAAAGGAAGCAATCCGAAATAACTTCTTGGGTACACCAGATGCCAAAAAATCGTCAATCAAACCCTTTTATTATTGTCATGCCAACTTGCTTTACGTCAAGCCCGTTCCCCAGGTCGAACAGAGCAAATCTGTTCTCATCAAAATCCAAATCGCGATCGAAATCGGAAATATTGTGCATCACCCCCTGATAACGCCGTCTTTTTGGATATGTTCGATTTCGATCACGATTTCGATACCGATTCAGATAGCTGGTGAGGATCGAGAACAAATCTGCCCTGCCAAGCATTCATCGATAGAACGGCGAACAGGGCTCGTCCCGCTGAAAACGGACATTCGGCAATTGTCGACCGGACACTTTCAATGTACACCATGACGGCAACACGATCAGAGCCGCTGACCAAATCCGCGGCCCTGAAGCGGTCACCTCCCCGCGGGCAAGTAAAATTTCAATAAACCAGCACGGCGATCCGCGCTCCGATGAGAGTATGCCCAGCGCGTGACCAATCCATGAAATTACGAAGGAATACCCGGTAATGCGCCCATCTCCCCCACCACCTCCATCCGTACAATCCTGCTTTTTCGCCCGCCATCCCATATTCGACCGGAACATGAAACTGTGGGGCTATCAACTGTTGTACAGGGACTGCGAACAGGCCGAGTCCGCGCGGTTTGAGGACCAAGACCAGGCCACGGTGCAAGTCGTCCTGGAAGCGGCGGCATCCCCGAGTCTGGGGCCGGCCCGCGACACATACCTGCTGATGGAATTTTCGATCACGGCCCTGGTCCACGAGGTCCCCTACGCCCTGCCGCCGCACAACATGATCATCAAGCTGACCCCCAGCCTTTGCCGGGACGGGACTGTGCCCGGCGTAATCACCGAACTACGCGCGACGGGTTACCGGCTGGCCCTGGACGGTCCGCTGGACTCTTGTCATCACGTCCTGGCCGAAGCGGATTACCTTATCGTGGACGCCCTGATCGAGTCCTCGGAGGCATTCACCCAAGCCATGAACGCCGCGACCCGAACCGGCATTCCGGTCCTGGTCAAACGGATCGAAACGCCGAAGGCCTTTGCCGAGGCCAAGCGGCTGGGGGCGGAGTTCTTTCTGGGCTTTTTCTTCCAGAAGCCCGAAGTCATTGCCTCGAAAAAGCTTTCCTCCATCCAGGTCGTCCGGCTGAAATTGTTGAAAATGTTGAACAACAAAAATGTAGACTGGAATGAAATCGCCAAGACCCTCCAAAACGACGTGTCCTTGACGTATCGGCTGCTCAAGTTTCTCAATTCTCCCTTTTTCGGCGTGATCCAGCCCATCACCACGGTGCAGCGGGCCGTCGCCTACCTGGGCGCGAAACAAGCCAGAATCTGGTTGCGCATGGTCATTCTCACGGATCTCTGTCCTCCTGAAAAAACCTCCCAGCTTCCCTTGCTCTCGGCCCACCGAGCGCGATTTCTGGAACTCGCGGGTTCAGACCGTTCGGACGTGGACCCTGACGAACTGTTCCTGCTGGGCCTGTTTTCCCTGCTGGACGTCATGTTCGACATGTCCATGCCGGACTTGGTGGACTTCCTGCCGTTGACCGACGCCCTCAAGGCGACACTCTGCGGCCGCCCAAGCCCCTTTGCTCCCTGGCTGGAACTGGCCGCCCAATTTGAACAGGGTCAATGGGACCGCGTGGATGTCCTGGCGGCTCAACTGGACCTGAATCCGATCCAGGTCGGCACCTGTTACGCCCAAGCCATGACCTGGGCCGAAGAATTTTTCCGGATGGCCGGGTGACTTCCTCGAAGTTGCCACGCAAACTCGAAACTGATCAACGAGCATCCCCATGACTGACCAGCCCTCAATCTACTTCGACATATCCGTGCTTTGCGTCGAAGACGAGCCCGTCATCCTGGAATTTCTGAAAGAAATGCTCCGCCCTCACGTCCACCAGGTTCTTTGCGCCAGGGACGGCCACGAAGGATTTTTCGAATTTGCCCGCAGCCGCCCGGACATCGTGCTCACGGACATGGAAATGCCCCGCATGGACGGTCTGGAAATGGGTCAGGCCATCCGCTCCCTGTCTCCCATCACCCAGATCGTCCTGATCACCGGCTTTGAGGACTCACGCATCCTGAAACGCGCCATCCAGCTCAAAGCGGACGGCTTTCTCTCCAAACCCGTCTCCATTCAGGACTTGCTGGGGACCTTGGAACGCTGCAACGAGACGATCCGCTTCCAGCGTGAAGCCATGACCCAGCGCAAACTGCGGGAACTGATCCTGAACAGCCTGCCCTACCCCCTGGTGCTGCTGAACACCGCCACATACCAGGTCTTGTTCGCCAACTCCGAAGCGCAGCTCATGGACATCACGCCCAACAAGTCGGCCAACGGGCCATTTTTTCCGAAACCGGTGCGCCGCGAAATTCACGAATCCGTGACCCTTGCCGAGAAACTGCAAAACATCGATACCCCGCTCCAAATCGAGGCCGCCGGAAAGACCTGGGAGATTTCCATATCCCCGGTGGCGACGGACACCTCGCTCTACGTGGCCGTAGACATCACGGCCCGCCAACATCTGGAATTTCTCAAAGCCGACGTGGAGCGAATCGTCAGGCATGACCTCAAATCGCCCTTGGGGGCGATCATCGGCCTTCCGGACATGCTCCTGCATCAGGCCGGACTATCGGAAACCATGGTCGAATCGCTGACCATGATCCGCGATGCCGGCCACAACATGCTCAACCAGATCAACCTGTCCCTGGATCTGTTCAAGATGGAGCAGGGCAGCTACGAACTGAACCCCGAGCCCGTGGAAGTCATGGCCCTGATGCGGGAGATTCTCCCCCAAATCGACCAATTCGTCAGAGTGATGCAACTGTGGGTGGAAATGGAACTCAATGGACGCAGGCCGACCTCGGGGACGACCTCGGGAACGACCTCGGACGAACGCTTTTTCGTATTCGGAGAAAAACTGCTCTGCCTGTCCATGCTCTCCAACCTGCTCAAGAACGCGGCGGAGGCCTCACCCAAAGGCGGCACGATCACCATCGGCCTGAAGACGGTCCATGACGGTTCGCTCATCACCATCCACAACCAGGGCGCGATTCCGGCGGCCATCCGGAACCGGCTTTTTGAAAAATACGTCACCGCAGGCAAGCGCCACGGCACCGGCCTGGGAGCCTACTCCGCGGCCCTGATCGCCAGAACCCAGGGAGGAACAATTTCCGCGACATCTTCCGAGGATGCCGGAACGACGATCAGCGTCGTGCTGCCCAGCCCTCCCGCAGCGGTACCGGAAGACCTGAACAGGTCAGTTTTTTAGGCGGATGATGAGAGCTATTCCACCGGGAACAGGGCTTGGATTTCGGGGCTGACGACCTGATCCCGGCGCATGGCCGCCAGCGCGGCCCTGGCCCCCTGGTCGTCGCCGAGAAAAATCCCGCCGAGCATCCGGCCCTGATCGTGGACCACCTTGCGGTACAGGCCTTTTGCTTGGTCCTGGAAGATCAGGGATTCGTGGCGGCCCTCGGCGTCGATCTCGCCGAAGGCGGTCAGGGCGATTCCGGCCACCTTCAAGGAGTTGCTCGGCATGGTGCCCGCATACTCCGCCGGCCCTCCGGCCATGTTCGTTCCGGCGACCCGGCCCTGCTCCACCGCCGCCGGCCAGATCCCGTAATACCGGCCCCGGTGCTCGCAGACATCACCGGCGGCGTATACATTCGCCAAGGAGGTCCGCATCCGGTCGTCCACCAGCACGGCCTTGTCCACGGCCAACCCGAGCTTCCGTGCCAGTCCCAGTTCCGGACGCACCCCGGCGGAAATCAGGATCATGTCCGCCGTCAAACGAGTTCCGTTGTCCAGGCGAATCTCCAGGCCGTCAGGCATCCGGGCGATCTGTTCGGTCTTCCTGCCCAGGTGAAAGGCGAATCCCATGTTTTCCAGCAACTCCTGAAGCAGCTTCGCTCCCTGGAGATCGGTCTGCCGGGGCAGCAGACGCGGGAAAACCTCCACCACCTCCACATGGGCGCCGGTCCGGCGCAGGCCGTTTCCAGCCTCCAACCCCAACAGGCCCCCGCCGATCAGTGCAACCCGTCGCCCCTTGCCCGCCACGGCCTTAATCCTCTCCGCATCGGCCATGGTCCGCAAGGTGAACACTTTCGATGTCACCTTCTGATCGTCGGTTCCGGGAATGGGCGGAACGAATGCGTTGCCGCCCGTAGCCAGGAGCAAAGCGTCGTAGCCTACCTCCTCGCCCTCCGCCGTGGTCACGAGACGGCGTTCAGGGTTGGCGTCCTGGACCGGGCAGTCCAATCGCAAGTCAATTCCAAGTCGCTCATACCACTGGGGGCCATGGACAATCAGCTTTCCCGCGGCCTTTTCCCCGGACACCAATTCCGGCAAGGCCGGGGTGTAGTAGTGGCCTTGGGATTCGCGGGAAAACATCACCACCGACGCGCTCTGATCCTGTTTACGGATCGCCTCGGCGGCGCTGTTGGCCGCGGGCCCGTTGCCGATGATCACGAAGCGCTTCATGCTTGTTTCTCCCGCGCGGTGTCAGAGCTCGCCTCGGCGGCGTGGCCGGCCCCACGCTTGGCCAAACGTTGTTCCAGGGCCTTGATCAGCAAAGGCCAGACCAGGGTCGCGTCGCTGGGCACCTCCGCGTGCCGCCCGCCGTCCTTGGGCGCGACGAACTTGCCCCAGGAGACGCCCTCCTGGTACGTGCAGCCGCTCAAACCGCCCCAGTGCACCGGTTCCGGACAGATCCGCACGGCGTAGTGAAAGCGCCGGGCCGTGGTCTTCATGGACTCGACGCGCTGGCTGAGAATTTCCAGAAACGGCCCGACCTGCTGGGCCCAGTTCCGGGGCACGCCTCCACCAATGGTGAAGATCCCGATCCGTTTGGCCCCCAGAATTCGTTTGGTGTAGCTGAACAGGTCCAGAAACGGATTGAACTGAAAGGGGAGCTTGCCCGGCTCGTCGATGTCCAGGGACTGCCACTCCGGGTGGTTGCGCAGCATGTACGAAGCCACGTCCAAGGCCAGCTCCGAATCCGTGAAGGCCGGGATATACACCGGCACGTCCTTGGCAAAGGCGCTTTTGAGGATACCCGGACCGTCATAATTGTCGGTCAAATGCCGACCGATGGCCCGGCACAGACTCTCCGAACTCAAATGGGCGTCGGCACCCACTTCTTCCATCACCCGGGCGATGACCCGTTCGGCCTGCATGAAATTGGTTTCCGGTTCCAGGGTGTCGTAAACCCGATTGTAGCCCTTTTCGAACAGCGCCGCGTCGTTCATCCGGTGCGGTTCGTGCTTATAGTGGCGCAGCCCGATGGATTCGATGAATCCATGGGCCATCAGCGCCCCGGTGGACACGATGATATCCAGCCAGCCGTTGTCGATCATCCGGCACAGCACCTTGCCCATCTTGGCCACGGTCATCGCCCCGGAAAAGGTCCCCACCACCAAGCATTCCGGATCGCTGACCATGGCCTCCAGAACGTCCAGAGCCTCACCCAGACAGCGCCCGCCGAACGCGGTGCGGGACATGGCCGTCACCAGTTCGTCGAAATCCTCCACGGCATCCAAATCAAGGGTTTTCAGGGGCGTCAAGCCGTCTTCCTCTCCACTGTGCAAGGTGTCGATACGTCGAATGTTCATGTCGTCTAACGTTGCTCCTTGGAGTTGCTCCTTGGAGTTGCTCCTTGTAATACCATTTCCAATTCAAAGTTTCTCTACCGGTATCGGTATCGGAGTCGGAATCGGAATCGGGGTCGAATTAATGGTATAGGCGAACACACAGTATCGATCCCGAAAGCGATACCGACGCCGACACCGATAACTACATTTTCTCAAGCGAATAACGCATGATCGGAACAAAATGGAATAGTACGGAACCGCCCCCAAAAAAAAGGGCCGAGGGAAGCGGATTCACCTCGGCCCGTTAACGGCGTTTTTTAAGTGCGGCCTCAGGGGAGGAACACCGCGGCGGAAACCGTGGTGGTCCAGACCCCGGCTTGCCCCATGGTCACAACCGGGGCCGAGGCCGAGTCGATGATTTTCCCGCTCATCAGATAGATTTGCCGTCTTTCGTCATAAGCGGTCTCCGGGTTGAAGTCCACGCCCTGGGTTGTGGCCAGCATGGTGGAGGCCAGGTCTTCGGCAAAGTCGCCCAGTTCCTGCTCATCGGCCCCAAAGGCGGTATGCTCGGAAATGTAGCCGTAGTGCTCCTTGCTGGCCGGAAAGGCCATGCCCACGGCCGACCCCACCAAACGCCCCTTCTCGTTGGTGGCGTTACGGGCCATCACGCAAAAGGTGATCTGTCCCGGACTGAGCTGCTTCACCCCTTCTTCCACTGTGACCATTTTGCAGTTTGGAGGGAAGATACTGGACACATAGACCAGATTCAGCTTTTCGATCCCGGCGTCGCGCAACGCCAACTCGAACGACTGAAGTTTGTTTTTGTGTCTGCCGATGCCCCTGGTGAAAAATGCCTGCCGTGGTACAAAATTGATCATATTCGATCCTCCTAAACAAAATGTTTCCACTCCCGAAGAAGTGAAATGCCTCATAAGGATTTTTTGGCCCGAAGGAAAGGGTCCGCGATGCCCAAACCCTGAAGCCGCGACTTGGCCAGGTCCGCCTCGGCCTGCGAGCCGCGCACCGTGACCAACACCCGATACCATTGCCGATCATTGACCATTCCAGCTTCCACGGACGCCGACAGTCCCGTGGAGGCAATGTTTTGCTGCAACGCCCTGGCCTGGCTGTCATTCTGAAACGAGGCCACTTGATAGACGAACTCAAAACGCGGTCCTGCCGGTTCCAGAGGTTCCGCAAGCCCTGCCTGTCCAGTCGGGCCAGTCGGGCCAGTCGGTTCGGGCGCGGCGACGACCGGAGCCGGGGCGTGATCAGGCGCGGCCTCCCGCTGGGCCTGAGGAGTCTGCCGGACTGGAGCCGAAACCCGCGGCGGTTCGACTCGGCGGGGCGCTTCAGGGGAGGGTTGGCTGCCCCGTTCCTGAAGCGTCTCGTGAAATCGCAGTTCCTCGGGCTGCAAAACGGTTCGCGGCGTGGAGAGCGTCGGCAGTTTGGCGGACTCCCAACCGATTTCCGGAATCACCGACTCCGGATGGTATCCTCTGCCAACCAGAATGCCCAAAATGAACGCCCAGGCCATGACCAAAGTGCCCACCAATCCCACGCCGAGCATCCCAAAGGGACCCAGTTCAAACCGCCAGCGTTTCTTCTTTCCGCCGGGGGAAGTCGAGGGTTTGGAGTTCTTCTGCGCCATATCCGAATCGGCCTACATCTTCTCCGGTGCGCTCACACCCAGCAAACCCAACCCGTTACGCAACACCTGGGCCACGGCCCGGCACAAGGCCAGTCGGGCCTGAACCAATTCCGGCGCCCCCGCGGCCAGGACCGGATGCGTGGTATAGTAGCGGTGCAGCTTTCCGGCCATATCCAACAGATAGTGGCTGAGGTGATGCGGGCTGAGGGTGACCGCGGCGGAAACCAGCACATCGCCGAACTGATCCAGGGCTTTGAGCAGTTCCATATCCCCTTCTCCGTCCAGCAGAGTCAGCGTCTCCAGGGTCGGCCGCAAAGGAATCACTCCGGCTTCTCCGGCCTTGGCCAGCAGGGAATGAATCCGGGCATGAGCGTACTGCACGTAGTAGACCGGGTTGTCCATGGTCTGCCGTTTGACCAGTTCCAGGTCAAAGTCCAGATGGCTGTCGCTCTTGCGGCTGAGAAAGATAAACCGAGCCGCATCCGGCCCCACCTCGGCGCACACGTCGGCCAGGGTCTCGAACTCCCCGGCCCGAGTAGACATGGCGATCTGCTCTCCGGCCCGGAGCAGGTTGACCAGTTGGACCAAAATGCACTGCAAGTCCTCCGGGGCCCGGCCCAGAGCCTGGGCTGCGGCTTTCATCCGGCCGACGTAGCCGTGATGGTCCGCGCCCCAAATGTCCACCACCAGATCGAAGCCGCGCTCGAACTTATCCGCGTGGTAGGCGATGTCCGAGGCCAGGTACGTCAACGAGCCGTCGGACTTGCGCAGCACCCGGTCCTTGTCGTCCCCGTACCGGGTGCTGGCGAACCAGAGCGCCCCGTCCTGCTCGTAGGCCAGCCCGTCCGCCCGCAAGCGCTCCAGGGTCCGCTCCACGGCCCCGTCCCGGATCAAGCCGGACTCGGAGAACCAGACCTGGTGCTCCACCCGAAAGTCCTGGAGATCCTGGCGGATTCCGGCCAGAATCCGGGCCATGGCGTATTCCCGGGCCACGTCCAGGGCTTCCTGCTCCGGAAGGTCCGCTGTCCGCTCTCCGTCCCGGTCCGCTAATCCTTGGGCCAACTCCCGGATGTACTCACCTTTGTACCCGTCCTCGGGAAAAACCGCTTCCCGCCCGAGCAGTTCCAGATACCGGGACAGGACCGAGGCCCCCAGGAGCCGCATCTGGCGACCGGCGTCGTTAAGGTAGTATTCCGTAGTCACGTCGTGGCCCATAAACCGCAGGATACGAGCCAGACTGTCCCCCAGGGCCGCCCCGCGCCCGTGGCCGATGTGCAGCGGGCCGGTGGGGTTGGCGGAGACGAACTCCACCTGGACCTTACGACCCCGACCCAGGTCGGTCTGTCCGTATTCATCGCCCTGGTCCAGGATGTCCAGGACGCCTTGTTGCCAGAAAGACGGGGCCAGGGTGAAATTCAAGAACCCCGGACCGGCGGTCTCCACTTTGGCCAATCGTCCGTGGCCCAGGCCGGCCAAACGCTGTTCCATATCCTGGGCGATCTGCCGGGGGTTCTTTCCGGCTTTCTTGGACAGGGTGAAGGCCATATTCGTGGCCAAATCCCCGAAACGCTTGTCCCTCGGTGGTTCCAGGGTCGTGGCCGGGGTCCACTCCAGGCCGTGTTCGGTCAGAAAGGGCGTCAACAATTCCCGCAAATAATTTTGTGCTCGCATTGGGTTGCGTCGTCTCGTCTTGTTGATGATTCTTTTTTCGGCCTCCCGACGGCCGTGTCCTTTCACGTCATACTTTGGCTTTGGCTTGTAACTACTCAGTACATTTTGTGTCCGATCTTGCATCGGCAATCAGTGTCGGGGTCGGTATCGGAGTCGGAATCGAAACAGGAAGAATTTAGAACGCACCCCAGCGTTTTCGATCCCGATCCCGATTCCGATTCCGACTCCGGCAACAGAATTTCTCTGTGCTGAGTAGTTGCTGGCTCGGGCTCAACTCCCGGCGGTCGAACCGAGCGCTTCCAGGTGCTCCAGGCTGGAGATGCTCTTCGCCTCCCAGGGCACGTCCACCTTGGCCAGAATCGCGCCAGCCAGCCGGCTCAGAACCCCTTTGGGGCCAAGCTCAATCCAGGTTCGGGCCCCGTCATCCCACTGAGCCAAAATGCTTTGGGTCCAGAGCACGGAAGAGGTCATCTGCTCCGCCACCAGGGTCTGGATGCGGGCGGGATCAGGCTCCACGGCCGCCGTGACGTTGAAGTAGACCGGAATGCGCGGCGCGCGCCAATCCAATTTCTTCAATGCTCCGGCGAACTCCTTGGCCGGTTCGGCCATCAAAGAGCTATGAAAGGCCCCGCTCACAGCCAAAGGTACGGCACGGCCCTTGCGATCCTTGACCAGGGCCGCGGCCTGGTCCACCAGGTCGGCGGTCCCGCTGATCACGAACTGGGCCGGAGAATTGTGGTTGGCGATGCGCAGTTCCCGGTCACTTTCGCCTCGGACCGCGTCCACGATTTCCTGGACCGCCTCCTGGGAAAGCTTGAGCACCGCGGCCATCTTGCCGCCTTGGTCCGCCCCGACCTCGTCCATCAACTGACCGCGCAACGCGGCCAGTTCCAGGACCGCCGGAATATCCAGAACCCGCGCCGCGGCCAGCGCGGCGAATTCTCCCAGGCTGTGACCGGCCAGACCGTCCACCCGCAAACGCTCATGGCCCACGATCCACAACCCCAGGGTGGTCGCGGTCATGGCCGGCTGGAGATATCTGGTCCGGGCCATGTCCTGTTCCGCGCCGTCCCAATAGATTTCCCGCAACGGCGCTCCCGCCGCCTTTTCCGCCCGCTTCCACAATTCCATGGCCTCGGGGAACCGCTCCGCCACGTCCCTTCCCATGCCCGACTCCTGGGACCCCTGACCGGGAAAGACAACCACGATTTTCGATGTTGATTCTCTCATATTTTTGTCCATAACAGTACGTTCTCGTTCCGCTTCAACTTTCAAACCACGGTTTCAAACCTCAGCTCCCAGGTCTCAGCCTTCATCCCTCTCTCCCCTCTTGCATTTTCCCACATGATCGGCCATGGATCGCCCCATGGCCGCCAAAACCACCTCCCCGACTCCGCCGACACCGGACCAGATTACCGCCCTGGCCGCCGACCTCGGTCGGACGCTGACCACGGAGCAAGCTCTGGGATTAAGCCGGTATCTCGGGCTGCTGCTCCAGTGGAATCAACGCATGAATCTGGTCGGACCCGGTGATTGGAGGACCGTCCTGACGGACCTGGTGGCGGACAGTTGGCTGTTGGCCGATTTTTTGGACACCCTGCCCCTGCTGAAAAACGCTCCGGATAGCCCCACGGGTAATCAACCGAAAAAACCTCTGGCCGTGGATCTGGGCGCCGGGGCCGGGCTGCCCGGCCTGCCCTTGCGGCTGTTCTGGCCGCAGGGAACGTATCATCTGGTGGAAATCCGCCGCAAGCGCACGGCCTTTCTGCTCCAGGCCGTCGCGGCCATGGGGCTGCGCCGGACCATGGTTCGACCGGAACGGGCCGAACAGGCCTTGCCCGCCCTGGCTCCCGTGGATCTGTGCCTGAGCCGGGCCTTTCTGCCCTGGCCCCGACTTCTGGAATTGGTCCGCCCCTGGCTGGCACCCAAGGGGCTGGTCCTGATCATGGCCAACGAGACCCCGCCCGAACCCCTTCCGGAAGGCTGGTCCCTTCAGGCCGCCCGGGGCTATCCTTCCGGCGACAAAAACCGTTATTTCTGGTCCTTGGCCGCCGCCGTCATCTCCAGATAGGAGCCTTTGAAAATGGCCTCCGTGGCCGCGGCGTCCGCGGCCTCGCCCAGGTCCATCAACGTTTCCAGGAATTCCAGGATCACGAACCGATCGTTCTCGCATCCGTCCTGAAAATCCTGAACCAACCGGCCGCTGGAAAGCAGTTCCTCGATTTCCCGCAAACAGTCCATGGGAAGCATTGTCGTGCCTTGGTGATCCTTGCTGATATTTATTTGAGATTCGGATAGACGTAAAAAACGAGTATCATGGCAGGAAACAGCCGTGGCGTAAAGAGCGCCGCACGTCTTTTCGCCGACAATAACGGGGGAAAAAATGAACCACGGGGCACACGGGGATCAGGGGGCGGACATGAACCAGACTGCCTTTCCCCGTGCTCCCCCTGCGCCCCGTGGTTACCTTCTTTACAATTCCCGGCATCCCTCAAGATACAGCCGCCAGCCCCCGTCATCCCCGCGTTTCTCCAAAAAGCCTTCCCGGCCCTTGACCCACCAGACGTACTCCCGTTCATCGGTATACCTGGACCCCGAAGCCGAAAGAGCACTGGGCAAGGTGACCATCTCGCCGTCCGGCATATCCAAGCGAACGAAATGCAGCGTCTTGTCGGAGAGTACATAATAGCTGGCCGTGAGCCGTGCTTCGCCGATACAGAGGTACGCGACCTCGGAGATCGGAACCGCGGTCAGTTCGCCAAGATCACGTCCGCCCCGATTCCAGATGCAACCGGCAATCAGCAGGCCGGCCAAGCAGGTGAAGACTCCGACTGTCCGTATCATGCTCCGCTCCTTATTCATCTCTCCTGCCGGTCTTCCCAAGATCGCGTCGAGAAATATTACCAGCCAAGCAAATAGGCAAAGATCAACGGCGCGACGATGGTCGCGTCGGACTCGATAATGAACTTCGGCGTGTCCACGCCCAATTTGCCCCAGGTGATCTTCTCGTTAGGGATGGCCCCGGAATAGGAGCCATAGCTGGTGGTGCTGTCGCTGATCTGGCAGAAATACCCCCACAGCGGAACATCCGTCCGCTCCATGTCCTGGTGAAGCATGGGCACCACGCAGATCGGGAAGTCCCCGGCGATTCCCCCGCCGATCTGAAACATGCCCAGGGGATTTTGCTTCGTGGTCTGGGTGTAGTGATCCGCCAGCCAGGTCATATACTCGATCCCGGTGCGCACGGTGTGCACGTTTTTGACCTCGCCCCGCAGCACGGCCGCGGCGTACATGTTGCCCAAGGTGGAATCCTCCCAACCCGGCACGACCATGGGCACGTTCTTTTCCATGGCCGCCAGCATCCAGGAATCCTTCGGATCAATCTGGTAGGACGGAGCCAGGTCTCCGGCGGCCAGGATCTGGCGGAAGAACTCATGAGGAAAGTAGCGCTCCCCCTTGGCGTCCGCCGCGGCCCAGACCTGGAGCATGGCCTTCTCGATCCGCCGCATGGCCTCCATTTCCGGGATACAGGTGTCCGTGACCCGATTCATGTGCCGGGCCAGCAGTTCCGCTTCGTCCTGGGGGGTGAGGTCCCGATAATTGGGCACCCGTTCGTAAAAATCGTGGGCCACGAGATTGAAGATGTCCTCCTCCAGATTGGCCCCGGTGCAGACGATCAGATGCACCTTGTCCCGACGGATCATCTCGGCCAGGGACAACCCCAGCTCAGCGGTGCTCATGGCCCCGGCCAGGGTGATCATCATCTTCCCGCCGTCGGCCAGAAAATCGTCGTAGGCCCTTGCCGCGTCGATTAAGGCCGCTGCGTTGAAATGCCGATAATGGTGCGTAATGAACGATCCCACCGGTCCGAGTTTGGCGGTATCGCTTGATTTCTTGGATATCGTACTCTCAGCCGAACACATGACCAAGTCTCCTTTGAAACAAAAAGTAGGGTGAATTGCCGATTGCGGCATACGTCATGCTTGGGATAGTCGGTGCCAAGACTTCCGTCAATTTTCGAGGCGCTTCAGTCCTGGGCTGATTTCCTCTCGGAAGCAACGGAGAGAACAACATCAAGCGAAATCGAAATCGCTATCGAAATCGGAAGAAAAACTGTGCATCATCGGGATTACGTCATCTTCTTGGCCATGAAGTTCGATTTCGATCACGATTTCGATTTCGTTTAAGATCCACTCCGGATATGGAATCGGGGAAGTGCAAGGCTCCGAATCTGGACGCTGCAAGCACGGTCGCGTACAAGACCGTCATGGGATACGACACGCTGCAAGCATGCATTCGCGATTTGGAGGCTGCCGGAAGACTGGTCCGGCTGGACGTGGCGGTGGACCCGTACCTGGAAGCCGGGGTCATCCAGCGCCGAGTCTACCAGGCCGGAGGACCGGCCCTGCTCTTCACCAGGGTCAAAGGCTGCCGCTTCCCCATGCTGGGCAACCTATTCGGTACCCTCGACCGAGCCAGATACATCTTCCGGGACACCCTCCCGGCCCTGGATAAACTGGTCAGGCTGAAGGTCGATCCGAGCGAGGCGCTCCGAGCCCCCTGGAAATATCTGGGACTGGTTCGCACCCTGTGGAACGCCCGGCCGAAGTACGTGACCAACGGGCCGATCCTGGCCGAAAACTGCGCCCTGTCCGACCTGCCCAACCAGGTTTCCTGGCCCAGGGACGGCGGAGCCTTCGTCACCCTACCCCAAGTCTACTCCGAAAGCCCGGGCAGGCCAGGCCAAAACAATTGGATGCATTCCAACCTGGGCATGTACCGGGTCCAGTTCTCCGGCGGGCGGTACGCTCCCGACCGGGAAGCGGGCCTGCACTACCAGATCCACCGGGGCATCGGGGTGCACCATGCCGAGGCTTTGCAGCGCGGCCTGCCGTTGCGGGTGAACGTGTTCATCGGCGGACCGCCGGCCATGACCCTGGCCGCGGTGATGCCCCTGCCCGAGGGTATGCCGGAACTCAGCTTCGCCGGGATGCTCGGCGGCGGCAGACTGGAACTGGTCCGCTCCGCAAACGGTCTTCCCATGCCTGCTCAGGCCGACTTCTGCATCTCCGGCGTGGTCAAAGACGCCCAAACCCTGCCCGAAGGTCCCTTCGGCGACCACCTTGGCTACTACAGCCTGGAGCACGACTTCCCGGTGCTCACCGTGGACCGGGTTTATCACCGCCCGGACGCGGTCTGGCCTTTCACTACCGTAGGCCGCCCGCCCCAGGAAGACACCACCTTCGGCGCGCTGATCCACGAACTCACCGGTGACGCCATTCCGACCGTGCTCCCGGGAGTCCGGGCCGTGCATGCCGTGGACGCAGCCGGGGTGCATCCCCTGCTCCTGGCCCTGGGCAGCGAGCGCTACGTACCCTATGATTCGGAGCGGGCTCCCCGGGAACTGCTCACCCAGGCCAACGCCATTCTCGGCCAGGGCCAACTCTCCCTGGCCAAATATCTGCTCATCGCCGACCGAGCCGACGACTCCCGTCTGGACATCCACGACATCGCCAATTTCTTCCGCCATGTCTTGGCGCGGGTGGATTGGACCCGGGATCTGCACTTCCAGACCCGAACCACCGTGGACACCCTGGACTACTCCGGTCTGGGGCTGAACGAAGGCTCCAAGGTGGTGATCGCCGCTGCCGGCCCGCCCCACAGGACCCTGCCCACGTCTTTTCCCAGCGACCTCCACCTACCGGATGGTTTTGGCTCGCCCCAGGTCTGCGCACCGGACGTCCTGGCCGGAATCCTCGTCATCCAGGGACCACCCTGCACCCGGACCCGGCACGCCCAGGACCCGATCATGGCCGAATTCTGCCACGAACTGCACACCAGAGGGCAACTCCCGGACTGGCCGCTGATCATCGTGGCCGACGACAGCGCCTTTGTCGCCCGAACCCTGAACAACTTCATCTGGACCACCTTCACCCGCTCCGACCCAGCCTGCGACATCTATGGAGCAGGCGAAACCATGACCTGCAAACACTGGGGCTGCCCCGGCCCCCTGGTCATCGACGCCCGAGCCAAACCCCACCACGCCCCGGCCTTGGAACCGGATCCGGAAGTGGAAAAAAGAGTGGATATGCTCGCGGCCAAGGGAGGGCCGCTGGCGGGATTGTGGTGAACCTCAGAGCCGGGTTACAGGCGACACCTTTGCTTCCCTACATTGCGAGTGGCAATATGACGCGAGACGAGCATATACTCTACTGGCTGCAAGAATCCGACAAAGATTGTTCCGTCATGACCAGCCTTTTGGATAATGGTCATTTCACTTGGGCACTTTTTGTCGGCCATCTAGTCCTTGAAAAACTTCTCAAGGCAATTTACGTACAAAATATTGACAAAGAAGTTCCGCGTATTCACCATCTGCTCAAAATAGCCCGAGATGCAGGTTTAGAAATGACAGTTGATCAGGAAAATTTTCTACTTGAGGTGACGACATACAACATCAAAGGGAGATATCCGGATTACAAGAAGCAATTTGCACGCAAGGCAGGTCTTGATTTCACATTACAAAGAGTAGCCCAGATAAAGGAGATGCGTCGATGGCTCAAAAACAAATTGCAGCGCTGATCGAAAATAGCATCAAAGAGTATATACAGATACTACGTAAAAATAGTGTTCCGATCCAAAGCTTATATCTTTTTGGTTCTCATGCAAAAGGAACGGCCAAGGCAGACAGTGACATTGACCTGGCCGTCTTCTGGGACAAGGATGAGATTGACGGTTATGATGAAGACGTACGCTTAATGAAACTAACACGGCAGATGAACGTATGCATCGAGCCTCATTCGTTTTCACGCAAAGACCTTGAACATCCGGACCCATTTGTTCAAGAGATCATGGCAACCGGTGCACGGCTCATTTAGGAGCATGAAACAAGAGCACGATTCAGACAGTCATCTCAAGAGAGTCCGAGCTTTGATCTAATCCAGCCCAAGCTGGGCCAGCAGATCGTCTACGTCGTTCTGGTTGGTCGTGGTTTGCGGGCCTTTGAGGTCCGAGGCTTTTTGTTTGGCTTCGGTGTTCAGGGTCTGGAAGTCCTTTTCCGGCTCCTCGTCAATTCCTTTGATTTTCAACCCCGTGGCCACGAACAGTTCCGTGGTGATCCGTTCCACCTGCTTGATGGCGGTAATGATCTTCTTGATCCGCTGGCCGGTCAGATCCTGGAAGGACAGAGCGGTCATGATCCGCATGAAGTCCTCGCTCAGGCGCTGGTTGGTGGCGATCAGGGCGTTCACGTCCGCGGCCCTGGCCCCGCCGCTGCGGAATCGCTCCAGGATCGCGGTCATCTCGGCCTGCAACTCCATCTGATCTTCCACAATGTCCATGACCTGGACCGCGGCCTGCTCCGTGGCCTTGAGAATCTCGTCGAGTTGATCCGAGGCTTCGGAGATCAGGGCGGAGGTCTGCCCGTCCACGATCGGAGCCTGTCCATCGTATTTCTTGGCTTCGGCGATTTCCTTGTAGATTTGCTTCAACCCGTCTTGCAATTCCGCGTTCAGGGTCCGGTAGAACTCACCTTGCATCAGAGATCGGCTGATGTTCTTCTGCAATTCTCTTTCCAGAGCCTGGACCATGGTTCCGCGTAATTCTTCGGAAATACGCGCGGCAATCCGATCCATGACCCGATCAGCCATTTCATCATTGCTGAGCATGGTGCTCCTCGCTGTGTTGCGGCCCATTAACCGTGCTCGCGTACGGCGTTCAGGCCTTGTGTTGTTCAAATTGCTTCGCGATCAGGTATATTGCAGGGTATTCCGCCGCTTGCCCTGCAAACGCCCGGTGATCACTCCGGCCAGCCAAGCCACCAAGAAGACCGCTCCGCCGGCGAGAAACCAGTAAAAACGGTCCCAGGACTTCAACTTGCTGTTTTCTTGGCGCAAGGTCTCGACCTCGACCTGAATATCGGCCAAGTCAGCCACTGTCTGATCGTAACGTTGCCGCAAATCGAGAACATTGGACGCATCCAACTGGAGAGCTGCATATTCACGGTCCAGATCCAGAAGCTTGTTGGAGGTTTCGGATAAGGTTTCCAAGAGGTTCCGGTTAACCTCTTCCAGTTCGGCGATCCGTCCCAGAGCCCCGCTGGATGCTGCATAAAGTTCATCATATTCCTCGCGAAGCTCCTGATATTTCAACGATACCGGAAGTTCCGCGCTGGTGAAGCGTTTCAGCACCCATCCTTCAATGCCGTTCGGACCGCGGACCCGCAACCATCCCGACTGTTCGGTCAAAGCTTCCATTTTCGCCCCGGCGGGGAGCATCTGAAGAATCCGATGTTCAGTGGATGGTCCGGCTCGTTTGGAAATCTCCCGGACATCGGACACGTACACGGTTTCCGCCGTGGCAGTGCTCGGGGGGAAGGCAACGACGATTACCAGGACGACGGCGACAAACAGCATGATCAGACAGCTTTTCATCGGTGAACCTCAGTAAAATAATGGGCTTGGGTATACGAAACGCGTCTTTTCGTAACACTGAACCATGCCCAAAGACAACGCGTCCAACCACTCTTTTCCCGGGCGAACCGGTGGGATCAGGCATGCAAACCACCCATTTTCACGGCACGGAACGTATCTCGCCGCGACAGCATTTCCGACCTAGATCAGACCGGGCAAAAACGTGGTCAGAGCGGGAAAGGCCAGCAGAATGGCGATGCAGACGATCAACGCGGCCAAAAACGGCCAGATCCCCTTAAAGATGGTTTCCAGCGGGACGTCTGCGGCGATTCCCTTGACGATATAGACGTTCATGCCCACAGGGGGCGTGATCACCCCCATGGCCACGACCAAAACCATGATCACCCCGAACCAGATCGGATCATATCCCAAGACATTGACTACCACGGGGTAAAAGATGGGAATGGTCAACAAGACCAAGGCCAGGGCGTCGATGAAGAATCCCAGAACAAGGTAGATCAACAGGATCAGGGCCATGACCACGTAGGCCGGCAAATCCAACTGCCCGGCCCAGGACGCCAGCTCGAAGGGAACGCGGCTCACGGCCATGAACCGCCCGAAAATCACCGCCCCGGCCACCAGAAGCATGATCATGGCCGTGGTCCGGGTGGAGTCGGCCAGGGCGCGCTTCAATCCTTCCCAGCGCAACTTGCCCTGGACCAGGGTCAGAAAAAACACACCGGCCGCCCCCACGGCTCCGGCCTCGGTGGGGGTGAACCATCCGGCGAAGAGACCGCCCAGGGACAAGGAAAAGATAACGAATACTTCCCAGATTCCGCCCTTCAACGCCGCGAAGCGATCCTTCCAGCTGAACACCGGTCCGGGAGGACCGAGCCGGGGATTGCGCCGAGCCATGAGGAAAATGGTGGCCATGTAGAGAAACATCAACAAAAATCCAGGGATGATCCCGGCCATGAACAGCTTGCCGATGGATTGCTCCGTGGCCATGCCGTAGACGATGAAGATCACGCTGGGCGGAAACAGGACTCCCAACGCCCCTCCGGCGGCCACGCTGGCCGTGGAAAGGGTGTCCGCGTACCGATATTTCTTCATCTCCGGGATGGCGATGGCCCCGATGGTCGCGGCCGTGGCCGTGTTCGACCCGCAAACCGCGCCGAACAACGCGCAGGTTGCCTGGGTGGCGATGGCCAACCCTCCGGGATAGTGGCCCATGGTCCGATAAGCGAAGGTGAACAGCCTGGCCCCGATCCCGGAGTAGAACGCCAAAAATCCCATGAAGATAAACATGGGGATCACGCTCAGGGAATAGGAGGAAAACGTTGCGTACAAATCCTTGGAAACGACCCGGAACGCCGCATCCGGAGAAACCAGCCAACTGAATCCCAGAAATCCGGTCAGGGACATGGCATAGGCAATGGGCATCCGCAGGATCAGAAGCACGAAAAACAGGCCGATGCCGGCCAGGCCGACCAGTGTCGGGCTCATCGGCGCACCGCCATGCCCACCATTTCCACGGCGCGCAGGATCAGGATCAGGCAAAGCAGCCCAAGGGCAGCGGCAAGTCCGTAAACAAACGGATAAAAAGGAATTTTCGTGGTCAATCCCACCTCTCCGCTGGCCGCGAAGCTCTGGGCATAATCCAGCATGTGCCAGGAGCAGAACACGAAAAACACCGCGGCCGTGATGTTGGTCAGGCCGTCGATGCAGGCCCTGATCCGCTCGGGAAGCTTAGCCACCAGAAAGCCCACGGCGATATGCCCGTTCTTCAGTGCGCAATGGGCCAGGGCCAGACCCACGGCCAGGGAGGTCAGAAACCCCACGAATTCATATGTTCCAAGAATCGGATTCTTGAAGAACGCCCGCAGGATAATGTTCAGGACCACCAGAAACATCACAGCCAGAAGACTGATTCCGGCCACGGCGTCAAAGACCTTGCTGGCGGCCCAGACGTATTTTTCGGCGAGTTGAAGATAACGTTTCGAACGTGACGGCATTGAGGATAAGTGGAAAGCTGTTGAGAAGAAACACAGTCGCGCGTTCAGACGCTTTGCAAGCCAGCGAATGAACGCGCGCCGTGTTCAAGAAAAAACATATATCCGCGCCGAGAACGTTCCGGCACGGCAAAAAAGTCCCGTATGGTCAATACCGGGCGTTGTACTTCTCGGACAATTCGATCACCAAGTCCAGGGCCTCTTGCCCGGGCAGCCCACGACCAGCCATATCCCGGAGAAACTCGGCCTGGATCGGCAGGACCAGTTCGGTCCAGCGGGCCGTTTCCTCATCGGTAAGGTGGATCACCTGTTGGCCCGTGGTTTCCACGGCATAGGTCAGGGCCGCTTCGTTCTGCGCATCCCACAACCCCTTAGCCACGTCCAGGAAGAACTGTTCGGAAATCTCGGTGATCACCGCTTGCAGGTCCTCTGGAAGCCGATCCCACGCGCGTTGGTTCATGGTCACGAAGAACAAGGTATTGTAAAGAAACGGGGTCATGGTCAGATAGTCGGTGACCTCGGCGTGCCGCCAACCCTGCAAAACCTCCAAGGGCGAAAGATTGCCCTTGACCAGCCCGCGCGACAGGGCCTCGTAGGCCTCGGACTGAGGCATGGCCACGGGGATGGCGCCCAATGCGGCCAGAGTCTTGGCGCTCAGCCCGGTGGCCCGAATTTCCAAGCCTTGCAAGTCTTCCAGGGTGCGCACGGGCGATTTGGTGAACAGATCACCGGGTCCGGTGGCCAGGACCATCAGCAGCTTGGTGTCCTGGACCTCCGCCGGGTTCAAGGTCTTGATCGCGTCCCAGGCCACTTGGCTGGCGACCTTGGAATTCTTGTAGGTCACGCCGGGCAGTTCGAACACTTCCAGCAATGGAAAACGACCCCTGGTATAGGCAAAAACGGACAGGCCGATATCCGCGATCCCCGTGACCACGCCGTCATAAATCTCGGGAGCCGCGAGCAGAGTCTGGCCCGGATAGCTGACCACGTCGATTCGCCCGTCGGACGCCTCGGCCAGAGCCTTGGCCCAGCCTTGGACCAGTTCCGTCTCAGCCGGGTGGGTCGCCGGGAAAAAGTGCGCCAAGCGCAAGGATACCGGACGCTGCGCCATGGCGGCGGTCGCGGTGAGCATCAGCGCCAAAAACGCCGCCAACAAAATCATCAGGCACGTCAAACCCAATCTGTTCATCTCTGCCCCCTATTTTTCTATTTGCGCTCAACATGACTCGACCAGCCAGGACAGGCTCGGGGTCGATATCGATCCTGCCTCCAATGCCAAGTTGAACAGCAACACGTTACGGTCGTCATGTTCCGCGGCCTACAGATTGTAGAGTTCGTCCCCGGGGATGATCCGAATCTTGTTGGCTTGTAATATCTCAACGGCCTGATCCGTCCGGTCGAACCGGAAGATCATAACCGCGTCTTTTCCGGTCTGCTGAACAAAGGCGTACATGTATTCCACGTTGATCTGGTTATTGCTGAGCAGTTCCAGAATGAAATGCAGTCCCCCGGGCCTGTCGTCCACTTCCACGGCCACCACGGAGGTCCGGCCAACGGTGAAACCGTTTTCCTTGAGCAACTGCTTGGCCCGTTCATGGTCCGTGACGATTAACCGTAAAATCCCGAAGTCCGACGTATCGGCCAAGGACAACGCCCGGATGTTGATCCCGCCCTGGGACAAGACCCTGGTCACGTCCGTCAGTCGCCCGGCCCGGTTCTCCAAAAAAATCGAAATCTGTTCCACTTTCATTGTTCTGCCCTCCCTGTAAGGGATTCAGGTTCTATGACGGATTGGGAAACCGTGATGCGCTCTCAGACCTTGGGCCGCTGGTCGATGATCCGTTTGGCCTTGCCTTCGGAACGAGCCAGGCTGCGCGGCTCCACCAGTTTGACCTTGGCCGTCACACCGAGAAACTCCTTGATGTTCCCCTGGATCTTGCCCTCCAGGCGCTGCAGATGGCGCACCTCATCGGAGAAAAGCTTTTCATCCACCTCCACCCGCACCTCCAGGGTGTCCATGGCGCCCTGGCGGTCCAGGATCAACTGATAGTGCGGGGTCAGGCCCTCGGTTTCCAGCAGCAGGGCTTCGATCTGCGACGGAAAGACGTTCACCCCGCGAATGATCAACATGTCGTCGCTACGCCCTTTGATCCGGCTCATCCGGACATGGGTCCGGCCGCAGCGGCAGGGAACGTAGTTGAGGGAGGTGATGTCCCGGGTCCGGTAACGGATCAGAGGCTGGGCCTCCTTGGTCAGGGTGGTCAGGACCAACTCGCCGGTCTCGCCGGGCGGTAACTGCTCGCCGGTGATCGGGTCGATGATTTCCGGTAGGAAATGGTCCTCGAAAATGTGCAGGCCTTTTTGGGCCACGGCGCACTCCATGGCCACCCCCGGTCCCATGATCTCGGAGAGTCCGTAAATGTCCAGGGCGATCAGACCCAGCTTGGATTCGATGTCGTGGCGCATCTCCTCGGACCAGGGTTCCGCTCCGAAGATGCCGACGCGGATGGGCAGCTCACTGAACGGGATCCCGGCTTCCTGGGCTGCTTCGAACAGGAACAGGCTGTAGGACGGGGTACTGCACAGCACCGTGGGGCCGAAGTCCCGAAGCAGCATCACCTGACGCCTGGTGCCTCCGCCGGAAATGGGCACGATGGTCGCCCCCAGCTCCTCCGCGCCGTAATGCACGCCCAGCCCGCCGGTGAACAAGCCGTATCCGTAGGCATTATGCACGACGTCGCCTCGGTTGACCCCGGCTGCCATGAAGGCCCTGGCCATCAGGGAGGCCCAATTCCGGACGTCGCGGTGCGTATACCCCACCACCGTGGCTTTGCCGGTGGTACCGGACGAGGCATGGATGCGCACGACGTTTTCCTTGGGCACGGCAAACAGACCGAAGGGATAGTTGTTGCGCAAGTCCTGTTTCTCCGTAAACGGCAGGTACTTCAAATCGTTGAGGCTCTTGATCTGTTCGGGACGTATGCCGGTTTCTTCGAACTTACGCCGATAAAACGGCACGTTGGCGTTGACCCGTTCCACCAGGTTCCGGAGCCGGGACAACTGCAACGGCTCCAGATCCTCCCGGGGCGCGGTCTCTTTCTCGATGTCGAAAATCACGAACTATCCTCCTTGAACAATTGGAAATTCAGAACTGATCCGGGTGTTAGCGGCCCACGAAGCAACGCATGCCCGTGATATCCCGACCATGTCCGTCACGCGAAATGGCTGAACCAGTAATACCCTCCGGCCAGGGCCACCGCCCCCAGCAGCAGGGCGTAGACCCTGCGCGAGCGCAGGGAAAGCAGAACCCCGACGGTTCCGATCATCCAGACCATCGGCCAGGTAATGGGCAGCATCAGGACACGCCCGCGGAATTGCTGCAAGAACACGTCGGTGAGCGGCACGAGCAGGGCCATGACCACGATAAACGCCGTCAGATTCACCGCGACGGATTGGAGCAGGGCCATTCCCGCTGGATTCATCGGGGAGGTGGTTGCATCCGCGCCACCCCGCGTGGACTGAAGCATTTGCGTATACACGGCGTTTTGCCTCCGGCGCTGCAACAATTCGAGACGGCTGCCCAAAAGGGCCGTGGGCGCGCACAACAACATGACCATGAAGATCACCGGAGCCTGGACGAGATCGAAGACGTTCATCAAGGCTAAGGATGTCAGCAGGGCAAAGGGGCCATGCGGGGGAATGTACGTCCCGATGGGAAAGAGATCCAGAAAAAGCAGTTCGAAAAACAGCGCCACGGGCAAGGCCGTTTCCCACTGGCCGGTCACGGCCGCCCACAGCATACCGATCACCAGGGGCCGATCCAGAAATCCGAGATTCAGGCCGAATCGGGCCAGGGAAAACAGGACAAAAAAAAACACGCCAAGCCCGCCCAGGCCAGCGCGTCCATGCTCATCCCCACCATGAGGTCTTCACCTGCGTCGAATCGTTGGGAACACAGCGAAAATCCAGATGAATGCCCCGTTTGGCAAAGGCCTTCAGACAGCCGATGTCTTCGCTGCTCAGAGCCACATGCGGACAGAGTTGCTGTTTGCCCGGGGAATAATGCAGGTTGCCGATGTTTACGGTGCTCAACGCAAACCCGGCCTGCAAAGCCCGTTGCACGTCGCCGCACGTGGCGAACAGCAGCAGCGTGTCGCCACGTGGGTGGACGACCCGGCCGTGCTCATCCAAATGCTTGGCGATGCGCTCGACCCCGACGAAGGTGAGCTCCACGCCGCTGGGCACGGCCAAGCGGATGATCTCCTGACGCAGATCGTCGGCGGCCAGTTCGTCGTTGACCACGAGAATGTACCTAGCCCCCAGATACGGCACCCAGGCTTCGATGACCTGGCCGTGGACCAGACGATTGTCGATGCGCACCCAGTTCATGATCGCTCCGGCCTACTCCTTGGCCACCTTGCTGCGCAGAATATCCCCGGCGACGACGATTCCCTGGGATCCGGCCGCCTTGGCCTCCTTGGCCAGTTCGGCCAGGGACAGCTTGCGCGAACCGAGCACGCGCAGCAGCATGGGCAGGTTCACGCCGGTGATCACTTCCAACTGATGCTCGCTTTTGTTCAGCAGCGACAGACTCAAATTGGTCGGCGTCCCCCCGAACATATCCGTCAGAATGACCACCCCGGGACCGTGATCCGCGCTTTTGACGCTCTTTCTGATCTCTGTCAGGGACTTTTCCACTTCCTTGGTCACATCCACGCTGACGAAGTAGCAATCCTGCTGAGGACCGAGAATCAGCTCCGCGGCCTTGAGCAAGTACGCGCCGTACTCCGTATGCGTGACCAATACGACTCCAATCACCGCATGTTCCCCCAAAAAACCGAAATCCGCTGCTATCCCAGATTCAGGTGACGATGTTCAATGGTAACGGAAAATCCGACGGCCGTCAGCGCGGCCGACACGGCCTGGGACACGGCCACCGAGCGATGCCGCCCTCCGGTGCATCCCAGGGCCATGGTCAACCGATACCGGCCTTCCACCGCGTACAACGGCAACAGATACCGTAAAAAATCCTCGAACCGACCGATAAAGTCCTTTCCCGGGTCGTCCCCCAGCACGTAGCGGGCAATGGGCTCGTCCAGACCGGACAGGGGGCGCAGTTCCGGGTCGAAGTAGGGATTGGGCAGAAACCGCAGATCAAAGACCAGATCCGCCTCCAGAGGAACGCCGTACTTGAAGCCGAAGGAAATCAAGTGAATGCGCATCCCTTCGCCGAGTTTCTGATCCAGGGGCCATTTCTCCTGAAACACCCGTCGCAGGTCGTGGATGGAAAAATCCGACGTATCCACCACCAAGTCGGCGTGCTTGCGCAACCCCTCCAGCATGATCCGCTCACGGAAGATGGCTTGGTCCAATCCCATGCCCTGGGCTTCCAGGGGATGCGGACGGCGGGTGGTGGCGTAACGCCGGATCAGCACGGCATCCCGGGCCTCCAGAAAGACCAGTTTCGGACACATCCCGGCCAGGTCCATCCGCTCCACGAACTGCTCCCATTGCAGGGCGAAGTCCGGTTGGCGCACATCCAGCCCCAGGGCCACCCCGGCGTACTGGTTCAGCTTCATCTCCTCGGACAGGGTCAGCAACCGTCCGGCCAGCCCGGCCGGCAGACCGTCCACGCAGTAGTACCCCAGATCCTCGAAGACGTTCAGGACCGTACTTTTTCCGGCCCCGGACTGTCCGGTGATCATGACCAGGGAGAGTTCGCACGGTTTTCGCGGTTGGTCTGCGCTCATCGCGGTTTGCCTTTTGGGGTAGGGGCACGGTGCGCCGTGCCCCTACGGTGTGGACGAATAAAATACCATCACGCCGAACTGAGGGCGTCCCAGAAAAGCTCCTTGTCCTGGGCCGTGAGAAAGGCATGCCGAAAGGTCTCGTCCTTGAGCAGCCGGGTGATGGACGCCAGGATGCGCAGGTGCATTCCGGCGACCTGTTCCGGGGCCAGGACCATGAAAAAAATATGGCACGGTTTGCGGTCCAGGGCGTCGAAATCCACGCCTTCGGAACTGCGTCCGACCACCAGCACGATCCTGTCCAGCCCCTCCAGCTTGCCGTGGGGAATGGCCACTCCTTCGCCGATGCCCGTGCTCCCGAGACTTTCCCGGTCCTTGAGCACCCGAAAGGCCGCCTCGGCATCCAGACTCGGCACGTTTTGGGCCAGCACGGCGACCAATTCCGCCAGCACTTCCGTCTTGTTCCTGGCTTGCAAATCGGGGAGCAGCAAGTCCTTGCTCAAGAAATCCTTGAGGACCATCGACTAGATACCCGGGTCGATCAGACCGAAATCGCCGCTTTTCCGGCGGTAGATGACGTTGACGCGCTCGATGTCCGCGTTGAAGAAAACCAGGAAATCGTTGCCCAGGGCTTCCAATTGCATGGCCGCCTCGTCCACGGACATGGGCTTGGGCTCGAAATTGTCGGTTTCCGTGATGGTCTGGGCCCGCTTGCCGGTCTCGTCCTGGGTAAAGGTGATCACGTCCACCCGCGCGGACTGGCTCTTCTGACCGCGACGATGGTCCTTGTTCTTCTCTTTGGTCTTGCGCACCTGAGCCTCGAGCTTGTCCAGGACCAGGTCGATGGTGGAGTACATGTCCTCGCTTTCGGTGGTGGCGGAGAAATGCATGTCCTTGCCCGTGAGGATCACCTCGGCCATATGCCGATACTTTTCCACGGAAAGGTTGACGGCCAGTTCGCCCTGATCTTCAGGACGCAGGTAACGGTTGATTTTATTGAAACGCTCGCCGGCGTAGCCCTTGAGGTGATTGGACGGCTCGAAATTCTTGAAAGTAAAAGTTATTTCCATGCGACACCTCCGAAGTAAAACGGGTTCTGGGTTGGTTTGAGGTTGTTCGCTCCGTTGGGAGCATCCGGGATGGCTAAAAAATGGCCTTGCGCTTGGAAGACGACTCGATGTTCAACGCCATGCGGTACTTGGCCACGGTACGGCGGGCGATGTTCACGCCCAGGGACTTTTTCAAAAGTTGCGAGATCAGTTCGTCGCTGAGCGGACGCTTGGGGTCCTCTTCGGAAATCAGCTTCTTGATCTCCGCCTTGACGCTTTCCGAGCCGGCCTCCGACCCGTCGTCCATACCCAGGGCGCTGTTGAAGAAAAATTTCAGTTCATACGTTCCATGGGGCGTGCTCATGTATTTGCTGGTCGTGATCCGGCTGACCGTGGACTCGTGCATGTTGATGTCCAGGGCCACATCCTTGAGGATCATCGGCTTCAGATGCGTCACCCCATGGCGAAAAAAATCAATCTGGAACCGGACGATGCTTTCGGCGACCTTGTGCAGGGTCCGCTGGCGCTGGTACAGGCTTTTCATCAACCAGTGAGCGGATCGGACCTTTTCCTGAATGTAGTCCCTGGTCCCCTTGTCGTGAACGGACAGCTCCTTGGCGTAGGCCTCATTGACCATCAAACCCGGTATCTCGTCCTCGTTCAGAACCACGATGAAATCGCCGCCGTGCTGGAGGATGTAAACGTCCGGGCTGGTGAACTGAGGATCATCGGAGCCGAAGCTCTTGCCGGGCATGGGGTCCAGGCGCTGGATGCAGTCCAGGTAGTGTTTGATTTCCTCCATGGAGAGCTTGAACTTCTTGGCCAACGGCTTGTAGCGACGTTTTTCCAGCTCCTCCAGATGATCCTTGACCAGGGAGACCAGAATCGGGTCGTCCAGCCCCAGTTCGTCCATCTGGACCAGCAGGCACTCCCGCAGGTTCCTAGCGCAGACCCCCACGGGGTCCAGGCGTTGCATGATCCGCAGGATCCGCTCCGCCTCCTCCGTCTCGCAGCCGGCCATGGCGGCGATGTCCTCAATGGATTCGCAAAGATACCCCACGGCATCCAGGTTGCCAAGGATCACCTCGCTGACGGCCAATTCCCGCTCCGACAAGGCCGAAAGCCGCAACTGCCAGGAAAGATGGCCGATCAGCGTGGACTTGCCGGCCAGCCGGGCCTCGAAACTCATGCCCTCTTCCGGGACTTCCCAGTCCCGGCCCTGGATCTGTCGACTGATGCTGGAAAATTCTCCCAGGTAGTCCTGCCACTCCGAATCGTGAAGCTGCCGGGGCTCCTCGACGTTGACGGACTGGAACCGATCCTCGGCAGGGTCTTTTATCGGGGTCTCCACCGTCTCATCGATGCCTTCCGGCGCGATCTCCAATACGGGATTCTCCAGCAATTCCTGCTGGATGCTTTCCACCAGCTCCAGCCTGGAAAGCTGAAGCAGCTTGATGGCTTGTTGCAGTTGGGGGGTCATCACCAACTGCTGCGTCAACTTCAGTTGCTGGCGCAGTTCAAGAGCCATGTCGCGTTTTCGCCTCCATGACCGGGCTGACCGGTTGGAACGCCAATCCCGATTGTTGATCAATCATAAGCAAAAGTCCTCACCGAGGTAAACTTTCCGAGCGATGGAATCGGCCACGATGGCTTCCGGAGACCCTTCAAAAATGGCCCGTCCTTCGAAGACGATGGATGCTCTGTCGCAAATCTTCAGCGTTTCGCGGACGTTGTGATCCGAAATCAACACACCGATCCCCCGCTCCTTGAGGGACATCACGATCTCCTGGATGTCGTCCACGGCCAGGGGGTCGATACCCGCGAAGGGTTCGTCCAGCAACATAAATTTCGGATTCCGGATCAGGGCCCGGGCGATTTCCAGACGGCGGCGCTCCCCGCCGGAGAGAAACATGGCCTTCTGGTCGGCCAGTTTGGAGATGCCCAGTTCCTCCAGCAGGGCCTCGGCCTTTCTGCGCTGCATGGCCGGGGTGAAGTCCGTGTACTCCAGGATGATCCGCAAATTCTGCATCACGGTCAGCTTTTTGAAGACCGAACTCTCCTGGGGCAGGTAGCTCAGCCCCAGCCGGGCCCGCTCATGCAGCGGCCAAGTGGTGATCCGCTTTCCGTCCAGGTCCACCACCCCGCTGGTGGGCTTGATCACCCCGACCAGCATGTAGAACGTGGTGGTTTTCCCGGCTCCGTTGGGACCTAAAAGGCCGACGATCTCCCCCTGCTCGACCCGGATGGAAATATCCCGGACCACCTCTTTCTGGCCGAAGCTTTTGCGCAGACTCTTGCCGGAGAGAAGGGCCTTCACCGCGCCCCCTGTTCCCGAGGCAAAAGAAACATTCCTTCCACTCGACGATCGGTGCGTCCCTGCACATCCACCTCTCTTTCTTCAACATTGAGCGTGATCACGTTGCCTTCCAACCGGGTCCCGCCTTCTTCCACCCGGGCGTTGCCTTCCAGACGCAGGACGCTCTGGTCCACCCAATAGGTGGCCATGTCGCCGTGGCCGACACGGTCCTCGTGCTTCAGAAAGACCTGGCCAAAAGCGATCATTTGTTCAATGTCCACTTGAGCTTCCATGTCCTGTTCCGGAGCCATGCCCTCGGGTCGAGCCTCCCGGGGAAGGGTTCGCAAAAGCACTACCAGCCGCTCCGAACGGAGCTGAAAATTCGGCCTGTCCACCCGCACGTCCCCCATGAACTCGATCTGGTGATCGCGATGGGAGTAGCGCAGCCGCTCGGACGTGATCCGCGTCGGGATGGCCTGCTCTTCCGCCGAAGAACTCCAACCCGGAAACAGGAACAGCGCCACAAAAACGACCGGAAACGTGACCCGCAAAAGCCAGGTCAATGAAAACCGAGTTTCCATTTACAACCCGTGTCCGAAACTGTCTTTGGCAATGATCACTTCCACTCCGCCCTCGGCGTTGACCACCCAGGTGTGCAGGTCAACGTCGCCCCGCTTCGAGCGCAATTGCAGTCCTTGGCGGTCCAGGAGGATGTCACCGTGCAGAAAAATGGTTTCATCCACCTGAACGAAAACAGCCTCGTCGGAATTGAGATACGTCGGACCATATTCCATATGCACTCCGGACCAAAGCCGGATATCGCTGGTGGCCTGATCCACCTCCCCCAGGGGGGCGCTGACGATCACGGGAATGTCCCGACCATCCAGACTTTTTACGATGGTCGGGGCGTTGAGCAACACCATCTGTTGGCCTTGGTCGTAGGACGCGGACAGAGCCCGCAGGGTCCACAGGGTTCGCCCCTCCTGGCCCAGGCGCATCTCCACGCCGCTCATGCTCACGTCCGTGTCCGCTCCGCCGGCGATGGGACCGACGGTACGCCGCTCCTCGGGTGCATCACCGGAAAAGAAATACAAACCAAGCACGAACAGGATCAACGCTCCGGCAATGACTTTCCGACGCACGCCTCCTCCCCTTTGAATCGATAAAAAATGGAGAGTACAATCTTTGCAAGAGAAAATCGAGTGCCGATTTTCCTTCGAAATCGTTCACAAAAATACAACCGCCGCGTATCGACGGCCTGAAACTCCGACGTAATACCGACCAACGCCTATAGACGCCCCTGACCATGTGGTCAAATCAGAACTGGAATCGGAAGGAAAAAGGAAATCCTCCACACCTTGACCCTTCGGCGATCACGGACCTATTCTCTCCAGATGAACAGTTCGGAGGAGCATGATTCGGCGGCGAACACCACGAAGGTCGGACAGGCCATCCGGCTGAACAAGGCCCTGGCCCGGGCCGGGCTCTGTTCCCGCCGGGCCGCGGACGATCTGATTCTGGCCGGAGCGGTCATGGTCAACGGAACCGTGGCCGCCTCGCCGGGAATCCGCGTCGATCCAGCCGTGGACCATGTCCGGGTCCACGGACGCGAGATCCGCCTTGGTCCAGTCCAGCCGTCGGACCACCTCTATCTGGTCCTGCACAAGCCTCCGGGCGTCGTCACCACGGCCCATGACCCTCAAGGCCGCAAGACCGTCCTTGATCTGCTTGCGCCGGACATCCGTGGTCGTCGCCCTTTTTCCGTGGGCAGACTGGACCTACTTTCCGAAGGCCTGCTTCTGCTGACCACGGACGGAGAACTGGCCCTGCGCATGACCCATCCCCGCTGGGAACACCCCAAGGTCTACCATGTCCGCGTTCGTGGCCGGGTCACCCCGGAAAAACTGGCGACCATGCTCAAGGGGATGCGCCTGGCCGAGGGGGACCAACTCGCGCCGGTCCGGGCGCGGGTCATCGAGGACCGCTCACCCCGAGCGCCGGACAACGCCGTGACCCTGGAGATGACCCTCCGCCAGGGGGTTAATCGCCAGATCCGCCGGATGTGCCGCGACCTGCGGCTGCACATCGTCCGCCTGCGACGCGTCTCCCAAGGACCGATCCGTCTGGGCGACCTCCCTCCCGGCGCGATCCGACCCT
This sequence comes from Desulfonatronum lacustre DSM 10312, assembly GCF_000519265.1. Taxonomy (NCBI): domain Bacteria; kingdom Pseudomonadati; phylum Thermodesulfobacteriota; class Desulfovibrionia; order Desulfovibrionales; family Desulfonatronaceae; genus Desulfonatronum; species Desulfonatronum lacustre. Next base: position 1,745,770 of record NZ_KI912608.1, read on the forward strand.
TGACCGGCCGGGAACTCAAGGCCCTGCGCGCTTCCCTTGACCTCCCTCTTGACCCTGTCCTTGCCCTCCACCGGGAGCCCTCATGATCCATCTTTTCTTCTGCCCGCAAATGACCGAAACGGCCCTGCGCATCCACACGGCCCACCCGGATCGGATCACCCTGGGTCGCATCGACTGGTCCTATTTCCGAGACGGCTTTCCCAACCTGCGCATCGAGAACGCGCCCGGGCTGCGCAACCGCGACGTGGCTTTCCTGAGCACCCTGACAACCCCTGCGGAGATGTTCGCCCAACTGGCCGTGCTCTTTGAGCTGCCTCGCTACGCGGTGCGCTCCTTCAAGCTGATCCTGCCCTATTTTCCCACCGGAACCATGGAGCGGGTGGAGGAGGAAGGCCAGATCGCCACGGCGGCCACCCTGGCCCGCCTGCTCTCGGACATTCCTCTGACCATGTCCGGTCCGGCCCAGATCGTGATCTACGATATCCACGCCCTGCAGGAACGATTCTACTTTTCCGACAGCGTAATCCCCAGGCTGGAAACGGCGATCCCTCTGCTCAAGGACCGGGTTCGCGACGAGCCCGACCTGTCCATCGCCTTTCCGGACGAGGGTGCCTGGAAACGCTTCGGTCGCCTGTTTCCGGAATTTCCACAGATCGTCTGTCTCAAAGCCCGCCGGGGTGATCGGCGCGGAGTCCTGATCAAGGAAGGCGACCCGGTGAATCGGCACGTGCTCATCGTGGACGACCTGATCATGTCCGGCGGAACACTGATCGAATGCAAGAACCTCTTGTTGGAAAAAGGAGCGGCCCGAGTCAGCGCCTTCGCCACACATGGCGTCTTCCCCAATTGTTGCTGGCACCGCCTGGAGGACGAGAGTTTTGAGACGATCTGGATCACGGATTCCTGCCCGGAACAGGCCGAGGCCGTCCACAGCAGGCCGCCGTTCCAGGTCATTTCCCTGGCCCCGGATATTGCCAGAATCGTCCTTGAACCGCTATGAACCCAACCTTTGCCCCGCGAACTCTTGAACCGTTGGACCGTGAACCGTTGAACCGTTGAACCCGCCTCCAAGGAGCCCTTGATGATTCCCAATGATCTGCTCTACACCTCGTCCCATGAATGGGTCCGCGTCACCGACCAGGAAGCCCTGATCGGCATCACGGATTTCGCCCAGTGCCAGCTTGGCGACATCACCTTCATCGAACTGCCTTCCATGGGCGACACCGTTGTTCAGGGCCGGGAAATGGGGAGCATCGAGTCGGTCAAGGCGGCCAGCGAGTTGAACAGCCCGGTTTCCGGGACCGTCGTCGAAGTCAATGCCGAGTTGGACGGCGCGCCGGAAAAAATCAACCAGGACCCTTACGGCGCGGGCTGGATGATCCGAGTGCGGCTCAGCGAGCCTCCCCAGGGCCTGCTGTCCCCCGAGGAATACAAAGCCATCGCCGAGTGTAGCGACGAGTAGAATAAACCATGCCCTACATTCCCCACACCCCGGACGAACAGCGCCGCATGCTGGACGTCGTCGGCGTCGCCGACATGGACGCCCTGTTCGCGGAGATCCCCGAGGCCCTGCGGCCCAAAAGCTTCGACCTGCCGGAAGGTCTCGGCGAGCACGAGGTCATGCGGCACCTGGAAACTCTGGCGGACAAAAACAACACCCGGCTCGTTGGGTTTCTGGGCGCGGGCTTTTACGACCACGCCATTCCCGCCGCGGTGGACTTTCTGACCTCCCGCGGCGAGTTCGCCACGGCCTACACCCCCTACCAGCCGGAGGCCTCCCAGGGGTCGCTCCAGGCCATATTCGAGTACCAGACCGCGGTCTGCCGCCTCCTGGACATGGAGTACGCCAACGCCTCGGTCTACGACGGGGGGACCGCCCTGTACGAGGCCATGATGATGGCCGTGCGCCACACCAAACGCCGCAAGATCGTGGTGGACGAGTGCGTCAACCCCATCTACCGCAGGATGCTGGATTGCTACACGTCCAACCTCCATCTGGAGATGACCGTGGTCGCCCACCGGGAAGGCGGCTCGAACCTGAAAGCCTTGTCCGCGGCGGTGGATACCGATACCGCGGCGGTCATCGTCCAGAACCCGAACTTCTTCGGCGTCCTGGAGGACTTCTCCGGCCTGTTCACCCATGCCCGGTCCCAGGGGGCCCTGAACATCATCTCCGTCTACCCGCTGATGCAGGCCGTCCTGAAGACCCCCGGGGCCATGGGCGCGGACATTGCCACGGCCGAAGGACAGAGCCTGGGCCTGCCCCTAAGTTTCGGCGGGCCGTATCTGGGCATGATGGCCTGCACCAAGGCCCTGATCCGCCAGATGCCCGGCCGGATCGTCGGGCGGACCACCGACTCCCAGGGCCGAACCGGTTACGTCCTGACCCTCCAGGCCCGTGAGCAGCACATTCGCCGCCAAAAAGCCACTTCTAACATCTGCTCCAACCAGGCCCTCTGCGCCCTGCGCGCCATCACCTACCTCTGCCTGATGGGCCCCCGTGGGCTGGCCAACACCGCCACACACTGCTCCGAACTGGCCCACTACGCGGCCAGGCGCCTGCTCAAGCTCCCCGGAGCCAGACTGCTCAGTCAACGCCCGTTCGCCAATGAGTTCGCCCTGGTCCTGCCCAAGCCCGTCTACCACGTCATCGACCGCCTGACCCGACGCGGCTTTTTGCCCGGCTTTCCCCTGGGTCGCTACTACCCAGGCCTGGAAAACGTCCTGCTCATCGCCTGCACGGAAAAAAACACCCGCGAAGACATCGGCATCCTCAAGGAGTTGCTGGGAGGCGCGTTATGAAGACCATATTCGAACAATCCGTTTCCGGACGCCCCGGCGTCGGGCTGCGGGAGTTGAAGAAAGACTTGACCGGTTTGATCCCCCAGGAGCTGGCCCGGGACGGACTGCCTTGTCTGCCCCAGGTTGGCGAACTGGACGTGGTTCGCCATTTCACGCGGCTTTCCCGGCTCAATTTCGGCGTGGACAGTCACTTTTACCCCCTGGGCTCCTGCACCATGAAGTACAACCCCAAATTCATGGAACAGGCCGCGGCCCTGCCGGGCTTCAGCCGCCTGCACCCGCTGGTGCCCCAGTTCCGGGGAGCGGGCCATTTCGCCCAGGGCGCACTGGAAGTGATTTTCGAAACCGAACGGCTGCTCTGCGAAATCACGGGCATGGCCGGTTTCACGGTCCACCCCATGGCCGGGTCCCACGGCGAGCTGACCGGAGCGATGATCATCGCCGCCTACCACAAGGACAAAGGCCGCAAGCGGACCAAGGTCGTGGTCCCGGACTCGGCCCACGGCACCAACCCGGCTTCCGCGGCCATCGCCGGCTTTGACGTGATCAGCCTGGAATCCAGGGACGGGATCGTCGATCCTCAAGCCCTGGAAGCCGTACTCAGCGAGGACGTGGCCGCGGTGATGATGACCTGCCCCAACACCCTGGGCCTGTTCGAGCAGCATCTGCCCCGGATCGTGGAACTGGTCCGCTCCGTGGACGCCCTGCTCTACTACGACGGCGCGAACCTGAACGCCATTCTGGGCAAGATGCGCGTGGGCGACGCGGGTTTCGACGTGGTCCACCTGAACCTGCACAAAACCTTCGGCACCCCGCACGGCGGCGGCGGTCCGGGCTCCGGTCCGGTGGGCGTATGCGAGCGGCTTGTGGACTTTTTGCCGATTTCCCGGGTGGTCAAGCTGGAGGACGGCCAGTTCTTTCTGGATTACGACTACCCCAGATCCATCGGCTACGTGGCCCCGTTCTACGGCAACTTCGGCGTCTACCTGAAAGCCTACGCCTACATTCTGCGTCTGGGCAGGGAGGGGCTGATCCGGGTTTCGGAAAACGCGGTTCTCGCGGCCAATTACCTGCGCAAGCGCCTCGAAGAGCATCTGGAAATCCCGTTCAACCGGATCTGCATGCACGAATTCGTGGCCTCGGCCGTGCGCCAGGCGGCCAAGGGCGTCCGGGCCCTGGACATTGCCAAGGCCCTGCTGGACAAAGGCCATCACGCCCCCACGGTCTATTTTCCCTTGATCGTCAAGGAAGCCCTGATGTTCGAGCCCACGGAAACCGAGTCCCTGAACACCCTGGACCAGTTCGTGGACGACCTGATCGCCATCCTCGAACAGGCCGACCAGGACCCCGCCGCGGTTCAATCCGCGCCCCAACAAACCCCGGTCAGCCGCCTGGACGAAGTCAAGGCCGCCCGCAATCTGGAACTGACGGACCATTGCGGGCTTTGAGGCCCAGTCTTCCCGCTCGGTAACTACTCAGCACAGAGGAATTCTGTTGCCGGGGTCGGAATCGGAATCGGGATCGGGATCGAAAACGCTGGGATGCGTTCAAAATTTTTCCTGTTCCGATTCCGATTCCGATAGCGACCCCGACTCCGATTGCCGGAGCAAGGGCGGATACAAAATGTGCTGAGTAGATACAAAATCGGGCCACCGGCCGAGGCGCATGCCTCGGCCGGTGGCCCGATACGAATCTCCGTTTTTCGCCCTCATTCAGATGGCTTCGGGAGATTCAGCTTCACCCCTGCTTCATCCGCTGTACCACCTCTTGCAGTTCCACGGCCTGCCTGGCCAGTTCGGAGATGGCCTGGGCCGACTGGTTCATGACCTCGCTGGTTTCCGAGGAAATCCGGTTGATATCCTCCACTCCGCGGTTGATTTCCTCGCTGGTGGCGGACTGTTGTTCCGCTGCCGTGGCGATGGACCGAACCTGATCCGCGGCCTGTTCGGCCAGGGCCAGGATTTCCCGCAGCGCGTCCCCGGATTGGTTGGCCAGTCTGGTGGCGTCCTCAATGGCGGTCACGGATTGGTCCATGCCCCGGATGTTGGCCTGGGTGCCTTGCTGAATGGCGGAGATGGCTTCGCCCACTTCCTTGGTGGCATTCATGGTCTTCTCGGCCAGCTTGCGCACCTCGTCGGCCACCACGGCGAATCCACGTCCCGCGTCCCCGGCCCGTGCCGCCTCAATGGCCGCGTTCAGGGCCAGGAGGTTGGTCTGGTCCGCGATGTCCTCGATCACAGTCATGATCTTGCCGATCTGTTCGGCCTGCCGTCCGAGATGATCCAGGTTGTTCTTCATTTCCTGGGCCTTGGTCTGCACCGTGTTGATGGCTTCCACCGAGGCACTGACCACCTTGGCGCCGTCCCCGGCCTTGGTCCGGGCCTGGTCCGAGGCTTCGGCTGCCTGGGAAGCGTTCTTGGCCACTTCCAGCACCGTGGCGTTCATCTCCTCCATGGCCGTGGCCGTTTCCCCGGTACGGCTCGTCTGCTCCTCCGCGCCCCGGCTGGCCTCTTCCACCTGGGCCGACAATTCCTCCGAGGCGGAAGTCATTCGCTCCACCACGCCCTCGATATTGGTCGCGGCCTCAAGCATGCCGTCGCGTTTGGCCGTCTCGGCCTGGGCTCGGGCTTCCTCGGCCTCTCGCGTGGCGACCTGGGCTTTTTCCGTCTCTTGTCGGGCCAGTTCGGACTGGTGCTCGGCCTCCTTCATTTTTTCGATCAAGGATTGAACCATGGCCTGAATGCTCAGGTTCAAGCGCCCGATTTCGTCTTTCTGGTCAATGCCGGACCGAGCCTGCAAGTCGCCCTTGGCCACGGCGTCGGCGTACGTCATCAGACGACTCACCGGGCCGGTGATGGCGCGACTGACCAGTAGGGCGATAATGATGCCTACACCGAAGAAAACCAGGGAAGCGATGGCCACGGCCCAACGCAACTGATACACCGGTGCCAGCACGTCGTCCTGCATGGCCCCCACGGCAATGGACCAACCGGTGCCGGGAATAGGCGCGAACCCAAAAAAACGGTCCGTCCCCATGAACGGGTACGCATCAAAACCCGACTCGCCTCGAACCATCCGCTGGAACATGGCCGCCAACGGGGCGAACTGGGCATCCGTCCGCGCCTCTTCGATGAAGTTGCGCTGGTCCATCACGAACTGCCTGTTGCCATGGGCGATCAAGGCCCCCTTGTCGTCGATGATGTAGGAGTACCCCGCCGCCCCGTATCCGATCTCGTCCGTGATCTCGCTGAGCATCGTGGCGTCCAGGCGGGCCATAAGCACGGCCTGGACCTGCCCCCGGTCTCCCCTGATGGGCGTGGCCAGAATCAACACCGGTTGATTGGTCACGCGACTGATAATCACGTTGGAAAAGACCGTCCGGCCTGCCATGGCATCTTGGAAATACGCTCTGTCGCTCAGTTCCGCCGTGGTTCCGTCCGGATAGCGGGCCAAGCCGTTCGGGGAGATGACCCCCATTCCCAGATAGTTCAATCGGACGGTCTCATTTTCCAGGGCAGGCCGCTGCTGCATCCAGTCCATGGAGCGGATCACATGGCGGTTGGCAATGCCTTCCAGAGCCAAAATGTGATAATCCAGCTGACTCCTGACAAGCTTGGCTCCATCCTCGGCCATCAGCGGAATATTTTCCTCCACCTGGGCGACCACGGCACGGGAGGCGCGATCGTAGGCAATGTACCCCAACCCGCCGCAGACCAGGACCAGCAAGGTCAAAAAGCCGCCAAGCAGCTTGATTCCAATAGGTATGTTTTTCATGTTTCATCTCCTTCGTTTTATAATAGTTTCCGTGTACTAAATGCTCTTCAACATGCTTTGTTCGCCTTTGCTCAACAGACTGTCCAGATCCAGCAAGATCAGCAACCGATCCGCCAGCTTTCCCACCCCCCGGATATATTCCGATTCGATCCCGGAAATAATCGGCGGTGGCGGTTCCACCGTATTACCTGGAATGCGCAGCACCTCGGACACCGAGTCCACCACGAAGCCGATGATGACGGCGTTGATTTCAATGACGATGATCCGAGTGTGCTTGTCGTGCTCCTGGGCGGCCATGCCGAAACGTGTCCGCAGGTCAATAATAGGAATGACCTTGCCCCGCAGATTGATCACGCCTTCCACGAAATCCGGGGCCTTGGGCACCCGGGTGATGCCCATCATCCGGATGATCTCCTGAACCTTAAGGATCTCCACCCCGAACTCCTCCTCGCCGATGTGGAACGTGACCAGTTGCAGGAGATTGCTGTCTTTTTTTTGGTCCGATTCGTGTTGTTGCATGGTTTCTCCTTCGTATCGATAGTATCAGATTTCCGATTCAAAAAATGGTTGTTCACGGCAAATGCCGCTTGTCACCGGCCAGTCAACTCTCCGCCAGGGCCGGACGAATCGCGGCGATCAACTGTTCGCCGTCAAACGGTTTATGGAGCACGCCGCACACTCCCATTCCCTGAAGCAGCGACATGGTTTCCCTGTCGCCGTATCCGGTCATGACCAAGATATTGATCGGATCATCGGACTGCTTGAGGATCTTAATGAGTTCCAGACCGTCCATGACGGGCATCTTGATGTCGGTTACGACCAAGTCGACCCTCTGAACCTGCTCCGGCGCCTTCGCCAAAATCCGCAGAGCTTCCAAGCCGTTATCCGCTTCCAGCACCTGGAACCCGTGATGCTTGAGAATCAGCGCCAAGGTGAAACGAACCCTGGGCTCATCGTCAACGATGAGGATAAGCTTTCCGTCCATGCCCTTGCGTAAGCACAAGGTGTGCCACGGGCTCGCAGCAGCATACAAATCTGGAATAAAAGGAAATATGTGAAAGACCGGGGCGAAAGGAGACAGCCAAAGCCGTCAACCCTGATTGTCAAAGGGGATGTTTGGACCGGAAAGGTCAAGAAAGGCGAGTGATGCAGCCAGGGTTGACGAAAGTTGAAGGCGTCAACCCGGGTTGACATTCTTGAATGAAAGGGGTTGTGAAAACGCGGGAATAAATTGGCGGCAACGCCTCCCTATACGTCAAAAGCCTCTGGACGAAAGAAGCGGATTGGGGCTACCGCGCCTTTTTAACCCGCTTATTCAATGCTTGCCGGGTAATACCAAGGATTGCCGCTGCCTTGGACTGATTACCGTTGGTTGTCCGCAGCGCCTGTTCCACCAGCATGTCGCCGGCTTGTTCCAGGGTGGGGAGGGGGTCGGGGTACTGCCATGACGCGGAGCGGCGGTCGGGATTTCGTTGCCTCGCGACCGGGCCGGCCAGACCGATCCCCGTGAGGTCGGCGACCCGTTTTCCCAGGATCGCCATGCCGCCTTCGGCCATGGCCGCGAAGACAAGCGAGCGAAGCTCCCGGATATTGCCTGGGAAACCATACGACGCCAACAGTTCCGCGACACGAGGAGACAGCGGTTCCCGGTTCACGTTCAGTTCGGAACCGGCCTCGGCCAGGAAGAACTCGGTCAGGAACGGAATATCGCCCTTCCGCTCCCGCAAGGGCGGAAGATGGATGTGATAGGTGTTGATTCTGTACAGCAAATCCTCTCGGAACTGGCCGTGCTTCTGAGCCGCCTTCAGGTCCCGGTTGGTGGCGGCGATGATTCTGGCCGTGCACGTCTTGGGCGTGTCCGATCCCAGGGGATAGTAAACGCGGTCCTGGATGAGTTTGAGCAGTTTGACCTGCGAAGCCGGGGTCAGATCGCCGATTTCATCCAGAAACAACGAGCCGCCCTCAGCCTGCTCCACAAGCCCTTTCCGGGCTTCGCGGGCATCGGTGAACGCCCCCTTGACGTGCCCGAACAGCGTGTCCGCGAAGACATTGTCGTCCAGGCCGGCAGCGTTCAGCCCGATGAACCGGCCCTTGCGCCCGCTGGCTTCGTGCAGGGCCGCGGCCAGCAAATCCTTGCCGGTCCCGGTTTCTCCGGTGACGAGCACGGGAGCGGACAAGGGAGCGACGACCTCAACATAGCTGAAGATTGCCCGCATCCGAGGATCCTGGGTGATGATCCTCCGGAAAACATCCGGCTGATCCAGGTCGCCTGTGAGCAATTTTCGTCTCAATCGGCTATTCTGCTCCAGAACCGAAGCATGGCTCATGGCCCGGCGCACCGTGGTCACCAGCCTGTCCGGCTCCACGGGCTTGACCAGATAGTCGAACGCTCCGGCCTGGATGCACCGCACCGCCGTATCCGCCTCGTTGATCCCGGTGACCACCACCACCTGCACCAGCGGACTGCATTCCCGAACCCGTCCCAGGACCTCCTCCCCGGGCATGCCCGGCATGGAAAGATCCAGCAAGAGCACCCCGCTTTCCTGCTCTGAAAAATGGTCCAGGATTTCTCGGCCGTCATGAAACGTCCGGACGTCCGCGAAGCCGAATGATTTCAGCGTCAACAAAAAGCTTCGCGTCAGAGCCTGCTCGTCGTCGAGGATGTAAACGGGAAGATGAGACGTGGAATCAGGCATGATCGTCCTTGCGTGTGGGTAACACCATTTCTAACTCAAAGCTTCTCTTTCGGTATCGGCATCGGTATCGGCATCGGGGTCGAATTAGGATTATTGGCGAACAAACAGTATCGATACCGATACCGATACCGACGCCGACCCCGATAACTGCATTTTCTCAAGCGAAAAACGCATTGCCGAAGTAGAATTGGTAAACCGCGCTACTCCGGGACGCTCAGGAGCACGGTGACCATCGTGCCCTGCCCCGGACTGGATTCAAAATGAATGTCGCCCCCATGATCCTGGATGATCGCGGAACTGATGGACAATCCCAGCCCGGTCCCTCCGGTTTTGTGTCGCGTGCTGTAGAACGGATCAAGGACGCGGTTCATGTCTTCGGGACGAATCCCCTCGCCCTGGTCCGTGATCCGGACGGCCACGGCCTTGCGCTCCGGGACATGGTGCGTCTCCAGAACAATGGATTGTTGCTTGTCGGTCAAGGCCTGACAGGCATTCAGCAACAGGTTGACCACCACCTGCTCCAGCTTGTGATGGTCCCCCTGGATCAGCGGCAAATCCGACGAGAGCGTTACGCTGAAGTTGTCCGTGTACCTGGAGACGGCCTTCCCGATCAAAACCAGAGCCGATTCGACCACCTCGTTGATATTTACTTGGGCTGCCATATCCAAAGGCGTCTGACGGCAAAAATCCTTCAGTTCATTGATAATCTTGGCAATACGCCTGCTTCCTTCATTGATCCCGGAATACAATTCCAGGGCGTGCTCGCGCATCTCGCCAAAGGGAATTCCGGCAAGTTTGAGGTCGGGGTTGGTCCGCCAATACTCTTCCAGTATGGACGACACGTCCCTCCAGGCCCGCTCCAAGAGAGGCGCGTTGAGCATGATCAGATTGTTGGGGTTGTTGATCTCGTGAGCCACCCCGGCCACAAGGGTGCCCAGGGCGGTCATTTTGGAAGCCTGTGCCAGCTGCTCCTCCTGTTCCTTCTTGGCGATTTCCAACTGTCTTTTCTCGGTTATGTCCTGAAGCATGCCAATGATCGTCACGGCCTTGTCGCCATTATCGACCTTCACGTCCCCAAGGACCCTGACCCATTTCCGTTGGCCTCGGACAACGACCCGCAGTTCAAAATCAAATGCCTGGGGAGACCGCAAGAGCTTGTCCCGGGTCATGACCGTGAACTCGCGATCATCTTCATGGATGATCCACAAGACGTCATCAAAAAGAAGTTCTCCCTCTCCTTCCATGCCGATAATGCTGAACGCTTCTTCCGACCCCGTGAAAACATCGCGAACCGGATCGTATTTCCAACTGCCCATGCGGGCCAATCGCTCCGCTGCTTTCAGGTCGGCGTTGCTTTTCTGGAGCGCCGCCTCGGCCTTCTTTCGCTCGGTGACGTCCCGAGAACTGAAGAGGAGTTCCTTGGGATTGCCCTGGTCGTCAAAAATAAAGCCTCCCACCGTCTCAAGCCAAAGGTAGCTTCCGTCGGCCCGAGAACATCTCAGCTCGGCCTTTCGCGCACCGTCCTTGACGGCCAGAAAATCCTCAAAAGCCGCCATGATCTTCGGCTTGTCCTCCGGGTGGACGAACTCCATGATGTTCCTGCCCAGCCGGGAATCGACGTCATGCCCCAAAAGACTGCCGGACCTGCTGAGAAACAAAATTTTGCCCTCCAAATCGGTGAGGGTCACCATGTCGAGCATGTTGTCCGTGATTTTCCCCAGAAGGCGGGTCTGTTCCTTCAAAGCCTCCTGGGATCTTCTGAGATCCGTGACGTCCCGGACAATGGCCAAAAAATGCTCGCCACAGCCCGTCATCCGGCTTTCGTAACACTTGGTTTCACCGTTAAAGACAAGTTCATATCCGTAGGAAACGCATGCCCCCGTTTCAGCAACCCGGTCGATGTGCCGGAGGCTCTGCTCAGCGATATCCGGGCCAAGGACATCCCGCACATTACGGCCCAGAAACATGTCCGGCTCCATCAGGAGAGCGCCGCATGGCGCATGGTAATCCAAAAACACCCCGCTCCGACTGAAGAGGAACATAAAATCCGGCAGGGCGTTGAGCAGGGCCTTGTTTCTGTCTTCGCTTTCCAGCAGTTTCTCATGATCCAGTTTGGCCTCGGTAATATCCGTGGTGAATCCCTGATAACAAGCAATCTCTCCGTTTTGATCCCGGACCACCCGTGCATTCACGGACACCCAAAAAACAGAACCGTCCCGGTGCAGCCGACGGCCCTGATGGTTCCAGACCTGGCCGTGTTCTTCCAGGAGCCGCTTGAATTCCTCCCTGTCCGTGGGATCGACGTAGACCTGACCGGGGATGTCCTGGACCGCCTCCAGAAACTCCTGGGGAGATTTATAGCCGAACATCCTGGCCAAGGCGGTATTGACCGAAAGGTACTTTCCCTCAGGCGTGGAGGTGAAGATGCCGATGGGGGCGTGATCGAAGAAATCCGGATCGTTGAAGCCGATCACGCCGCCGACGTCATGGCGACTTTGGGGGCATGTGGTGAACATGATCAGTACTCCATGAGATTCGCCTGCCATCTGGTTGAGTCCGGGACGGGCCTCACTCCCTCCCCAGCGCCTCCCGCACCGCGGCCTCCAGTTCCTTCAACTGATACGGCTTGCCGATGAAGCCCGCTGCCCCGGATTTTAGGCTTTCCCTAGCCTGACCGTTGGCCGAATAGCCGCTGGAGATAAGCACCCGAACAGCCGGGTCGAGGCGGAGCAGTTCCTGGAGGCATTTGTGGCCGCCCATGCCGGGCATGTTCAGGTCCAGCAGGACCAGGTCGATGGTTTGGCCGTGCTCCTGGTAGATATCCAGGGCTTCTTCCCCGTTGGCCGCGTGGAGCACGACATAGCCGAAGTCTTCCAGGGCCTCCTGAGTCAGCTCCCGGATTGTCGGCTCGTCGTCCACCACCAGGATGGTTCTGACGTCGTTGTCGCCGTCCATATCGGCCTTGGGCTTGGCTTCGGGTTGATGTGGCTCGCCCGACCCTTCCTCGAAGGGATCGGCGGCCGGCAGGAAAATCCGGAACGTCGTGCCTTGGCCGGGTTCGCTGTAACAGTGAATGTAGCCGCCATGGCTTTTGACGATGCCGTAGACCGAGGCCAGCCCCAGGCCGGTGCCCTGGCCCACTTCCTTGGTGGTGAAGAAGGGGTCGAAAGCCTGCTTGAGCGTTGCCTCGTCCATGCCGCATCCCGTGTCGGTGACCGTCAGGAGCACGTGACATCCCACGGACGAGCCGGGATGGCTGACAACGAAATTTGAGTCCAGTTCCACATTGCTGGTTTCGATGATCAACCGACCGCCCTCGGGCATGGCGTCAACGGCATTGTTGGCCAGGTTGAGCAGGATCTGTTCCATCAGCACCGGGTCGCCGGATATCGGACGGACCGCCGGATTAAGGCGCAGTTCCAAGGCGATCATCTTGGGAATGGTCCGCTCCAGCATCTGGGCCGCCTCGCGAACTTCCTGGTTCAGATCGACCGGCTCCTTGCCGGATTCAGCCTTGCGACTGAAGAGCAGAAGCTGTTGGACAAGCCTGGCTGCCCGGTCCAGGGACTTGGTGACGGATTCCATCCGGGCCGCACTTTGGGAGTCGCTGGATACGCTCCGGATCAATAACTCGATATTGCCGCGCATCACATGGAGCAGATTGTTGAAGTCGTGGGCCACGCCCCCGGCCAGAATGCCCACGGATTCCATCTTCTGGGCCTGAAGCAACTGGGCCTGGATCTTGGCTTTCTGGGCCAGAACCATGTTTGATTTCGCGCCGATCTCGCGCAACTCGGCGATGCGCAGCGCGTTCAGATCCACCGGCGTATCCTCGCCGCTTTCGCTGCGGGAGACGATCAGATCCAATTCACGAGAGAACCAGGCGGCCATGCGATGGCTGACCAGCAGCACCAGCATTGCCGTAACGCAAAGAGCGATTCCGGCAATCAGGACATTGACGACCAGACGTTGGTTCATGCCCGCCTGCACTTCGGCCAACCGCGCTTCGATATCCTCAATGTACACGCCTGTCCCCAACACCCAGCCCCAGTCGTCCACGGACCGGACAAAGCTGAGCTTCTTGGCCGGTTCGCCTGTGCGCGGATCAATGGTGGCCACATATTCCAGGAACCCACCGCCGGGCTGTCGGCCGACGCGATCCAGCTCCTGCACCAGTTTCATGCCGGACGCGTCCAGCAGTTCCCAGCGGTTCCGGCCGATGTTCTCCTTATTGACATGATTGAGGCAGACACCCTCCCGCGTGTGATTGAATATATATCCGACCTCTCCGTAGCGGACGGCGGCAATACGCCTGATCATGGCCTCCTGGGTTTGAGCTTCGACATCCTCCACGTATTCCCCAACGCCGATCACCCAGTTGTACGGCTCGAACAACTGAAGGTAGGCAATTTTCTTCCGCCCCAGCTGCCGGTGGTAACGCTCGTCGATCTCTGGTTTGCTCCAGTAATAGTCGACAAACCCGCCTCGCGAATCGGACAAGGCCGCGGCGACGAAACTCTGGATCAGCAATTGCCCTTGGCTGTCCACAAGATCGGTGTCGTCCCCCCCAATGGACCCTTCACGAAAAGGGTGGGCCACGAGAATATGGTCCGTGTCGTGAATCCAATAGTAGCCGCGGCCATTAAAAAAACGCAGCGGCATCAAGGCGTCGATGATCAGTTGCCTGACCTCGGCCTCGTCGCGCGACCCGCTTTCCCGGGCATGGATCGCCGTGGCGATGTCAATGGCCACGCGGACCTTTTCAAGAATATTCCGCTTCAGCCGATCCTCGACTTCGGCCTGATGAAAGGCTATTTCTTCAACCAGTTGCTGGACAATGGCCCGGACCTCGGCCTTGCGCAGGGCGAAATGGTCTTCATGGATGCGCTGCATCGTCTCGAGCTGATACTGGTGCTCGCGCTTGATCCAGAAGTAGCCCACGACCGTGCCGGAGAGCAGCAGGATGGCGACGACCACGACCTGGAAAACCTTTTTGTAGCTGTATGTTTTCATGGAGGTATGGGTTGGTTCAGGGTTCAGCTCCCTCAGGCCTCCGGCAACGTGAAATACACCGTCGTACCGTGGCCGGGGAGGCTTTCCAGCCGGATTCGGCCTCCGTGCTTTTCGATAAACTGCTTGCACAGCACAAGCCCCAGGCCGGTTCCCTTTTCGCCATCCGTTCCCAGCTGTCGTTTTCCTTTTTCCAGGGTGAAAATGGAGGACAGCACCTGCTCGCTCATACCTATGCCGTTGTCCTGAATCGCCATGGTCACTTTCCGGTCCGCTAGCCGGGCCGTGATGGCGATCTCGCCTCGGCGGGGGGTAAACTTGACGGCATTGAAGAGAACGTTCCGGATCACGGTCTTGATCATGGGCTGATCAACCAGAACGGTCAGCCCCGGAGGAATGTCCACGCGAAGGGAAATTTCCTTGCCCTTGGCCAGATCCTTGGCCGTGGACAACCCCATGTGCAGCAGGTTGTCCAGGCTGGTCGGCGTGGGTTCGAAATCGATCCCTCCCTGGCTCATCCGAGCCCATTGCAGCAGGTCTTCCAGGAGGTTGAAGGTGTTTCGGGCGTTCTTGTGCAGGGCGGTGGCAAGGAACCCGAAATCCCGCTCGGAAAAGATCTCCGGTTCCCGGGCCAGCATTTCCGTCGAGACCAAGAGGCCGGACATGGGGGATTTCAGGTCATGGGCAATGATGGCGAAGAGCATGTCTTTTTCCGCAATCGCCTGCTGCAATTGTTCATTGATCTGTACGATTTCTTGTTCCGCCAGTTTGCGTTGGGTAATGTCGCGCACCGCGGCAACCCTCAGGGTTTCATCCCGGGTTATGAAATCTCGCGCTTCCAGCTCGGCGTAAAAAACCTCTCCGCTCTTTTTGACGGCCCGGACCGTGTAGGGCCGGGCATACTCCTTGACGATGTTGGACCTGACAATGTCCCGATCCTCCTCATGAATGAGCAGCTCCAGGATGTTCACCCCCAAAAGTTCATCCCGTTCATAGCCGAACAACCTGCTCAACGAGGGATTCAAGTCCCTGGCCACTCCATTTTTGTGGATGACGATCCCTTCCAGGGTCACATCGGAGAGCAACCGGTAGCGCTCCTCACTTTCGCGGCGCGCCGCCTCAGCCCGGACCTGCTCACTGATGTCGGTGAGGATGAGCAGCAGATGCCGCCGGGCGTCATGAGCCGGCTGGTCCTGGCTTTCCTTTTCCATTCTCCCGACGCACCGCACGGTTGGACCGCCGTTTTGGCCATGCAGCCGGAAATCCAAATGCTTTCCCTGGGGATTCTTGAAAAAGGCCTTGAACCGTCCATAAAAAGCCGAGCGTTCCGTGGGATCAATACAGTCGGCCAGGGCCTTTCCGGACAGGTACGCGGGCTCCCGCCCGACCATCCCGGCAAAGGTCTCATTGGTCTGGACGATGATCCCGGTTTCATCAATGGTCAAATACCCGACCGGCGCATCGTTAAAGAGCCTGGCGTATCTATCCCTGACCAGTTCCAACTGCTTCTGGGTTTCGCGCAATTCCTCGTTTTGGATTTCCAGTTCGATCTGATGAACCTGATAATCATGGATCAAGTCCTTGATCTCCGGCCCGGAGAGCTTGTCAACCGGCTGGGATGCCTTTTCCAGGCGCGCCTCAGCCTGGGTGCGCAAACGTCGCAGCCTTTCGTCAAAACCATCACGCATGTTCCTTTCCCCCGACGAGTTGGGTCTTCTCACCCTCGAGTCTTTTGCGCTCCGTAATCTCAAAGGCGCTCTCCAGCCTGACCATCCTGCCGTCCGTCCACTGAATGGCCCTGTCAAAGCAGTGGTACCATTTTCCCGTCTTCTCGTTGAAAAACTCCCAGGAGTGAACCCCGGTCGGACTGCCCTGGGCGTCCAGAAGCTTATGGTTGGTGCAGAAATCACAGGGTCCTTGTTGATCATCCTGGAGGACGCTCCAACACTTTCTACCGATCGCGTCGCCGAAATCCCCTTGACCGTACCTGTTGATGAACAGAATCTCGTGGGTCTCCATGTCCGCGACGTAGATCAGGGCATTGATGCTGTCCAAAACCGTCACCAACCGTTGCTGCGCGGACCGGGCCTGTTCTTCCGCCAGTTTGCGATCCGTGATGTCCGCGAAGATGCAGGCAAATTGACGCGGAGCAGGTCGGAAAGCCGAGACCTGGAAATACTTGTCCAATTCCTTGGTATAATTTTCAAATGTAACCGACTCCCCGGTCTTGGCCACCTGTCCATAGGTCTCGATCCAGTGCTTTTCCGTGGCCGGAAGAACGTCACGGACAGTCCTGCCGACAATCTGTTCGCCCTTGAGCCCGGTCATTTTCTCAAAGGCGGGGTTCACGGCAAGAAATCGATAGTCCACGGGATCACCCAGAGGGTCGCGGATGATCTCATGCACCGCGAAGCCGTTGAGCATTTTGTTGAACAAGGTTTGGTAATCCTGCTCCGCCTTGCGCTTTTCCGTGATGTCTTCAAATGTTGCATAGACCTGAAAGGGTGTTGCTTCGCCGGGCTGAAAAAGCGGCGTCGCGGTAATGACCAGCCAGATGTGCGCGTTCTTGTCCGGGTGAAAGACGCCCCGGATCACGGGCCCCAGCTTTTGCCCCGTGCGCAGGGCGATCATGGCCGGATGATCCGTCCCCGGCACCTCGTCGCCGTCCTCAAGAATCATTCGCCAGCGCGGATCCATGGACGTCTTGCCCAGCATCTGTTCCAGGGTCAGGCCAAGAATCTGCTCGGCCGCGGGATTGGCTGAGATAATCGCGCCATCCACGGAGTGATAGACCACCCCCTGGGACATGGTTTCAAAGAGCCGGCGATGCTTGGCTTCGCTGGATCGCAGAGCGTCTTCGGCCTCCTTGATTTTGGTGATGTCCACAAAGGAGATCAGCGTTCCGGAAATAACCTCCGGGCCCACGACATAGGGAATGACCCGCATCAGATGCCACCGCCCACCCCCGGCGCGAACCTCGTGCTCTTCCAGCCTGCCGTGGCCTTGCACCGCCTCGATGATCCGCACCGGATCGACTTCCTCCAGGTTATGGGAAATGTGGGTCAGCGGGCGCCCGATGTCGCTCTCCAAAATTTTAAAAATATTGGAAATTTTGGGTGAAAACCGTCGGATTTCCATGTTCTCGTCCAGCAGGAGCTGTCCGATCTGGCTGGCACTCAGCAGGTTGTCGACATCATTATGCAATTCGCTCAGTTCCATGATCTTGGACTGGTATTCGGAATTCACCGTATACAGCTCTTCGTTGGTGGACTGCAGCTCCTCATTGGTGGACTGCAATTCCTCATTGCTCGCCAGCAGCTCTTCATTGGTGGCCTGCAGCTCCTCGTTGGACGTCTCCAATTCTTCCACCGTGGCCTGGAGGTTTTCCCGGGTGAATTGCAGTTCCTGCTCCAGATCGCTGATGCGCTGTTCGGCCTCGTGAGAGACGTCATAGGTCTGTGTGGTCTGCGCCGCATCCGGGGTGGCCGGCTTTCTGACCTCGTTCAGAAAAACGGCCACCAGTGGCTCCTGGCCTTTTATTTGGGGCAAAGGCTTGATGCGCAAATCCACCATCCTGAATCCATCCTGGTGGCGCAGCCTGATGTTCGAAAAGCGCAACGCCTCCTGCTTGCGAAAAACCTTTTGAATGCCCGTGGACAAGGGAATGGCCAGATCCTTGGCCGCCATCTTGGAAATATCCGTGGACAGCCTGCCCGAGGGCAGCTTGAAGTAGCCTTCGGTCTCGCCGATAATATGCAAGACCTCCATCTGCTCATTCACGATAACGGCCAGGTGATCCAGGTCTTCGCTGAGCGCCTCGATGAACCGTTCCAGAACACGGTCCTCGCCGCGCTGATCCCGACGCACACCGGCAAAAGGCCTTCCGGCTTCCCGATAGTTGCGGCTCGGAACCTGGGGGAGTTCACTGGAATCCTTGATGTGCCTGAGTCGCCCCCGGGTCCGATACACTTTGCGCTTTTGATCCACATTTTCAAAATAGTCGCCCATGTCGCCGATGGTCTCGCTGGTGCCCAAAACCAGCAATCCACGCAGGTTGAGAGAAAAATTGAAAAACTCGAAAACCTTGCGCTGCAAGACCGGCTGAAAATAGATGAGCAGATTGCGGCAGGAGATCAGATCAATATTGGTAAAGGGAGGATCCTTGATCAGGTTGTGCTGGGCAAAGACGACCATTTCCCGAATCTCCCGGGAAATCTGATAACTGTCCTTCCTCTTGTAGAAATACTTGATCATCAGGTCTTCCGGAACATCCGCGACAATGCTTTCCGGGTAGACGCCGTTGGCCGCGAACTGCACGGCGTTGCGGTCGATGTCCGTGGCGAATATCTTCAATTCACGGTTCACTCCGGACTCCAGCATGTATTCCTTGGCCAGGATGGCCAGGGTATACGCCTCCTCGCCCGTGGAACACCCGGCGACCCAGAACCTGCTTTCCCGATTCGCGGCCCTGTCCAGGACGTCGGGCAAACACTCCTGCCGCACAAAGTCGAAAACATCCCGGTCCCGAAAAAAGCGGGTCACGCCGATGAGCAGTTCCCGGAACAAAGTGGCCGCCTCGGCAGGATAACTCTGCATATAGGCCACATATTCCTTGATTTCGTCGATCCGGTTGATGGACATCCGCCGTTCGATCCGCCGGGTCACCGTGCTGGGCTTGTAATAGGTGAAATCCACCTTGAACTTCTCACGCAGGATGGAAAAAATGCGCGCCAGGGCGTCCTCGTCGCTGATCACGGTTTCGGAGCGCTCCGCCTTCACCACAAAGGGGTGCTTGGCATAGGACAGCAGGCGTTCGGGCATCTCGTCCGGCGGCAGGATAAAATCCACTAGGCCGGTGGAAACGGCCGCCCTGGGCATGCTGTCGAACTTGGCCGAATCTTCGCTTTGCACCATGGCCATGCCGCCGAATTCCTTGATGACCCGGACCCCGCGCATCCCGTCGCTGCCTGATCCCGAAAGAATCACGGCCACGGCCTTTTCCCCCTGATCCTCGGCCAGAGAGCGCAGGAAAATGTCAATGGGCAGGTTGATGATTCCCCGGACGTGCTCCTGGTCATTCAAGAGCAGCTTGCCATGAAAAATGGTCAGGTTTTTCTTGGGCGGGATCAAATAGACATTGTTGGGCAGAACCACCATCCCGTCCTCAGCCCGGTGGACCGGCATCGCGGTTTTCTTGGACAGGATTTCCACCATCAGGCTCTTGTAATCCGGTGAAAGGTGCTGGATGACCACGAAGGCCAGCCCGCTGTCCGGGGCCATGCCGGTAAAAAAGGACTCAATGGCCTCCAACCCGCCCGCGGACGCCCCCACCGCGACATACAGGGAAGGAACCGCGGAGGCCGGAGTGGGAGGCGATTGGCCTGAGTTTTTTTTTTTGGATGGAGTGGAATGTTTCCTGGGCATATCAGTACCTCTGTTGAGAGGGTTTACGGTTATTGTTGGTTCACGGTTCACGGTTCAGTGGTTCACGGTTCTTTGGTTGGTTGAAAAGGGTTCTGAAATCCTTTCAGGGAGATTGAACAACAACATCTCACGACAACTACAGGCCGTCCGAAAGATTGGAGGGCACCTTGAAGGGCAGAACGACATGCACGGCGGTGCCTTGGCCGACGGTGCTTTCAACATGGATGTTGCCGTTCATCAGTTCCACCAATCGACGCACGATGGCCAGGCCCAGTCCCGCGCCCTGGTACGAGCGGGTGTAGGAGCCGTCCGCCTGGACAAAGGGCTTGAACATGTCGTCCAGTTTCTCCTCCGGGATGCCGATGCCCGTGTCCGTGACCGAGAATGACACACGGATTCCCTGCCCCTCGGGCGTGAAGAGAGACGTCATCTGTATCCGTACGGAGCCTTTGTCGGTGAATTTCAGGGCGTTGCCCACCAAATTGAACAACACCTGTCGGCTCCGGGCCTCGTCTCCGATCAGCTTGGCGGGGATGGCCGGATCAATGTCGCATTTCAGTTCGAGTCCCTTGTCCCTGGCCATGACCGTGAACAGGTCCGTGACCGATTGACCAAGCTCGCTGACTTCGAATTCGGCTTCGTAGAGCGCCATCATCCCTGCCTCGACCCGGGACAGGTCCAGGATATCCGAGAGCAGGCGGGTCAACCTGTTGACCGAGGTGACGGCCAATTGGACGTATTTGCCCTGATTGGGGTCCAGATCCGTGGTTTCCAGGAGCTGCATCATGCCCATGATCCCGTTCAGCGGGGTGCGGATTTCGTGGGACATATTGGCCAGAAACGCGGATTTAGCCTGGTTGGCCGCATCGGCCTGCTCCTTGGCCGCCAGCAATGCCGCTTCGGCCTGCTTGCGGTCGGTGATGTCCGAAAAAATGGAAGCGAACTGACCGGTTGTCGGGCTGAATGCCGTAACCACGAAATGCTTTTGAAGTTCAGCGGCATAATTGTCAAAGACCGCAGGCTCCCCGGTCAAGGCCACCCTCCCGAAGATCTCGATCCAGGATCGCTCCGTGCCTGGAAGGACTTCCAGCACGGTTTTGCCGATGAGGTCCTCTCCACGCAGCCCGGTGGCCCTTTCGAAAGCAGGGTTTACGGCCAGAAACCGATAGTCCGTCGGCTCACCGGACTCGTTGCAGATGATTTCATGCAGGGCAAACCCGTCCAGCATTTCGCGAAACAGCGTCTGGTATTGTTCCTCCGCCCATTTCCGATCAGATATGTCCTCAAAAATGGCATAAACTTGAAATGGTTTTGATGTATCCGGCAGGAACAAAGGAATAGCGGTTATCGTCAACCAAATATGGACATTTTTTTCTGAATGAAACACCCCCCGCGTCACCGGTCCCGCGGTTTCACCCGTTCTCAGGGCGATCATGGCCGGGTGATCCGAGCCCACGACTTCTGAACCGTCTTCCAGGATCATCCTCCAGCGCGGATCCATTGACGTCTTTCCGCTCATTTGGTCGAACGTGAGCCCAAGAATCTTCTCGGCGGCCGGATTGGCGGAAATGATTGCGCCGTCGGCCGCATGATAAACCACCCCCTGGGTCATGGTTTCGAACAGTCGGCGATACTTTTCCTCGCTTTTCCGCAACTTCTCCTCAACACGCTTGCGCACTGCCAGTACGGACAAGAGCGCCGCAATGCACACGCC
This sequence comes from Desulfonatronum lacustre DSM 10312, assembly GCF_000519265.1. NCBI lineage: Bacteria > Pseudomonadati > Thermodesulfobacteriota > Desulfovibrionia > Desulfovibrionales > Desulfonatronaceae > Desulfonatronum > Desulfonatronum lacustre. The sequence continues at coordinate 1,767,190 of NZ_KI912608.1, forward strand.
CATGAAGGCGATCACCGCCGATACGAGCCAGATCAACGCCTTGTGCCGGGCATAGAAAGTCTCGGGCAGGTTGATCACGATAGCGCCAGCGGGCAGATCCGCCACTTTCACGCCGAACCGCCGCATCTGCTGGTAATCGAACATGGGCATGTTCGGACTTTCCATGATCACCGGCAGGTGGTCCGGGTGCCGGCCGGCAAGGAGCTGGGCCGCCAGTTCCCCGGCCGCTCGGCCCTGCTCACGGGCACTGACCAGAAACCCACCCAGAGCGCCCAGCCCCATGTCGAAATCCCAGAAAGTCAGCACCGGCGCCGGGGATTCACGAGAAATAATATGCATGCTTTCCGACACGGAAAGATAGCCGCCCCGGCCATCCAGGAGGTTGTTCAACCGCAGGACAAGGCTGTTCCGGGGCAAGGCCCGCAGCACCTCCGGAGCCTCCTGGCCCGTCAGGTCCAGCAGCTCCCGCAAGTCCACCCGGGAGGCGAACTGGTCTGTCACGGCCCGGTACAGTCCCAGATTGGCCCGGCCCACGGCGGAATGCTCGTCCACCAGGGCAAAGATATGGCTGGTTTTGGGAAAGAGCCGCAGCGCCAGCTCCAGGTTCCGGGCGATGCTGATTTCCTCGTTGACCCCGGTAATGTTGGACTGCCCGGCAATACGCTCCGGGGTAAAGCTGTTGACCCCGGCAAAGACCACGGGCACGCGGGGAAACAGTGCCGCACGGACCCGGAACAGGAAATCCAGGGCGTCGTCGTCCGAGACAATAAGCAAATCCTGGGGCTTGCCACGGTACTTCCGCCAGAGAAAGGAGGTCACCCACTGTTGATATGCCTCCCCCGCATTCCGCCGCAGATCCAAATGCTCGATAGCCAGGTCCACATGCTCCATGCCCCCCAAAACATCCCGCACCCCCTGGACAATGCCGTCGTTCCAGGCATCTCCATGATGGTAGGAGGTGATCAGCAGCACCTGCTTGTGCTGCATGGCGGCCTGGGCAGCCGGGGACATCGCCAACCCGCAGCAGATCGCCGCAAGAACGCCAATAAGGACGCGGATCATAATCGACCTCCTCGCGTCACCCTCTCCAGCACCCTCGCCAAATCCTCCATCCTCACCGGCTTGGCCAAATAATCATCCATCCCCTCGACCAAAAACTTCTCCCGATCCCCGGACATGGCGTAGGCGGTCAGGGCGATGATGGGGATTCGTCGGGAAGGCTGAGGGCTGAAACCTGCAACCTGAAGGGGAAATGTGCTCTCTCCAGCTTCCGGCCCCTGACTCCTGACTTCTGACTCCTGACTCCTGATCATTTTCGTCGCATCCACCCCGTCCATCACCGGCATCTGAATATCCATCAGGATGCAGTCAAAGGATTGGGCTTGGAACAGTTCCACGGCATCATGGCCGTTTTCAGCCAGGGTGACGGTATGGCCGGCTTTTTCCAGCAATTTGCGGATGGGCAGGGCGTTGGAGGGGTCGTCTTCGGCCAGGAGGATGCGCAGGGAACGGGCTGGGTGGGCTGGGGGCGGGTCACACTGATGCGTGGTCGGCTTCAAGGCGTCCGGCAGTTTGAAGGGCAGGACCACATGCATGGTGGTGCCCTGCCCGGTGATGCTTTCCACGGCAATATTCCCGTTCATCAGGTCCACGATCCGCTTGACGATGGCCAGGCCCAGGCCCGCGCCCTGGTAGGAGCGGGTGTAGGAGCCGTCCACCTGGACAAAGGGCTTGAACAAGCCCGCCAGCTTGTCATCCGGGATGCCGACGCCCGTATCCGTGATCAAGCACATCAGCCGGATATCGCCGCCCTTGGCCGGAGAAAGACTTGTCACCTCGAGCCGCACGGTACCGTTGTCCGTGAACTTCAGGGCATTGCCCACCAGGTTGAACAGGACCTGCCGGATCCGGGTCTCGTCGCCGATGATGCCGTCAGGGACGGTGGGATCAACGACACACTCCAGGGCAATCCCCTTGTCTCTGGCTGGAATGGAGAACAGGTCCGCAATGGAATCGCAGACATCCCGGGCCCGGAATGCCGCTTCTCCCAGGACCAGCATTCCCGCCTCAACCCTGGAAAGGTCCAGAATATCCGAGAGCAGACGGGTCAGGCGGTTGCCCGAGGTGACAGCCAGATCGACTTGCTCGGCCTGCTCGGGATCGAGAGAAGTGGTCCGCAAGAGCTGCATCATGCCCATGATCCCGTTCAACGGCGTCCGGATTTCGTGGGACATGTTGGCCAGGAACGCGGATTTGGCCTTGTTGGCCGCCTCGGCCTGCTCCTTGGCCTGGGCCAGGGCCGATTGCGCTCGCTTCCGTTCGGTGATGTCCCGGGTTGCAGACAGAGCGTACGTTTGGCCATGCAACTGGATCCGGACGGTGACGACCTCCACCGGAATTTCCGTGCCGTCCTTATGCAGATCCAACCCTTCAAAGGACGATATGATCAATTCCTCGTGGATGGTGTAACCTGCCCGGCCGCGGACCGAGGGTGCCTGGATGTCCGGCAACTTCATTTTCAGCAATTCTTCCCGTGTGTAACCCAAAAGCCGACACGCCGCATCGTTGGCGTCGTACAGGCTGTCGTCCAAGCGCCATATGGTGAGCGGATCAGGGTTTTCCTTGAAAAGAACATAAAAGCGTTCCTCGCTCTCCCGTAGCTCCTGCTCGGCCCGTTTGCGCTCGGTCACATCCAGGACAGCGCCGACAAGGCCGGTAACAACCCCGTGCTCGTCGGTCAGGGCAGCCTTGTGAAAGATGACGTCCCGCACTTCGCCCCGGGCATTTTCCACCTTGGAGTCGTAAACCTGGGTTCCAGGGTTCTCGAACAGCTCCAGATCCTTGGCATGGTAGATTTGCGCAAGAGCAGGCGGGTTGATGTCGAAAACGGATTTGCCGATCAGGGCCTCCCTGCTCGTTCCGAAAAAATCCTCAAACGACTTGTTGAACCCTTGATAGCGCCCCTCCCTGCCCTTGTGGAACACGGCGATCGGGACGGTCTCCAGGAGCGAATTCAGGAAGTTGGCGTTGCTCAAGGCCCTGGCCTCGGCCTGTTTCCGCTCCGTAACATCCATTGTAAACCCCTGATAGGCAACGACCCGGCCATCCTCATCCCGCACCGCGCGGGCATTCCTGGACACCCAGAAAACCGTGCCGTCCCGTCGCCGCATCCGGCATTCCTGATTGACCACCTCCCCGGTGCTCTCCAACTGTCGCACAAAATTATCCCGATCTTCCGAATCGACATAGAGCTGCCTGGCGATATCCGTGAAGGATTCAATGACGGCCCGCGGGGACTCGTAGCCATACATCCGGGCAAAGGCCGGATTGACGGAGAGGAACCGCCCCTCGGGCGTGGAGGTGAAAATGCCGATGGGGGCGTGATCCAGGATGTCCTGAGGCGAAAAACCCGGACGGATGGCGGTATCAGTGGATGGCGTTGGCGGCATGATCGGCTCCCATCGGGAAACAAGAGTGTAGAGGACAGGAGCGACCGGCAGGTCGCCCCTGATAAGTGTTTTTGTATGCCCGGAGATTGTCCTACGCCGCAAGCGCCTCCTTGTCCCCGGTATTCATGACCACGGACAGTTCCTCGGCGGAAAAGACCTTGTCGATGTTCAGGATGATGATGAAATCCTCACCCTGTTTGCCCATGCCTTCGATGAACTCGGAATTGATCCGGGCGCCCAGCCGGGGGGCCGGCTCGATCTGATCCGGCTCCAGGTCGAAGACCTCCTGAACCGAATCGGCCAAGGCCCCCAGAACCGTGGCCTCCCCGTCCAGTTCCACCTCGCTGATGATAATGCAGGTGTTCACCGTGGGCTCGGTCCGGCTCATGCCGAACTTCAGCCGCATGTCCACCACGGGCACGGCCCGCCCCCGCACATTGATCACACCGCGCAGAAACTCCGGCGTCCGGGGCACACGGGTGATCTCCGTGTACTCCAGCACCTCCCGGACCTTGGCGATGTCCATGGCGTAGAGTTCCTTGTCCAGGGTAAAGGTCAGGTATTGTCGGAGTGTCGTACTCAATTTGTCATCCATGTTTCCTCCGGAAAGGATGAAAGGGTTCAGCGGTTCAGCGGAGATGGAATCACGAGACGCGGTAGGGGCGGACCTATGTGTCCGCCCTTGCGGGTGGCCGACCGTTCCTGCATTGTTCAATAATTATGTGATGCCTGACCGCCCGTGCAAATATCGTCCATGCGATCTATCGCGTTAATCCGGATGGGACGCACACACAGGTGCGCCCCTACAAATTACCCCGTGAACCTCTCACTCAGAACTTCTCAAACTCATCATCCCCACCCATATCCAGGGCCAGGCCGCCTTGGTTCTGCGTTTTCGCCGGGACGGCCTTGCGGGCCGGGACCATGAGGTTGCCGGGTTGGGGCTTGCGCTGCTGTTGTTTCCTCGACCCTGATCCGGACCCACTCATCTTGAAGAAGGCCATGGTGGCCTGGAGTTCCTCGGCCTGGCTGGAGAGTTCCTCGGAAGTGGAGGCCATTTCTTCGGCTGCCGAGGCGTTTTGCTGGATGACCTGGTCCAGTTGCTGGATGGCCTTGTTGATCTGCTCCACGCCGATGCTCTGCTCCCGGCTGGCGGCGTTGATCTCCTGGATCAATTCCGCGGTACGCTGGATATCCGGAACGATCTTGACCAGCATTTCCCCGGCCTGCTCGGCCACCTGCACGCTGGACCTGGACAGTTCGCTGATCTCCGTGGCCGCGGAGCCGCTGCGCTCGGCCAGCTTGCGCACTTCGGCGGCCACGACCGCGAAGCCCTTGCCCGCGTCTCCGGCCCGGGCCGCCTCAATGGCCGCGTTCAGGGCCAGCAAATTGGTCTGCCGGGCGATTTCCTCGATGATGGATATCTTTTCCGCGATCTGCTTCATGGCCGTCACGGTCTGGGACACGGCCTGCCCGCCTTCCTGGGCGTCCTTGGCCGCCTGCAGGGCGATCTTCTCGGTCTGGGCCGCGTTATCCGCGTTCTGACGGATGTTCGCGGTCATCTCTTCCATGCTCGAAGAGACCTCTTCCACAGCCGCGGCCTGCTCCGTGGCCCCCTGGGACATCTGCTCGGCCGAAGCTGAAAGCTGCTCGCTGCCCGACGCCACGTTCTCCGAAGCCGCCTTCACCTCGCCAACGATCTCCCGGAGCTTGGCCTGCATGTCCTGCATGGCCCTGCCCAGGACACCGATCTCGTCCTTCTGATCCACGTCCAGATGAGCGTCCAGATCGCCTTCGGAAAGGTCTTCGGAGAACCGCACCCCCTTGTTCACGGGTCGGGTGATGGCCATGGTCAGCAGGGTGCCCAGGGCCAGGGCCAGAATCACGCCAATGACGATCCCGGCAATGGCCACAATCTGGGCCATGGCCGCGTCGGCCGCGGCCTCAACCACGGCCTCACCGGCGATATCCTCGTTGATGTGCACAAGCTGATCGAGCATTTCCATGACATCCCGGGCCTCCGCGTAGATTGGCCCCATGACCAGGGTGTTGCTCCGATCCCGCAGGGCGTTGACCTCTTCGGCCATTTCAATCAACTGGTGAAAGAACCGGAAGACTTCCTCGGCCGCGGGCTGCAGCACGTACTGGAACAAGCGTTGTGCCTCGGTCAGATTGCCGGTCCGGACAGCCTGTTGGAGCTGGCCCACAGTCTGGTGAAAGCGGTTATGCGGGGCCTGCATCTCCCGGAGAATGCTGACCAGTTGCGGATTTTCAAAGCGCACCTCGCTCAGCCAGCGCCCGAAATTACAGGCCGTGGGATCATCCCCGCCGGAAAACTCCTCCTGGTCAAAAATGCTGTTGGCCGCCCGCACCTCGACCTGATAGTGGTCACCCCGAAACAGCTGTAAATTTTCCATCAGATTGCCGGGATCGAGAATCCCCAGGGCATGAAATTCCCGCATCAGCTCCAGCCATTCGGTATTCCGCGCCTCCCAGTCGGCCAGTTCCCGTTCGATCTGCGCCGTAAGCCGGTCCTCCTCGGCCGTGGCCGGAAGGGTCTTGAAATACTCCCACTTCCTGTGCAATTCCGCCCGGGCCTCATTAAAATGCCCGAGTTGGCGCTGCCGCTGCTCCATGTCCAAGAACTCGACCATCAGCGTGCGCTGGGCGACCAGCATTTCCTCGATGGCCAGTTCCACTTCCAGCAACGATTCAATGCTCGGCAAACGAACCTGCCCGATTTCATTGACATGCCCCCCCAGCTTCCGCGCCTCCCACCAGCCAAACGCCCCCACCACGAACACGATCAGGGCCACGGCGACAAACCCGCCGACCAGTTTCACACCCAGTTTGATGTTCTTCATCGGTCTTCTCCTTCGGTTGAGATTGTCGCCGCTAGCCAATCGCCGCTTTCACTCGTACAAACCGGTCCTCCAACTCGTCCATCCATTCCCGAACCGCCTTCAGGTCCTCGGCCATGGCCGCGAGTTCCATCGCCTCGGCAAGGTTTCCCAAGGCCTCCGCGCCGGTATTCGCGGCCATGCCCTTGATGGTGTGCGCCGCCATGCGGACCGCGGGGGCGTCGCCAGCGTCCAGGGCCGCCTGAAGTTCCTGGATGCGTTGGGGCATGTTGTCCAGAAACAACTTCAGCACATCCCGAACCAGGTCCTCATCCCCCATGCACCGATCCAGAAACGCGCCGCGGTCGAACACGGGCAGGGCCACATCCTCCTCTGTCCGCTCCCTCGCCTCCCGCTCGCAACTTCCTTCTTTCTCCTCCTGACTTCTGACTCCTGACTCCTGACTTCTCTCTCTTCCCAGCCACCTCCCCAGCACCCGGGCCAACTCTTCCGGATTCACCGGCTTGGCCACGAAATCATCCATCCCGGCCTCAAAGCACTGCTCCCGATCCCGCGGCAGAACCCCGGCGGTCATGGCGATGATGGGGATTCTGGAATGCTGGGATGCTGGAATTTTGGAATATATTGACGCTGAAGTACCGGTATCCGTGCTGAGGATTTCAATTCCAGCATCCCAGCATTCCAGAATCCCTGCATCATTCTCTAATCTTCTGATCTCCCTTGTCGCGGCAAGCCCATCCATCTCCGGCATCTGCACATCCATGAGCACCAAATCGTAGGGAATGGTTTGCAGGGCGTGGAGGGCTTCGCGGCCGTTGGATACGATATCGGCATGCAGGCCCAATTTCTTGAGCATGCCCAGGGCCACCTGCTGGTTCACGAGGTTGTCCTCGGCCAGGAGGATGCGCGCGATGGTGCGGCCGAAATGAAGAGGTTCGCATGGGACAGGGTGGAGACCTTCGTCGTCAAAGCACCCCTTGTCTTCTTGATTTGCCAGGTCCAAGCAGACCGTGAACCAGAAGGTGGAGCCCTGGCCGGCCACGCTGTGGACGCCGATCCGGCCGCCCATCATTTCCACCAGTTGCCGGGATATGGCCAACCCCAGACCGGTCCCCCCGAATCGACGGGTTATGGAAGCATCAACCTGGCTGAACTTGTCAAAGAGTTGATCGATATTGCCCTCGGGGATGCCGATGCCGGTGTCCCGGACAGTGAAGCGGAGCTTCACTGTCCGGGGTTCACGGTCGAAGGGTTCACGGTTCAACGGTTCACGGTTCACGGTTGGGGCCGTGGTGGTGTCGGGAGAGGGTGCATTGGGCGCGACGCCGCCGGGCGCACCGCGGTGCGCCCCTGCATCAGCACCGTCAACCGCCGTTTCTTCAACCGCTGAACCGTTGAACCGTGAACCGTGAACCCCTTCCCCGACCTCTTCAACCCTCACCACGACCTCGCCCTGCTCCGTAAACTTCACCGCGTTGCCCACCAGATTGATCAATATCTGGCGCAAGCGTCCGGGGTCTCCACGGAGGTGGGTGGGGACGTCCGGGGCTATGGTCCAGATCAGTTTCAGATTCTTTTCATCCGCCCTGACGGTCATCATACCCATGAAGCCCTTGAGCATGGCCTCCAGGTCAAAATGGATGTTCTCGATATCCAGCCGACCGGCTTCGATTTTCGAAAAGTCCAGGATATCGTTGATGATCGTCAACAAAGCTTCAGCACTGGCTTGCACGATTTGAGCGTAGCGGCGCTGCTCGTCGGTCAGATCCGTATCCATGAGCAGTCCGGTCATCCCGATCACCCCGTTCATGGGGGTTCGGATCTCGTGGCTCATATTGGCCAGGAATTCGCTTTTGGCCTGATTCGCGACCTCGGCCATTTTTTGCAATTTCGCCATTTCTTCGGCTTTTTGCCTCAATTCCTCGTGGATGCGCGCGTTGTTGAGGGCAAGACCGAAGATGTCCACCAGCAGGATGAGCAATTGCTCGTATCGGTCCTTATGCTCAGGAAATTGCAGACACTCGCACTGCACGCCGCACAGTATCCGGCCTTGATGAACAATCGGGATGGAAAAACCTCTCAGGGAGTCGTTCCAGTAACGCTGATGAGGAGTGGGCTGCATTTCCACGGTCATCTGATCCGGGGCCAGCAACCGCACTCGACGCGGTGCAAACAGCATTTCCAGGATAGCCACGATTTTCTTCCTGGTGTCCTCCTCGTTAAGCGACTGGGTCAGCTCCCTGATCATATCCATGACCATGAGATACTCGCTGGTCGATCGCTTGCTGCGCGCATGCTCCTTGGCCGCTTTTTCCAGCTTCCACCGGTCCAGCTCCTGCCCAATGCAGGATTTCAGGTAGTCCAGGCCGACAGGAAGAACCACCGCGGGCAGGCCGACGTATCCGGCAAACGCATGGAGTCGCGCCTTGTCTTCGGGCCTTCCGAACGTGTCCAACAGCACGACTTCCCTTGCTGATTCCTGGAACATCATCCGGGCTGTCGGCGCGTCCGCCTTCCAGTCCCGCATCACCTGCTCCCAGTTTGCAAGCCAGCCGGCGGAGACCGTGAACGCTCCGTGGGCCTGAAGATGCGCCAGGAGTTTCGGGGGGATGATCAGCTCAAGGCACTGCCCGTGGGCACGTGTCCGGAGATGGGGATACGGCTCGGTCAACCCGGCGGTCAGGGCCCCAGGCCTTCCAAGTAAAAGTATGCCGCGCCCGGCTGCTTCGAAATCCAGGCCGCATTCAGCGAGCAGTTCAGGAAGCGTGGGCGTGACCGGCTTGTGACAGAAGCACGGCACGACGTGGGTCTGAAAAAGTGGTGGAGCGTCGAGGGCGTTCAGCACCGCGGCGACTTCCTCGGAGAGGTTGGCGCAGCAAATCAGATGCAGGGTATCAATCATGGATGTCCAATCGGATGGGGTACTGGCCCCACTTCCGGGTCGCTTCCCCAATGGCATGCAACACATCGTCCGGAACCTGGAAGGGAATTTCTCCGTGATTCTCCGCGAGGAGAAAACCACCGCCCGCAGCGGCCTTTGCGACGGCCCGGCGCACGTTGCGCTCAGCCTTGGCCGGATCCCATCCGCGCATGGCCAAGCCATTGAGATTGCCGAGAATGCTTGCCTTTCCGGCGAAGGCCGACTTTGTTTCAGCCAGGTCTTCCTCGTTGCTGACGCCAACCACTGCCGCGCCGGTCCGGGACACGAGGTCCGCGATGGGCAGGCAACGCCCTGAAGCAAAATGGATGGCCACCGGCCCTTTGATGGCCGCCAGCATTCGCTTGGCGCACGGAAATCCGGTTTCCAGATATTTTGTTCTGGGAACCATTGTCGGTGAAGACATCGGATCGAAATAGCAAATCGCGGTGGCGCCGGCGTCCAATTGGGCATTGGCCCACTCGACGCAGAAGGCCTCGTTCAGAAGCAGCAACCGTTCGAATTCCAACGGCCGCTCATGCAGCAAATCCAGGTAGGGAGCAAAGCCCATCTGCATGACCGGCAGGGAAAAAGGAGACATGACAACCCCGATGATCGGCACGGTGTCGCCAACCTGTGCCTTGAGCCCGGCGATGGCGTCCAGAACCTTGCGCAGGCATGGCGTGTTCCGGACATCGGGTGCGGACAATTGCCTGATTCTTTCCGGTGAGCCGATCAGGGGCTGCCCCGAGTTGGGAGGGCCGTCATCACGGTAGATGACTTCGCCGCCCCAAGCCTCCACCTCAACCGCGGCGTAGAAAAACGTGTACAGGCAGTCGTGTTTGAATTTCTCCCGGAGCCGCAACTGGCCTTCAACCACATTCCTCGCGGTGTTGAAATATTCCCGGATTCCCAATCCCATCTCTTTGGCGCCGTGCATTGTGAGCAATAAAAACAGGGGGACGCGATCCGGTTCCCGGTGTGAGAGGGCCGTCAGCACCCGCTGCATGGATGTCATGGGGCTCATGAACGACCTCCGAGTAGGGTGGTTAATACCTGAATGGACTCCCTGGCATTGCCGGCGGTGGCATCCGCGCCGACCTCTTTCCAGAGCTGCTTGTCCAGACGATACGGCGCGCCGCCCACCAAGAGCTTTCCCCTGAACCCCAGCTCCTGAAGACGCTTTTTCAAGTCCTTGACGGCCAGAGCCGAGGGAAGCATCAACGTGGACACCAGCAACGCATCAAGTTCATGGTCAACCGCGTCCGTGGCCAACGGGTCGATCTCCATGCGACCCCAGTCATCAATGTCGAATCCCGCAAGGCGCAACGACGAGAGAACAATCCGCTTGCCCAGCATGTGGTGATCGTTGAGCACGGCGATGGCGCAACGCCCCGGAATTTTCGCCGCGCCTTCTTTGTGGGCCATCACGCCCGCCATCAGTTCCTCGCAGATTTTCCCGCTCATATAGACCTGGGAAAGCGCCGCCTCACCGGTCTCCCACTCCTTGCCGATGATTTCCAGGGCCTGCACCACGGTGGATTCAACATCACCCGCCGAAAGGCCCATGGCCTGGGCGCGGGCCAAAACTTCCCGGGCCGCCTGCTTGTCCACAGCCAGCAAGGCCTCCGTAAAATCCTTCACAAAAGTGGACATCTTTCCCCCTATACCAACACCATGCGCAATTCCTCAAATCCTTCCACCAACGCTCCCATCCTCGCCGCAACCGCATCCAAGTCCCTCCCTTCGGCCGCGTCTTCCATTTCCTTGGCCAGTGCCCGCAGGGCCTCCGCGCTCAGATTGGCGGCCATGCCCTTGATGGTATGGGCCTGCATACGGGCGGCTTGGGCGTCGGCGGCATCCAGGGCCGTCTGGAGTTCCCGGATGTGCCGGGGCATGTTTTCCAGGGACAACTTCAGCACATCCCGAACCAGGTCCTCATCCCCCATGCAACGATCCAGAAACGCGACGCGGTCGAACACGGGCGGAGCCGCGCCCTCCCCTGTCCGTTCCTTTGCCTCCCGCTCGCCACCCCCTTCTTTCCCCTCCCGACTTCTGACTCCTGACTCCTGACTTCTCTCTCTTCCCAGCCACCTTCCCAGCACCCGGGCCAATTCATCCGGGTTCACCGGCTTGGCCACGAAATCATCCATACCGGCCTCGAAACACAGCTCCCGATCCTCCGGCATGGCCCCGGCGGTCATGGCGATCACCGGCGTTCGCCGGGAGGGATGAGGGCTGAAACCTGAGGCCTGAGGATCGGAACTCTGTCCTTTGTCTTCCGACTCCTGACTTCTGACTCCTGACTCCTGAATTCTTATCCTTCTCGTCGCCTCCAACCCATCCATCTCCGGCATCATCACGTCCATGAGCACCAGGTCGTAGGGGGTGGTTTGCAGGGCGTGGAGGGCGTGGAGGCCGTTGGAAACGGTATCGACATGAAGGCCGAATTTCCTGAGCATGCCCAGGGCCACCTGTTGGTTCACGGGGTTGTCCTCGACCACGAGGACCCGGCCGATGAAACGCGGACAGGCTGCCTGGCGGCGCTGGATTTCCCGCGCCAAATGGCGGGTGATGATCGGCTTGGAGGCAGATCGCTCTCCCGTGTCGGCCATGACCAGGGCCAGAGTGTCGTACATCTCGGATTGGCGCACCGGTTTGTTCAGGTAGGCGGCAAAGCCCAGGTCCGCGAACAGGCGGGCATCACCGGGCCGCCCCAGAGACGTGAGCATGACCAGAGGGATGGGCCGAAACCGTGGATCGGCCTTGAGCAGCCGCCCCAGACTCCCGCCGTCCATGCCCGGCATCTGAAAGTCCACAATGGCCAGATCGTATGGATCGGCCCGGTCATGGGCCTCAGCCGCGGCCCGCAGGGCCTCTTCCCCGCCCTCGACGGCCTGGGGCCGCATCCCCCAGGCCGTAAACTGCTTCATAAGGATTTCCCGGTTGGTGGCGTTATCGTCCACCACGAGAACATGCAGCCCCGTCAGATTCTCCACGGCCTCGGGCAGAGCCTCGTCCGTCGCCTCTTGAACACCGAACCGGGCCGTGAACCAGAACTCCGAACCCTGACCCGGCATGCTGCTCAACCCTATTTCTCCGCCCATCATTTCCACCAATTGCCTGGAAATGGCCAATCCCAGCCCGGTGCCCCCGAACTTCCTGGTAATGGACGCATCCACTTGGCTAAACTTGTCGAAAAGCAGATCGATCTTGTCCTTGGGGATGCCGATGCCGGTGTCCCGGACCGTGAAGCGCAGCTTCACGGTCCGGGGTTCAGGGTTCATCGGTTCACGGTCCAAGGGTTCACGGTTCACGGTTGGATACGTGGTAGGGTCGGGGTGTGTTGCGTTTGGCGTGACATCGTTGGGCGAAAGATTTTTCGCCCCTACGCCACCATCCGGTATTCCATCAGTCATTTCATCAATTCCAGCATCCCAGCATTCCAGCATTCCAGCATTTCCTTCCTGCCTCTCCACCATCACCACAACTTCCCCCCTCTCCGTAAACTTCACCGCATTTCCGATCAGGTTCGTCAAAATCTGGCGCAGTCTTCCGGGGTCGCCGCGAAGAAGGGTGGGGGCGTCGGGATGGATGGAGGAGATGAATTCCAGGCCTTTCTCGTGGGCTCGCAGAGCCATGACGGAAGCGATGTCGTCCATCAGGTTTTGCAAGTCGAAGTCCAGCAGCTCCATGCTGACCCGCCCGGCCTCAATCTTGGAATAATCCAAAATGTCGTTGATCAGGCTCAGAAGGGCCGCGCCGCTGGTCTGGATGGTTTCGGTATAGCGGCGCTGCTCTTCGGTCAGACCTGTATCCAAAAGCAGTTCGGTCATGCCGATCACGCCGTTCATCGGGGTGCGAATCTCGTGGCTCATATTGGCCAGAAATTCGCTTTTGGCCCGAGTAGCCGCCTCCGCCTTGATCAGGGCCGCGTCCAGTTCCTGATTCTTCAGTTCCATCTCATCGACCATCTGGTGCAATTTATCCTCGGCCTGCTTGCGGGCAATGACTTCCCAGGTCACGTCGGCCAAAAATATCAAGGCGTCCAAATCCTCCCGGGTGTAGTCCACGGGCTTGTTGCCCACGCCCATGATGGCCGCCACCGCATCATGGCGCATCACGGGAACGACCATTTCCCGAACCACCTCGGCATGGCCGTCCGGCAACCCTTTCTTGTGCGGCAGGGAGGCGTAGTCGTTGTGGACCACTCCCTTGCGCTCCCGGACGCACTCCACCCAGACCCCGGCCCGGTCGATGTCGTAGTGCAGACCTTGGCCAGGCGCATTGCAGAAACGTTCCTTCGTCGCCGTGGACCACTGCTGCAAGGACAGGGTCTTTTGATTCGGTTCCACGAAATGCAGGAAACTGATGGAGCTGTTCAGAAACCGTTCAACTTCGTCCAGTGCCTTGACCATCAATTCGGCCAATGTGTGATCGAAGGAAGAGGATACCAGCCTGAGCCGGATTTCCGTTTGCTGTTCGATCCGTTTGCGACTGGTGATGTCTTCCTTCACCGCGATGTAGTGGGTGGTCCGACCCCGCTCGTCGAAGATCGGCGAGATGGAAGCGGATTCCCAATAGACTTCGCCGTTTTTCCGGATGTTCTTGAACTCGCCGCGCCACTCCTTGCCCGAAGTCAGAGCCTCCCACATTCCCCGATATTCCTCCGGACTCTTGTCCGAAGACTTCAACACCCTCGGGTTCTGGCCGATCACCTCCTCCAAAGCGTAGCCCGTAACTTTGGAGAACGCCGGATTGACGTACTCGATCGTGCCTTCCAGGTCGGTCAGGACGATGCTGGCGGGACTTTGCTCCACGGCCCTGGACAACATACGGAACCGTTCCTCGGCCCGCTTGCGGTCGGTGATGTCATGAACCATGCCGATGGATCGAATGATGCTTCCGGTAACACCGCGTTCGTGAACACAACGCTCTTGGACATGGCGAACCTCGCCTGTATCTTTGCGAACAACCCGGTGTTCGATCTCGTAACTATCCCTTCCTTCCCGCAACGATCCTGAATAAGCTTCGTCCACGGCCGCCCGATCGTCAGGGTGCACGAAATCAAGAAAGGCTTCATAGGTGGCTGCAAACTCCTGGGGCTCGCAGCCGAATATGCGGTAGACTTCGTCCGACCAAGTCAATTGGGTGGTGTTCAAATCAAGCGTCCAACTGCCGAGTTGGGCGAGGCGCTGCGACCTGCTCAGCAACGCCTCACTCTCCCGAAGCCGCATATCGCTCCGGCGCAACAGCCGCCCACCGATCCTCAGGCCCGCCAAGCCCAGGACGCCAAGCAGCAGATGCGTCAGAACCAGCGCGGCATGGCCGCCGTGAGGCCAATTCCAGGCCAGGGAGGCCGCCAGCACGGCGAGCCAGATGATCGCTGCCGTCAGGGCCAGCCGGTTCAAGGTCAAAGAGGAAAGTATAGCTTGCGGATTCATGTCGTTGTCCCTTGATCTTTGAAATGGGCTCTCACGTGACGGATAAAGGCGGTTTGAGAGTCGCCCCCGCGAATGAACATCGACGAAAGGAGAAAGGCGCCGACATGGTCCGCGCCGAGAGAGGAAGACGGAGAGGAAGAGGGAGGCATGGCGGGCCTGCTCCGCGTTTGAGACGGCCAAACCGATCGAAAAGATCGGGAATCAACCATGCCATGCCGGAAAAAGTTATGCAATCATGTTCTAAATTGGTTGCTCAACATCCAATGTGGAAGATACCGGACACACCGGACGTGCCAGGCACCGTCGGCGTCACGCCGGCTCCCGGTCCTTGCCCCCATGCAACCCCAGGGCCGTTCCCGGGAGGCTTTTGGACAGGGAGCAGAGCACGGGCACCACGATCAACGTCAACAGCGTGGCCACGGCCAGGCCGAAGACCACGGCCACGGCCATTGGGCCCCACCATTGGGCCGACTCGCCGCCGATGCTCCAGGTCAGGCTCTTAAAGTCGAAACTGACGCCGGTGGCCATGGGCATCAGGCCGAGGATGGTGGTGACGGCCGTGAGCATCACCGGTCGGAACCGAACCATCCCGGCTCGGAGCAGGGCTTCGGTGCGTTCCATGCCCCGCCCCAAAAGCTGCATGTAGTAGTCGATAAGCACGATGGCGTTGTTCACCACCACTCCGGCCAGGCTGATCACGCCGATCCCGGTCATGATGATCCCGAAGGCCGTACCCGTGACCAACAGCCCGAAGAACACGCCGATCAGGGAGAAGAGCACCGCGGCCAGGATGATCAGCCCGGGGATGATGGAATTGAACTGGGTGATCAGGATCAGGAAGATCAGGAAGATCACCGCCACAAAGGCCTTGCTCAGGAACTCCTGGGCTTTGGCCTGCTCCTCCTGCTCTCCGGTGAACTGGTAGGAATACCCCCGAGGCCATTCAAAACCGGCCAGAAGCCGCTCGATGTCCTCCAGCACGTCGTTGGCCAGGCGCCCGGAGACCGAGGCCGAAATCGTGACCACCCGGCGCTGGTTCAGGCGCATGATGTCCCCCACGCCGCTGCCCAGTTCCACTTCGGCCACGCTGGTCAGCGGGATGGGCTCGCCCTGGGGCCCGGAAATGGTCAGTCGCTTCAGGGACTCCAGGGAGTTTCGGGCCTCCTCCGGAAGCCGGGCCGTGATGTCGTACTCGTCCCGGTCGTCGCGCAACACCCCCACCCGCACCCCGCCGATGGCCGCCTTGACCGTATAGGCGATGGTGTAGGCGTCCAGCTCCATCAACGCTGCTTTTTCCTTGTCGATGTTGATTCGGATCTCCGGCTTGCCCTGAACGAAATTGTCCTTCAGGTCCACCAGTCCGGGGATATCCCGAATAGTCCGGCGAACCTGGGCCGACAGTTCGCCCAGGACCCGGATGTCCCGCCCGGAAATCTCCATGTTTACCGGCGGCCCGGTGGGCGGCCCCCCTTCTTCCTTTTCCACCTGGACCTCGGCCCCGGCAATGGTCGCCAGAAGGCGTTCGCGAATATCGTCCAGGGTCTTGGTGGAAGACTGGGCGCGATCGTGGAAATCCACGAAGTCCAGGGCCACCCGGCTCAGGTGCGTTCCCGGTCCGCCCGCGGCGAAGGGATCGCCCCCGGCGGAACCGATGTTCCCGATCACAAACTTGATGTCCGGGTATTCCATGACAATGTCTTCCACCTGGGCCACCAGCCGGT